>NZ_JADFFM010000001.1:0-305868 GCF_015221995.1 Mucilaginibacter boryungensis
AGAAGTTAAGCCCGCCAGAGCCGATGGTACTGCAGTAAAATGTGGGAGAGTAGGTCGGTGCCAAATCTTATCGTCCAGGCGACGTTAAACTTAAACCCTTCATCTATAAGATGAGGGGTTTTTTGTTATATGCACTTTTCACATCCCTCCCTTTCGTATCTCACCATAAATTGGTAATATCGTAACAAACTGCAGGCCTGCACGCTCTAAACCATATGTATATCAAAAAAGGATTAACCTTATTGCTGCTGCTATTTTTGTGCGTGCCTTTAAAGGTTTGCGCGCAATTTATTGACTGGGATGCCCACCGGCCCCTCACCTGGGCCGATTTTGAAGGAAAGTTTGATAAGGCCAACCCGTTTGATTCGTACACCCTGGCCAATGTTAGTTACACCTACCACTGGCAAAAAGGCGACAGGTTGTTATCCTACCAATTCAAGATAAAGAATGTGCTGCTTAAAGATTCATCGTGGGTGCGCAAAAATAAGGAGACGCCTGCGCTGCTAAAGCACGAGCAACTGCATTTTGATATTGCCGAACTGTATGCCCGCAAGCTGCTATTGGCTTTTAACGCTAAAATTTACACCGCTAACTACGATCAGGAGATAAAAAATATTTATGCACGGATACTAAAAGATACGCGCGATATGCAGGCCCGGTACGATTTGGAAACCGATCACTCAAAAAATAAGGCGGAGCAGGCACAGTAGGAAAGCTATATGGCTGCCCAGCTTCAACAGACCCCGCCTTATCATTAACGCCCATACCCGCTATACTAACGCTAAGCGCGGCGACACCAACAAGGCGCGACTAACTAAACTTGTGGGCCAGGTTATAAGCTCTGCCCTTAATAGGTTTGCTGGGGCGATATGGTTTGTTTAACCGCGTTTACCGCATCCTCTACAGCATGGCTGGCGTACGACTGCACATCCTTAACAATATCGGGCGGGTTATCCATAAAGTCGCTTAAAATGGACGAGCCGTCCTCGCGTTTTTTGGTGATATATTGTATCCCGTAGGCAACTGCTGCCCCCAGCACAAATGTTTTAATAAATCCCATAGTTTTTAAGTTTAATATCACAGCGCAAAGTTGTTAGGTTATAAAGGATTGAGGGGGTAGATTTGTTTGTAGGTTTTTTCGTGTACCATATTATTACCTATAATGCTACAAACTAGAATACTTACGTCCGCAAAAAAGGCTTATGAAGTTTAGCTTCATAAGCCTTTTTGGTTAATAAATGGTGGCGTAGCGGTGTCAGCGCTTAATTATATCGCTGTATTTTGGGGGCTTAGTGTATTGAGTTGGTAATCTCGCCCCTGCTAATACTTGCTGAGGGACCATCGCAGCGGGTAAAAATGTTATTTATTTTTATCTATTATTATTTATAATTATTCGTTTGTGATTTTGCCTGCCTATGCTGTTATTTATTTTAGTTGAATTTACCATGCTATTTACAGGGACCTGGCAATCCCCAGTTCCAGTCCGCGCAGCTCGGCCAATCCACGCAGGCGGCCAATGGCGCTGTAGCCCGGGTTGGTCTTTTTGGTCAGGTCGTCCAGCATCTGGTGGCCGTGGTCGGGCCGCATGGGGATGTTTACCTTCCTGTTTTGCATTATTTTAACCACCTCTTTTACAACGCTGTACATATCTACGTCGCCTTCCAGGTGATTGTCTTCATAAAAATCGCCGTCGGCATTGCGGCGGGTACTGCGCAGGTGCAGGAAGTTGATACGATCGGCAAACTGGGCCACCATAGCGGGCAGATTGTTATCCGGCCGCACCCCGAAGGAGCCGGTGCAGAAACATAAACCGTTGTTAAAGCTGGGCACGGCTTTTACAAGTGCCTCAATATCAGCGGCTGTGCTAACTACGCGCGGTAACCCTAAAATTGGGTACGGCGGGTCGTCGGGGTGTATCACCATTTTGGTGCCGCATTCATCGGCCACGGGGATAACCTGCTGCAGGAAATAGATCAGGTTGGCACGCAGCCTGTTAGCATCTACGCCTTTATAAGTATCAAGCGCCGCCTGGAATTTCTCGAGGGTGAAACTCTCCTCGCTGCCCGGCAGGCCGGCTATAATATTGCGTTGCAGCAGGGCTTTATCAGCATCGCTCATACCCTTAAAACGCTGCTCGGCACGGATGATCTCGTCGCTGGTATAATCATCTTCGGCGCCTTTACGCTTCAAAATAAACAGATCGAACGCCATAAAAGCGGCTTTCTCGAACAGCAGGGCTTTAGAGCCGTCCTGGACAGTGTAGGCCAGATCGGTACGTGTCCAATCCAGCACCGGCATAAAATTATAGGTAATTATATGGATACCGCAAGCGGCCAGGTTGCGTATGCTTTGTTTATAGTTGTCGATATATTGCAGATAATCACCGGTTTGAGTTTTAATGGCTTCGTGTACAGGTACACTTTCTACCACGTTCCATATCAGGCCGGCGTCGGTCACCTGTTGCTGCCGTTTGCGTATCTCATCTACCGTCCAAACCTGTCCGTTGGGAATGTGATGCAACGCACTCACCACGCCTGTACAACCAGCCTGGCGGATGTCGGCCAGACTAACGGGATCGGCAGGGCCATACCAGCGCATGGTTTGTATCATATGGTAAGGTTGATTTTGGGGATTGCTCATAGGTGTTTTTTTGTTAGTGTATTTAATCTGTCTTCAAAAATAAAAATACAGCTTAAACATTTGCATTTTTTATTAATTATAGCTGCGATTAGAAGTAAGCTAAATTAACATCATAAATTATAAAAAGCGATTAATTAGTGTCAAATCGACAAGAATTATAGGGCATTATATTATGCGAAATTTATAGTATTTATAAGGTTATAATGAAAAATTTAATAAAAACACACGCAAATAATAACTTTTTTTAAATGTTAAAAAAATGCCAATTTGATAATAACTCAACCATATATTCATTGTTTTGATTAAAATGGTAATTTATCATGTTAATATAGCTGAATAACTGGCTAATTTTACGAAACATTTCTATTGAATTTATGGTGTAATTGCTTTCACCAATTTTAACAGTAAACAATCATTTGTAGCGTATAGGGGAAGAGCGTCTCAATATTTTAACTGCGTGCGTAGTCAGACTGCGTGTCAGTAAAGTTTTTGGCCGGTAAAAGTTTACATAGTGTGCCGAAAGCAATTAACCAATTCCAATTATTAAACTAAAACTAAGTATATGAAAAAAAGATGTACTCACATTTTATTTAAACCTATTTCAAAAAAATCGGGAATAGCCCGATTAAAAAACAATGCGGCAGTACTATTGCTGTTATTGCTGTTCAGTGTATTTACCATCCCGGCCTGGGCGCAAAATGCTATTAAAGTTACCGGTGTTGTTAAGGATAATAAAGGAGCTACCCTGCCAGGGGTTAGTGTAAAAGTAAAGGGTACCACGGTAGGTACGTTAACAGATATTGACGGGAAGTACAGTCTTAACGTACCTAATACCTCGGCAATATTGGTATTTAGCTATGTAAGCTTTAATACCAAGGAAGTAACTGTTGGCAGTAACAAAGCTATTGATGTAATCCTGACAGACGCTTCTACAGATCTAAGCGAAATTGTTGTAACTGGCTACGGGCAATCGGTAACCAAGCGCGATTTAACAGGATCTATTGCTACTGTAAGCGCCAAACAAATCGAAGAACGCCAGCCAGTTAACTTGGCAGACGCTTTACAGGGGCAAATTGCTGGTGCACAGGTTGTTACAGATGGTGGCGATCCATTCTCGCAGGGAACCATCCAGATTCGCGGTGCTTCATCACTAAATAGCACTGGTAACGGGCCACTATATGTAATTGACGGAGTTATTAACAATGATGCTAACTTTTTGAACCCAGCTGATATTGCTTCAATTGAGGTATTGAAGGATGCATCTTCTGTAGCCATTTACGGTTCACGCGGAGCTAACGGCGTAATTATCATCACCACCAAAAGGGGTAAGGAAGGCAAGCCAAATGTAAGGGTAGATTACTATCACCTGTTTGGAAAGCTTGCACATAAACTGCATACCGTGTCGGCTAACGATTTGCGTTACTACCGTTCGCAACGCGGGGATGGTAATGCTACGCTTATTGATTCGACCAACCATTACCTGAATGCCGATAATGATTACCAGGACCTGTTGTTCAGAACCGGCAATAAAGATAATTTGAGTGTAAGCGTGAGCGGCGGTCAAAAAGGATTGACTTATTATACGGGTGTAAACTATTATTCAGACAAATCTATTGCGATTAATAGCTATGCTCAAAATGTACGGGTAACGTCAAACGTTGATTATCAGGGAAGTGAGAAACTTAAAATAAGCAATAATCTGTCTTATTCCTACATCACCGGTAATAGTATTGATGTTGGTTCATCGGCTAAACAAGTGTTTGAACGTAATCCGTGGACGTCGCTTTATAAGCCGGATGGTACTTATAATGGATATATCGAGTCAAAAAGAAACCCTGTAGCACAAGCGGTATATGGACAAAATGTACCTACGAATATTAGCGTACAGGATAATATCATGGTAAACTACCAGTTGTTAAAGGAGCTGAGGTTCACCACATCATTTAATAGTAGACTGGACAATAAAAACACTGCCAAATTCACGCCCGATATTATAACTAATGGTAGTGCGGGGCCCAATTCAGGCAGTAACGAGTTAGATAAGATACTAACTTATGAATTCCAGGCTTTTTTAAACTATAATAAAACATTTGTAAAAGATCATCACGTTACTGGTTTACTGGCATTTACCCGCGACAGGACCCGGGAAGATGATTACCAGTTTGCCGGTACCAACTATTTGAGCGAACTGGTACATACCACCAATGTAGCCACGCTTAATTTAGCCAACGGCGCCACAGCATATGATGCTACCTATTATGGGTCAGAATCTGTATTTGGCCGCCTGGGTTACGATTATAAAGGGAGGTATTTTATTAACGGAACCTTAAGGCGCGATGGTTCAAGCAGGTTTGGACCGGATAACAAATGGGGCAACTTTTACGCCGGCGCTATAGCATGGCGTTTCTCTGACGAGCCTTTTATGGCATGGACTAAAAACTGGCTGGATGATGGTAAATTACGTTATACCATAGGTACAGCAGGTAACGACAGGGTGGGTAACTTTACCTATTCATCTTTTATTGATTTTGGTGGAGGTAGCTATAATGGCAGCAATATTGCCTATCCCGATACGCAAATTGGTAATCCTACTATTAAATGGGAATCAACCAAAACGCAAAATTTTGGTTTAGACCTAACCCTGCTAAAAGGCCGGTTAACTATAACTCCTGAGTACTATATTAAAGCCACTTATGGGTTATTGTACCCAAAGAAAACACCTGAAGAATCGGGTGTAGTACAAGGTTCTATCAACTTGGGTAATATCGAAAGCCGTGGGTTTGAATTAGCTATAAGCGGTACTCCAATAAGCAAAAAAGACCTTTCATGGAATGTTAATGCTAATATTACTATCCAGAATGCAGCCGTAGTAAAATCACTGGCCGATCATCAGCCATACATTGTTAGTACATCATTCCAGATAAAAGAAGGCGGGCATGTAGGCGATTTCTATCTGCTTAAAAACTTAGGGGTTTACCAGTACGATGTATCTAACGCCTATGCAGCGGATGGAAGCCGCTTAACCCCAGTTGGCGTGGTGGTTGATAAGGCTACCAATACATCAACTGCAACCGGTTATACTTTAAATGGCCAGCCTTACACCGGCCCTATTCATCAGATATCCCGAAACGGTTATGTGCTTAAAGGTGGTAACACCATGTGGCAGGATACCAATAATGATGGTGTTATTAATGATGATGACCGTATAATTACCGGTAATGCTATACCTAAATTCTTCTTTGGTATAAATAACTACGTTAAATACAAAGGTTTTAGCCTGAACTTCTTGTTCAACGGTTCATTTGGTAATAAAGTTTATAACTCCGTGGCTAACGGACAAAATGCATTTAGTTCAACCTATTCGCCGCCTACTTATGCCGCTATTTACAATTCATGGCATAACCAGGGCGATGTTGTTACTTACCCCAACTTTAGGACTATAAATAAGGATCAATATGGCGATATTAGTAATGGTATTAATAGCCTGTATATGGAAGATGGTTCGTTTATCCGTTTATCAAGCGCTAAACTGACTTATGACCTGGGAGCAAGACTGGCTTCCAAAATCAAATCCAGATCCATTCAGCTATATATTTATGGTAACAACCTGGCCACGTGGACAAATTACGACTGGTACGATCCGGAGTTTACATCATCTAACGTACTTTCACAAGGGATAGATGGTGGTAAATACCCACGCCGCAGAGAAGTGGGTATAGGTGCGGTTGTGAATTTTTAATGTGTTATAAATAAAAAATTTGTGATGAAAAAAATATTAAATATTGCGGCCTGTGTAAGTATGATTGTACTTATTGGCAGCTGTAAAAAAGATGTTTCCCTTAACTCGCTTGACCAGGCATCGCCCGATACCTATTTTCACAGCGGTAAGGATATCACTGCTACTATTGCAGGTATATATGCCTCATTTCAAGTAGAAATGATAGGCAGTGGCAGCACTGCTAAAAGTAGCGCGTATGATGATGCTAATATTGGCGGCTTTTACCATTACTGGGGCGAAGGCAGGTCTGATAATTTTGACCGTTCTCAATATCCCAATTCCATTATTAATGAATTGGCGGCAAATAACCTTACTTATACCGATGCCGCGACAGATTGGGCGGGCCTTTACCGTACTATATTCAGGGCCAATATTGCCATTAAATATGTTCCGCAGGTTATAAAATATGATAACACGGTTACGCCAACTACTATTAATAATGCATTAGCCCAGGCTTATGCTATGCGTGCCGAAAGTTATTTTTACATTGTAAGGCTATGGGGCGATGCGGTAATATGGAAAGAACCTTATCTTGATATTACACAACAGGCCACAAGGCCACGTTCGCCGCAGGCTAAAGTAATAGATTCGGTTATTATCCCCGACCTGTTAAATGCTTATAAACTACAGCAAACACAGCAAACACCTGTGGTATGGACCATTGGCGAAGGTGCAATTTGTGCCATACTGGCTGATGTTTACATGTGGAAACATGATTATGTGAATGCTAAACTGTGGATGGAAAACCTGTGGAAAGCAAAAGGGCCAACCGGAAAAGCGTACACGGGAGGAACGGCTACTACCCTTGAACCAGCCGCTACGTGGAAAAATGTTTTTTTAACCCCGACCGCCTCAAGTGAACCTATCTGGAGTATAGCCTGGGATTATACCGTGAATGGTTGTGCCTGTATACCGCCGGCCGTGCAAAATAACAATAACCCTATTAAAGTAGATTCATTATTGCAGGCTAACTGGAAAAAGAATAAAACAGATATACGCATGCTGCAAACTATTGATACATTAACTACTACTGGCCACGCAGATAAAATGTATAAATATTATCCTTTCCAGGTAAATGTCCTTACTAAGGCGCAAGGCTTCGACCCGAATTTTACTAATATTTATTTACCAATGTACCGCCTGGCCGATATGTATTTATTGTATGCCGAAGCAGTAAACCAATTAGGGGATTTACCTACAGCACTTAAATATCTGAACTATATACACTTTAGGGCAACCGGTGTAAACTATCCAGCAACGCAATTCACAACAAAAGCCGCCATGGAAGATGCTATTTTGCAGGAAAGACAATGGGAGCTATATGGCGAGGGCAAACGCTGGTTTGATTTGGTACGTACTAATAAAGTACAAACTGTAATGGATCCTATCCTTATCCGCCGTCAGCGTAATGCAGGCAGTCCGCAGGTAGGTTTTGGCAATCCACAAAAGATCTTGTGGCCTGTTAGCCAATCAGCTTTGCATGCTAATAATTTATTAACTCAAAACCCTGGCTATTAATTACTGTAGATATGAAAAAGATAAAACTTTTATTTGCAATAACATTGCTGATATGTACGGCAGTAATTTCAAGCTGTACGTTGTTTGGCCTTAAAAAGCAAACAGATTTTAACCGTGTAACCAACGTGGATACCATTGATGCCCATTTGTATAAAACAGCATGGGCATATATAAAAGCCCGCTCGTATGCAACAAGTGTAGCCAGGGATACCATTTTCAGGCGGATGTATGATGCCATTATATATTCGGGGATTGATACTAACGAATATATTAAACCGGGACGAACCTATATTTTGATCAACAATAACTCGGTTAAGGCATTGTTTGCAAGCGTATTTACGTCAGCTAATAAAGCGGGGAAAAAGTGGCAGGACTATAGCGCTGCTGATGTTAAAACATATTTGCAATACCTGATATTGCAGGGGCAATACTCGCATTTTAGTTTACCAACCACTCCGTTTTTTGCAAAAACATTAGCCCCTGCCGGTGCATATACTACCAATCCTACAGGGTTTAATTTCAGGTCACCTGGTGTAGCTACGTATTTTCCAAACCCCGAGTCAACAATGGCTATTTGGGTGCTGCCTTCATCACCCGGTAACCAGTCTGATTATCCCTTGGTTATTAATGGTTCTGCTAATTATGTATACACAAGCGATTTAATGCCGACAAATGGTGTGATACAAGTAATGAATACCATAGTTACGCCGGTATTACCGCAATAAAAATAAATACACCCTTGGGTCAGCTATCATTTTTTTAGATGATAACTGACCCATTTTTTATGATACCTGTGAGAAAATTAAAGTCGCTGCTTATTCTATTATTGGCCACTGCCGGCCATATTACTATTGCCCAGCAAAAAACCCGGTTAATAAACAACTGGGAATTTGTGCGCCAGGATTTAGGCGGTGTGTGGGAGGCCGTACGCCCGGTAACCCCAGGCAACCCAGAAAGCCTGCCCATATGGGATAAAGTGAACCTGCCGCATTGTTTTAACGCCCGCGATGCTGTAGATCCTGATGTAAATTATTACCAGGGCCCGGGTTGGTATCGTACCACACTGAATATTAATAATCCCTATGCTAATGGCCGTACGCTTCTGCATTTTGAAGGTGCCGGACAAAAAACCGATGTATATGTATACACCACTAAAGTAACATCGCACCTGGGCGGGTATGATGAATGGACTGCCGACATTACTAAAGCGGTTGAAGATTTTAAAAAGACCGACGTTTTCAATAAACAATTTAAGGGTAAAGTACCTGTCGAGATCCGCTGCGATAACTCGCGCGATTTGGAAAGTATACCATCTCAGCTGTCGGATTTTAACGTTTATGGGGGCATTTACCGCTACCTGAATTTGGTTTATGTGCCGGCACTGTCGTTAGATAAGATCTTCGCTTCAGCGGAGGTTGATAAGGCAGGCGTTTTAGGCAAACTGGATATTAAAGCGAGGTTTTATAATCCGGGCAACAGCCAATCGGCCCAAGGCAAAATTGAAATAACAGACCCCCAGGGTAAAGTTATCGCATCAGCACCCTATAATTTAAACGCGATAAATACGGATGTAAAACTGGCGGGTTTCCAGGTGAAAAAGCCAAAGTTATGGTCGCCTGCCGACCCTGCTTTGTATAAAGTAACCGTTACGGTAAAATCGGGCGACCAAACTTTCACACAAACCGAGAAAGTAGGTTTCCGCAATTTTGAATTTGTTGATAACGGGCCATTTAACCTGAATGGAAAACGCTTGTTATTGCGCGGCACCCATCGCCACGAGGATAATGCCGGGGTTGCAGAGGCCATGACCGAAGATATGATGGTGAAGGAAATGCAATTGATGAAGGATATGGGTGTCAACTTTATACGTTTAGGGCACTACCAGCAATCGCGCATTATTTTGAACCTGTGCGATAGCCTGGGTATACTGGTTTGGGAAGAAGAGCCCTGGTGCCGCGGCGGTTTAGGCGGCGAAGTCTATAAAAACCAGGCCCGCGCCATGCTGACCAATATGATTGAACAACACTACAATCACCCGGCTATTATTTTATGGGGTTTAGGTAACGAGAACGATTGGGCGGGCGATTTTCCTGAATTCGACAAAGCCAAGATACACGCGTTTATGGCCGAGCAGAATGACCGTGCCCATCAGCTCGATCCGTCGCGCAAAACCACCATCCGCCGTTGCGATTTTTGTGCCGATGTGCCCGATGTATATTCACCTTCTATCTGGGCTGGCTGGTATCGCGGTATTTATACTGAATACAAAAAAACCACTGAAGAAGAATTTAAAAAAGTGAAGCATTTTTTCCATGCCGAATGGGGCGGGGATAGTCATGCCTTACGCCATTCGGAGAACCCGGATAATGCATTAAGCAAAGTAAAAACCGGCACAGGAACCGATGAGCGCCTAGGCGATGCATCGCTGGTTGGCGGCGCGGCCCGTGTTTCAAAAGACGGCGACTGGAGCGAAAGCTATATCTGTAACCTGTTCGACTGGCATCTGAAAGAGCAGGAAACGATGCCCTGGTTAACCGGTTCGGCATTTTGGATATTTAAGGATTTTTCAACGCCTATCCGCCCGGATAACCCTATCCCTTACATGAACCAGAAAGGGGTGGTTGAAAGAGATATGACGCCGAAGGAATCGTACTACGTATTCCAGTCGTACTGGACGGAAAAACCTATGGCGCATATCTACGGTCATACCTGGCCTATCCGCTGGGGTGAAGCCGGGGAATATAAAATGGTGAAAGTTTATTCTAACTGTGATAATGCCGAACTATTTGTAAACGGCAAAAGCATGGGCATTAAAAAGCGCAACAGCCAGGATTTTCCTGCGGCGGGGCTACATTGGCAGGTAACATTTAACAAAGGCAAAAACAATATTAAAGTAATTGCACACAAAGGGAAAACAACAGTAACCGACGAAATAGACCAGGAATATCAAACTGATAAGTGGGATAAACCAGCGCACATGGTGTTTCAGAAAATTGCCGAAGTTAACGGCATAATTACCGTACAGGTAAAACTGGTGGACAGCAAGGGTATACAATGCCTCGACGCGGTTAATTGGGTGAATTTTTCACTGGCCGGCGATGGTAAATTGCTGGACGATCTGGGTACATCAAGCGGATCGCGGAAGGTGCAGGTATATAATGGCCGCGCTATCATCAGCCTAAAAACTAATGGCGGTAAAAGCGTAGTTGGGGTGGCTTCGCCCGGGCTGCAAAGCGTATTTATAAACCTTTAATAAAATGAAACATCTGCCTAAAATAATAGGGACAATTGCCGGCGCATTATTTATACAAATAACAATCGCCCAAAGCAATGATGCTAACCTGAAATTGTGGTATAATAAGCCCGCTAACGCCTGGGAAGAAGCATTGCCTTTAGGGAATGCCACTACAGGCGCCATGGTATTTGGCCGTGTAAACATAGAACGCTACCAACTGAACGATCATACGTTATGGTCGGGCGGGCCGGTGCCGGGGAACAACCCACAGGGGCCAGCACATTTACCCGAAGTACGCCAGGCAGTGTTTGACGGTGATTATAATAAGGCTGCATTGCTTTGGAAAAAATACCTTCAAGGTCCGTATTCAGCCCGTTACCTGCCGCTGGCCGATCTGTTCCTGAACTTTAATTTAAAGGACAGTACCGCTGCAAATTACTACCGTAACCTGGATTTAAATACGGCTACGGCCACAGTAAAATATAATATTGGGGGCGTGAATTATCAGCGCGAAACCTTTATCAGTTATCCCGGCAGGGTAATGGCAGTACATATTACCGCCGATAAAAAAAGGGCGATTAATTTTACTGCAAAACTTACCAGCAAGCTGCATTTTACCACGTCGCCACAAGGCGGCAACTTACTGGTATTAAAAGGAAAAGCACCAAAGTATGTGGCTAACCGCGCCGATGAAAAAGACCAGGTATTATATGGCGACCCCAATGGCGAGGGCATGAATTTTCAGGTTGATTTGAAGATTAAAAATGTGGGTGGTAAGGTGAGCGCCGCAGGGGACGGTTTACAAGTTACTGGTGCCGACGATGTGACATTGTATTTAACTGAAGCCACCAGCTATAACGGCTTTGATAAATCGCCGGGATTGAACGGCAAGAACCCCGCAATTGAAGCTAATGCCAATTTAACAAAGGCATCGGGCCAAACCTTTACACAGTTAAGGGCAGCGCACATTGCCGATTACCAGCGCTTATTTAAACGGGTTAAATTTGATTTGGATACTAACCCGGGCATGGCAAAAATGCCGACTGACGAGCGCCTGAAAAATTTCAAACCAGCTAATCCTGATAAGCAATTACAAACGCTGTATTATCAGTTTGGCCGTTACTTGCTTATCTCCAGCTCGCGCCCGGGTACACCGCCCGCTAATTTGCAGGGTATCTGGAGCGACGCCGTGCAGCCGCCATGGGGCAGTAACTATACTACCAACATTAATACCGAAATGAATTACTGGCTGGCCGAGAATACCAATCTTTCAGAGTGCCACCAGCCGTTGTTTGATTTTTTAAAGGAATTAACAGTTAACGGCGCTGTTACCGCTAAAACAAACTATAACATTAACGAGGGCTGGGTAGAGCATCACAACTCGGATATCTGGGCAAAAACATCAACCGTAGGGAACTACGAAGTTGACCCTAAGGCCGCGCAACGCTGGTCGGCATGGCCGATGGGCGGTGCCTGGATGAGTTTGCACTTGTACGATCATTACCTGTTTACGGGCGATAAAAAATTCCTGAAGGAAACAGGCTACCCAATAATGAAAGGCGCGGCCCTTTTTATGCTTAACTGGCTGGTAACCGATCCCAAAACGGGCTTGCTGGTCACCAATCCATCTACCTCACCCGAAAACACGATGAAGAAGGATGGCAAGCAATACGAAGTAAGTATGGCTACTACCATGGATATGTCTATCATCCGTGAATTGTTCAGTAACTGCATCAATTCGGCTAATGCATTGGGTATTGATGCCGGTTTTGTGCAGCGGGTAAAGTCGGCATATGCTAAACTATACCCCTTCCACATTGGGCAGGAGGGACAGTTGCAGGAGTGGTTCGGCGATTTTGACGACCCGAAAGATACGCACCGCCATATTTCACATATTTTCAGTTTATTCCCTGGCAGGCAAATCTCGGTGTTTAACACACCCGACTTGGCAGCTGCGGCTAAGCAATCTATGATCTTCCGCGGCGATGTAAGCACAGGCTGGTCAATGGCCTGGAAGGTGAACTGGTGGGCGCGCCTGCACGATGGCAACCATGCTTATAAAATTTTAGGGGCAGCATTTAATTATATGAACCCATTGGAGCAAAAAGAAACGATGGGCGGCGGGGGCACTTACCCTAACTTGTTTGATGCCCATCCCCCGTTCCAGATTGACGGTAACTTTGGCGGCACTGCCGGCATGACCGAAATGCTGCTGCAAAGCCAAAATGGCGAGTTAGAGCTATTGCCTGCTCTACCCGATGCCTGGCCCAGCGGCACTATTAAAGGGATCAAAGCCCGCGGCAATTTTGAAGTAAGCATGAAATGGGATAAGGGTACACTTACTAATGCCACCATCCTATCTAATAATGGCGGAAATTGTCGCCTGCGTACGCCTGTGCCGGTGAAGGTTTTGGGTGCTGTGTCTGTTAAAGCAAGAGGAAATAATATCAACCCGCTTGTACAGGTACCAGTTGTGCCGGTTTATGAAAAAAACAATAAAAATGCACTGGCTGATATCACCTTTAACAAAGGATATGTGATAGATTTTAAAACTGAAAAGGGAAAGAGTTATACCATTGTAGCACAGTAATTACGGGAGCAATGAAAAAGGTTTGTGTGATAATTATACTGTTTATCTCATCGGCGCTGACCGATGCGCAAGACCGTGCAGCCTGGATGCAAACGGCCAAATTTGGCGTAATGACCCATTACCTGCCCGATTGGCTTAAACAAACCGAAAAGCTAAACATCGATGTAAAAAAATGGAACGAACTTGTCGATCATTTTGATGTGGATGGCTTAGCCGACCAGGTAAAATCTGTGGGTGCTAATTATATGATATTTACCATAGGGCAAAACTCGGGCTTCTACGTATCGCCTAATAAAACTTACGACCGGATAGTCGGGATCAGTCTCACAAAATGCTCGCGCCGCGATTTGATTGCCGATTTGGCCGATGCCATGCATAAACGCGGGTTAAAATTTATGGTATACCTGCCATCGGGTGCACCCAATGGCGATTCAGTTGCTAAAAAAGCCTTGCAGTGGCAAAACGGGGCGCATCCTAACAAGGAATTTCAAAGCAACTGGGAGCAAATTATCAGGGAGTGGTCGGTACGCTGGGGTAATAAGGTAGATGGCTGGTGGTTTGATGGCTGTTATTGGCCTAATGTGATGTATCGCGGCGAATCGGCCCCGAATTTTAAAAGTTTTGCCGCTGCCGCGCGTGCCGGTAACCCTAATAGTGCCATAGGTTTTAATATGGGGGTAATGTATCGTATTACCAGTGGTACACCTTACGAAGATTATATTGCCGGAGAGATAAATAAAGATGACCAACTAAGTATTAACAAACCTTATGACGGGAAAATTGACGGCGTGCAAATTCACGTTCTCAGTTTTTTGGGCGAGAAATGGGGAATGGGCAACCCGCGTTTTACAACAGCGCAAGTTATCGGCTACAGCCAAAAGTTATGGGATGTGAAAGGCAGCATGACCTGGGATGCGCCCATACAAAGCAACGGGCATATTTACCAGCCCTTTATTGATCAGCTAACCGAAGTAGGTAAAGCGTTAAAAAAATAGATACGAAACAAATATGAGATACAAATATATATTACTGCTTTTTATAGTTTGTTGTACTGCCGCCAGCGCACAGTCTATAGTATGGACACAGGTGCAACCGGGCGTATGGAAAGGCATAGTAGGTAAGCCCGAAGCTTTTAATTTATTAAGCGCGGCAGGTGCCACCCCATATACTGCGGGTTTGCAGCAAATGGGTAAGGCAGCTTTTCCTTTAGCGCAGCAGGATATTGCCGTAACAGTTGCTGATGGCAAAACCTATTTGCGTTTCCCCTTAGCTAAAGCCGAACAGTTATTTGGCTTTGGGTTGAATTTTCAAACGGTATACCAGCGGGGCAAAGTACTAACCTTGCATGTAGATAATTACGCCGGTAAGGATAACGGGCGCACCCATGCGCCAACGCCGTTCTATGTATCATCTAAAGGTTATGGGGTGTTTATTAATTCGGCGCGCTATATTAATGTTTACGCCGGTTCGGCTGTTAGGCGCGATAGTAAAACACCTGCCGAAGTAAAGGACAGGAACCTTGATAAAGCCTGGTCATCACACCCCTATTCCGACGCGGTAGAAATGCTGGTGCCTGCCGCCGGCGTAGAAATTTATGTATTTGCCGGACCTACTGCTATGGATGCTGTGCGCCGTTATAATCTGCTAAATGGCGGCGGTTGTTTGCCACCCCGCTGGGGCTTAGGCTTTACTCAGCGCGTGCAACGCCTAACCGACGCGCAAGGTGTAGCCGACGAAGCCAAAGCTTTTGAAGAAAAAGGTTTCCCGCTTGATTTTATTGGGTTGGAACCAGGCTGGCAAAGTAAATCGTACCCCTGCACATTCGAGTGGGATAAAACCCGTTTCCCCGAACCGCAGAAAATGGTGCAGGACATGCTGAAAAAAGGTGTGCGCATTAATTTGTGGACCAACCCTTACATATCGCCCGAATCCCCGATTTATAAAAGTATTTTGCCCTATACTGGAAGTCATACCGTTTGGAACGGCGCCGTGCCCGATCTGACCATGCCTGAAGCACGCAGGATCTTTTTCGGCGAACTTTATAAAGGCAAGGTTGATATCGGCGTAAGCGGCTACAAAATGGATGAGGTAGACGGCGGCGATGGTTACCTGTGGCCCGATGTAGCTACATTCCCATCAGGCCACAGTGCTGAACAAATGCGCCAAACTTACGGCTTAATGATGCAGCGTTATACCTATGAAATGTACCACCAGCAGAACCAGCGCACTTTTGGTTTGGTACGCGCATCCAACGGCGGCGGTTCATCTTTTCCGTATGTGATCTATAACGATTATTATAACCATCAGGATTTTATAACAGCCCTTATTAACAGCGGCTTTGCCGGGACATTATGGACGCCTGAAGTACGTGCTTCTAAAACGGCCGAGGAATGGCTGAGGCGTTTTCAATCAAACGTGTTTTCGCCGATGGCTATGATCAATGCCTGGTCGAGCGGAACCAAGCCGTGGACATTCCCCGAAGTTACCGACCAGATAAAAGCCTTCGCTAACCTGCGCATGCAGATGATGCCTTATTGGTATAGCGAATTTGCTAAATACCATTTCCAGGGTATCCCGCCGTTTAGGGCTATGAATTTAGAGCCGGGCTTTACCGTCAATGAAGCAAAAAAAGAAAATAAGAAAACCGACCTGGAGGAGAACCCCTACGAAGAAGCTTCATCAAAAGAAGTGAAAGACCAATATATGGCCGGCGAAAATTTATTGGTAGCGCCCATGTTTACGGGGCAAACCAGTCGTAAAGTGATACTGCCCAAAGGCAAGTGGTACGATTTTTACACAGGGAAATATGCGGGGAATGGCGAGGTGATCAGCGTTAACCCCGGGCTGGATAAGATCCCGGTTTATGTGAAGGACGGGGGCATTATACCTATGATGCCGGCCATGCTCCACGCACCAAAAGCTGGGCAAAAGGTAGACATTGAAGTGCGTTACTATGGCGAAAAGCCGGGTATCTATACGCTGTATGACGATGACGGCGAAACCTTTAACTACGAAAAGGGAGCATATAGCTTTCGCGAGATAAAGGTGAGCAAGGCAGGCGGCAGCATATCGCCGGCGGTAAAAGGCAAGCCGAATAATATTGGGAAAGTGACGTTTAAAATAATGACAGAGTAAGCGTGCATTAATTAGGTTGTCATTGCGAGGAGCGCAGCGACGTGGCAATCACGTAGTATGCTAATCAAACTATATGCTTGCGCTCGTCTATGACGAGTGCTTAAAATAGTTCAGCGTCTGCGACGCTTATTTTTATTAAAAAACATAAAAATGAAAAATATTAAAATATTAATCAGCAGCATGTTATTTGTATGCTGTGCCTTAAGCATATCATCGTGGAAAAGCGATGTAAAAGATGATATGAAAGCGCAGATTGTAGCTACACTGCGTAAACAAACGCTTGCCGAGGCTGCCTGGGCCCTGCAGCAAAAGCCAGTTACGGTAACTGCAGAAACCTGCCCGCGCAGTGCGGGTGGCAAGCACGATTTTTATTCGGAGGGGGATTACTGGTGGCCGGATGAAAAGAACCCCCACGGCCCGTACATCCAAAAAGATGGGATGACCAATCCTGATAACTTTGTGGCGCACCGCCACGCCATGATCCGTTTCAGCCAGATCATCGGCGCGCTGGCATCGGCCTATAAAATTACCGGCAATGTGAAATATATCAAGGCCGCGCAAATACACCTGCGTGCCTGGTTCACCGATCCTGAAACCCTGATGAACCCTAATCTGCAATATGCGCAGGCTATTAAGGGCGTTGCTACCGGCCGGGGCATCGGTATTATTGATACCATCCAGTTGATGGAAGTGGTACAAGGCTTAGAAGCAATGGAAGGCTCGGCCGCGCTGGATAAGCAAACATTGACAGGAGTGAAAGAATGGTTCAGCAAATATATTACCTGGCTAACAACGCATCCCTACGGGAAGGACGAAATGAATGCTAAGAATAACCACGGCACCTGCTGGTGTATGCAAACGGCCTGCTTTGCCAAATTTACAGGTAATACCGAAGTAATGAAGTTTTGTTCGGACAGGTTTAAAAATGTTTTACTGCCCGGCCAAATAGAGGCTAACGGCAGTTTCCCGCAGGAACTAAGGCGTACCAAACCCTATGGCTACTCTATTTTTAACCTGGATGCCATGACCACCCTTTGTCAGATATTAAGCACCAAAGAAGATAACCTGTGGGAATTTAAAACCCCCGATGGGCGAAATATCCGCAAAGGCATCGAGTTTTTACAACCCTTTTTAGCCGATAAAAGCAAGTGGCCCTACCAGCACGATGTGATGCACTGGGAAAGCTGGCCGGTGGCGCAGCCTGCACTGGCTTTTGGCGCAGTGGCCTATCACGACCAATCGTTTTTGGACACCTGGAAAAAACTGGACCATAACCCGAAGGACGAAGAGATCATCCGTAACCTGCCGGTAAGGCATGTGTTGATTTGGATGTAATGACGACGGTGGATTGAGGAAGGCTGTATAATTAATATTGCTAAGTTTTGGATAAAAAGTGATAATTCATGTCAAAAAAGCTTACTATTTGGACAAAAGCGGTAAAAAATAATCCGGCAAATAGTGCTCTATTGCAATATCCAATTAACCGTTAAAGTTTACTGATTATGTGTATCAATTATAGAAAGTTGCTTTATAGCGCATGGGCATTAGCTTTAAGTTTAGCATCGTTCTCAACCTTGGCCCAAAACACAGGTGATGAGGCCGGGATGCAAAACTCAGCCAAAGCACGGGATCAAAAAGAGATAAATAAAGCTGTTAATGGCTGGTGGACAGCCAGCATGAAAACACATGACAGCCGAATAGAATGGTGGCGCGAAGCGCGTTTTGGGATGTTTATACACTGGGGTATATATTCGTTACCCGGCGGCGAATGGAAAGGTAAGCAGGTTACCGGTTACGCAGAACACTTAATGCGTAAGGAAAAAATACCGCGTGCGGAATACCTTGAACTGGCCCATAAATTTAACCCGGTAAAATTTAATGCCGACGAATGGGTGCGCACCGCCAAGCGTGCTGGGATGAAGTATATGATCATTACTTCCAAACATCATGATGGTTTCGCCATGTATAATTCACAAGTATCTGACTATAATGTAGTAAAACAAACGGCCTGGCATCACGACCCAATGGCCGATCTGTCTGCCGCCTGCAAAAAATATGGGTTGAAATTTGGCTTCTATTACTCGCATGCGTTTGATTGGGAACATCCCGATGCGCCGGGTAACGATTGGGAATACGGCAATCCCGGCGGCGATCTGAAATTATTCGGTGGCGAATTTTGGTATGATATACATCCCGAATTGCTGCCTAAAGCCACCAAATATGTAAATGAGAAAGCTATACCGCAAATACAGGAACTGATTAGGTTGTATCACCCGGATATTTTATGGTTTGATACCCCCGGCAAATTGCCGTTCTCTGAAAACCTGCGTGTGCTTGAAGCCATTCGTGCGGTAGACCAAAATGTAGTTGTGAACGGACGGCTGGCCCGCAATGGCAATATGAACTATGGCGATTACCAAAACACAGCCGACCGCCCGGCCGAGTTTTTCCCGGTGGAAGGCGATTGGGAAGCCATCCCGACAACCAATGAATCATACGGGTATTCCAAATACGACCATAGCCATAAACCGGCCAGTCACTTTATTAAATTGGTGGCAAATTCGGCCTCAAGAGGCGGCAATTTGCTATTGAACATTGGCCCCAAAGGAGATGGCGAATTTGACACGAAAGACCAGCAAATATTGGATAGCATTGGCAAATGGATGGATGTAAATAGCGAAAGTATTTACAAAACCACCAAAACGCCGCTGCCTTTTCAAAACTGGGGCGTATCTACACGTAAAGGGAATTTGCTTTATCTGCAAGTATTTAACTGGCCCAGAAATGGTAAACTGGTAGTGGGGGGCTTGAAAAGCAATATCGCAAAAGCGTATTTATTAGCTGATGCGGGTAAAAAACCGTTATTGGTTAAACGTATCGGTCCGCTGGATGTCCAATTGAGTGTGCCGTTAACCGCTCCGGATAAGGTAAGCAGTGTAATTGTGCTGGAAACCAACGGTGCTATTGTAACCGACCCGGTGAGGGTTTTAGACGCAAAAGATTATACCAACCGCTTGCTGGCTTTCGATTCGGATATGCAACCGCATGAATTTCACTTTGGCGATGGCAAAGCCGGTAAGTATTATATAGACCGCTGGAATAAAAAAGACCACCCGGTTAGCTGGCAATTCAGGTTGTTGGATGTTGCTAAATACAAAGTGATTATTAAATATGTAGCCGATACCGATGATGCAGGGACTTACGAATTAACATTAGGCAGCCTGGATAAAAAGCAAGCAGTAGAAACAACGGATAAGGGTGATAAAACGATAACACAAACATTGGGTGAAGTAAGTTTACAACCAGGTATGCATACATTAAAAATCACTCCGGTTGAAATCCAAAAATCGGGCTTAATGAAAATACTGGAGGTGCAGTTAGTACCTTTGAAATAAGAGCCAAAATGAAACCAATTATGAAGAAGAAATATATTCTCCCATTATTATTCCTGGCGTTAAGCGCGGGTAAAACTTTCGCCCAAAACGATGCGGCTAAGGGTTTTGCTTTCGCTGAAAAGCAAACTGATCTGCTGCTGAAGGAAACCGCGGAAGCTAAAAAAATAGCAAAGCCGGGCATGGTGTCGCCGCGCTCGGTAGAGAAAGGTGAACTGGTTTTAATACCATCAAAAGACTGGTGCAGCGGCTTTTTCCCGGGTGAACTGTGGTACCTGTACCAATACACTAAAAACCCAAAATGGCTGAAGGAAGCTAAAGCCTATACTGCTAATATTGAGCAGGAAAAAACCAACGGCGGTACCCACGATATGGGCTTTAAAATATATTGCAGTGTTGGTAATGGTTACAAACTAACTAAAGACCCGCATTATAAAGAGGTAATACTGGAAGCCGCCAAAACCCTGGCCACCCGTTTTAACCCGACGGTGGGTTGCATCAAATCGTGGGATAATCGAAAGGATTGGAAATTCCCGGTGATTATTGATAATATGATGAACCTGGAATTGTTATTCGAGGCCAGCAAACTATCCGGCGATTCCAGCTTTTACAAGATAGCAGTAAGCCATGCCAATACCACCATGAAAAATCATTTCCGCGATGATTACTCATCATTCCATGTGATAGATTACGACCCCGAAACCGGAAAGGTACTGCATAAACAAACCCACCAGGGCTATGCAGATGGCTCGGCCTGGGCACGCGGGCAGGCCTGGGGCTTGTATGGCTATACGATGTGTTATCGTGAAACAAAAAATAAAATTTACCTGAAGCAAGCCGAAAACATCGCCAAATTTATATTCAACAACCCTAACCTGCCAAAAGATCTGGTGCCTTATTGGGATTTTAACGATCCGGCAATCCCCAAAGTCCCCCGCGATGCTTCTGCCGCGGCGGTAATAGCTTCAGCGTTGTATGAATTGAGCATGTATAGCGCCAACGGCAAGCAATACAAAGGCTGGGCAAATACTATTGTAAAAAACCTGACCGATAATTACCAGGCCAAGCCGGGCGAAAGCAAGGGTTTTATATTGCTTCATAGCACCGGTAACAAGCCTGCCAACGGCGAAATTGACGCGCCGATAAGCTATGCTGATTATTATTACCTGGAAGCTTTATTACGACAAAAGGGATTGTTTAAATATTAAATTTGCATAGCCGCGCATCATCACGCGGCAGCAAAACCAATTTCAATAACCAATGTTTAAGCTTAATACCCCTAAAGTCCTTTTTCTTTTGCTATGCAGCATTAGCAGCTACGCCAAGGATTACCCTGTGCATAATGCTGCCGAACTGGCATTTCTTAATTTAAAGCCCGGCGACCGTGCTATTATGCAGCCGGGGAACTGGACAAACCAGCAACTGGTATTTAAAGCCAAAGGGACTAAAGAAGCACCTGTTACCCTCATCTCATCCGACCCGGGGAAAATTATTATAAACGGTAATTCGCATTTGCTGATAGATGGCCAATGGCTGGTGGTTGACGGACTGAACTTCAGCCAGGGCAATTCACAAAAAAAAGATGTGATCACTTTCAGTAAGGATGCTGAATGG
Source organism: Mucilaginibacter boryungensis (assembly GCF_015221995.1). NCBI lineage: Bacteria > Pseudomonadati > Bacteroidota > Sphingobacteriia > Sphingobacteriales > Sphingobacteriaceae > Mucilaginibacter > Mucilaginibacter boryungensis. The sequence goes on from NZ_JADFFM010000001.1 coordinate 21,903, forward strand.
TGCCGGCTAACCAATACCTCGATAGTTGACTTTAACCCCGCCGATAAAAAACAGGATTATAAATGGGTATCCATCAACGGTTATCATAACCGGGTCGACCATTGCTATATTAAAGGAAAAACCCACCAGGGCACTACGCTGGTAGTTTGGGTAGCCGATAAGCCAAACTATCATGAAATTGACCACAATTTTTTTGATACACGGCCCGATCTGGGTAATAATGGCGGCGAAACTATCAGGATAGGCACCAGTACTGTATCCATGAATGATTCCTATACCACGGTTGAGGATAATGTTTTTTACCAGTGCAATGGCGAAATGGAAGTATTGTCCAACAAATCAGGCCATAACACTATCAGAAACAACCTGTTTTATGAGTGCGTGGGTACTTTAACCCTGCGCGAAGGTAATTTTGCCGAGGTATATGGTAACTATATGATCGGTAACGGCGTGAAAGGCACCGGCGGCATCCGGATCATCGGCGAAAGCCATAAAGTATATTACAATTATTTGCAGGGCTTAACAGGCACCGGTTTAAAAGCGGCAATTACTATAATGGACGCCATTCCTAATTCGGAGTTAAAAGGGTATATGCAGGTGAAGAACGCGGAAATTAAAAATAATACCATTATTAACTGCACAGAAGCTTTCGAGGTGGGGTCGGGTAAGCGCGATGGGCGCGGCCTGCCACCGCAAAATGTGACCATAACAAACAACCTTGTTTTAGCATCGGACCCCATCGTATATACCGATCAGCCGCAGGGGTTAAAAATATCGGGCAACATTTTGTTTAATATTAAATTAGCCGGCGATTTGCCCGATGGCTTTGATATGAAAGACCCCAGGTTGAATACCGATGCTACAAATATTTATCAGCCATCAAAGCGGAGTAAAATAGGCGCGCCGGGTTTAAGCGCCGGGCAAAAGCTGCTGTTCGATGCAGCCGGCATAGGCCCCGCCTGGTACAAAAACTTACCGGCTATCAGGGTAAAATAATTGAATATTACGCCGATTTTGGGGATAGCCTGTCTCTGGATGTTTATTAGTTTTACATGATAGCAGCTCTTGCTAACTAACCTAATATCTGTTTGTATGAAAAAATTATGGATAGCACTTGTTGTGCTATGCGGTATAGCGCAAATTACCAAAGCACAGGATACGCTTGCTAAGTATATCCTGACACCGAAGGAAAAACCCAGCCCCCAAATTAACGGCGCCAAAATATTTGGTGTAAGGCCAGGGCACCCGGTGGTATACACCATTGCCGCTACCGGTAACCGCCCAATGACTTTCTCGGCCAAAGGCCTGCCTGCCGGTTTAAAACTGGATAGCAAAACCGGGATGTTAAGCGGATCGGTAAATAAGACCGGAACATATACCATTGCATTATCAGCTAAAAATGCTTTAGGGACAGCCACCCGCAACTTTAAACTGGTGGTAGGCGAAGAAATATCCCTTACCCCGCCTATGGGCTGGAACAGCTGGAATATTTACGCTACCAAATTAACCCAGGCGCTTGTATTGGCTAACGCTAAAGCAATGGTAAGTTCAGGATTGATCAACCATGGCTGGAGTTATATGAATATCGATGACGTATGGCAAGGTAAGCGTGGGGGCGAGTTCCACGCGATACTACCCGACTCAACCACTTTCCCCAATATGCAGGCACTTGCCGACGAAGTACATGCTATGGGTTTACATATTGGTATTTATTCTACTCCCTGGATAGAATCGTACGGGCACCATGTAGGCGGTTCGGCCGATAATCCGGAAGGCGCATTTAGCCCGGTAAAAGAGAATGTGCCCCGTAACAAAAAGCTATTCCCTTACAAAATAGGGCAATATACTTTTGTTGATCAGGATGTAAAGCAGTTTGATAAATGGGGTATGGATTACCTGAAATACGACTGGAGCCCTAATGAATTGCCCGAAACCAAAAAAATGTTTGATGCTTTACGCGCGGGCAGCCGCGATATTATCTTCAGCTTATCAAACAGTACGCCATTCGCCTCTATCGGCGACTTATCAAAAGTATCCAATACCTGGCGTACCGGCGGCGATATCCGTGACAGCTGGAAAAGCCTGAAACCACGTGTGCTGGCACAGGATAAATGGGCGCCTTATGCTAAGCCCGGTCATTGGAACGACCCCGACATGATGGTGGTAGGCTGGGTAGGCTGGGGCAAAGGCCCATACCCATCGCATTTAACGCCCGACGAGCAATATACCCACATGAGCGCCTGGTGCCTGATGTCAGTTCCCCTGCTGTTAGGCAACGACCTAACCAAACTGGATGCGTTTACATTAAGCCTGCTAACTAATGATGAAGTAATAGCTGTAAACCAGGACCCCCTGGGTAAACAGGCTACCGTGATAGCAAGGAACGGAGAATTAGGCATTATGGCCAAAGACCTGTCTGATGGTACAAAAGCAGCAGGACTGTTTAATACAGGCGATGCTGGTACACAAAATATGGTACTAAGCTGGAAAGATTTAGGTATAAGCGGCAAATACATTGTACGCGACCTGTGGCGCCAAAAAGATATCGGGGTGTTTGACAACGAATTTAAAACGGATGTGCCGCAGCACGGTGTCGTGATGGTGAGTTTGAGAAAAGCGAAGTAAAATCAACCACTGTGTCATTTCGAACGAGGTACGAGGAGAAATCTTATACTTCGAGCCGGCTGCATATATAAGATTTCTCCCGCTGGTCGAAATGACACGGTGGTTAATTAAATATCATATGAAAAAATTGATCCTACCCTTGGTATTACTGATGTTGTTCAAATCGGCATCAGCCCAAACTATTACACAGGACCAGCGTATGCAGTGGTGGCGCGATGCCCGTTTCGGCATGTTTATTCATTGGGGGCTATACAGCATCCCTGCCGGTGAATGGAAAGGCAAAGAATACCCGCAGATAGGTGAATGGATCATGAAAAATGCCAGGATACCCGTAGCCGAATACAGCGAACTGGCCAAACAGTTTAACCCGGTAAAATTTGATCCGAAGGCTTTTGTGGCTACCGCTAAAAACGCGGGGATGAAGTATATTACCATCACCAGTAAGCACCACGATGGCTTTGCTATGTTTAAAAGCAATGCATCGCCGTTTAATATTGTTGATGCCACGCCTTATCATAAGGATATCATTAAACAACTGGCAGACGAGTGCCACAGGCAGGGCATTAAAATATGTTTTTACTACTCGCAATCGCGCGATTGGCATGAACCAAACGGCTTGGATAATGATTGGGATTTCCCGAAGGAGCGTAACTTTCAGCAATACCTGGATACCAAGGTTAAGCCGCAATTAACGGAATTACTGACCAACTATGGCGAAATAGGCATGATATGGTTTGATACGCCTATGTCCATTAGTAAAGACCAGGCACAAAGCTTAAAGGACCTGGTGCGCAAACTGCAACCGGCCTGTATCATCAGCGGGCGTTTAGGTGGCGGGGTAGAGACGGATTACCAGTCGACCGGCGATAACGTGATACCGGCGGCTACCATCCCCGGCGATTGGGAAGTACCGGCTACACTAAACAATACCTGGGGCTATAAAAAGAACGACCATGCCTGGAAATCGCCGGGCGAACTGACACGCCTGTTGTTTGATATTGCATCAAAAGGTGGTAATTACCTGCTAAATGTAGGCCCTACATCCGAAGGCGTTATCCCCGAAGAATCGGTAAAAATACTGGCCCGCGTGGGTGGGTGGATGAAGGTGAATAACGAAGCTATCTATAGTTCGCATGCATCGCCGTTTAATGTGGAGTTTGATTGGGGCAATATTACCAGTAAACCTGGTAAGTTATACCTTGGTTTTTACAATTGGCCTAAGGGCGATTTTTATCTTGAAGGGTTGAAAACCAAAGTAAAAAAGATCTATCTGCTTTCCGACCCGGCTAAAAAGCCATTGACATTTAAAGAAAGTTATGTGAAGGATATAGACCACCATCGCCTGCAAATTACCCTGCCTAAAATGGCGCCCGACAGTATGGTATCGGTAGTAGTTATGGAGATTGATGGCAAGACAGCAGATGTAGAAGGGCAGATCAGTCAGCAAAACGATGGCAGTGTACATTTGCCATTGGTATCGGCAATTACCACAATAGATGGGCAGCCCGTTAAGCAAAACGGGATGGCTAATTCAGGCCGGCCTTTAGATTGGAACGATACCAGGCAAGCGGCAAGCTGGACATTTAAAATTGAAAAACCCGGCACTTATAACGTCGATCTGATCACCGGGGAATCAGGGTCGCACGGTGCGCCTGTGTGGCATGGCGGGCAATTAGTGAAAATTACCTCGGGCGATCAGGCCATTGAAACCCGTATGGTGCCCGATAGTAAGGAGTATAATATCCGCGCGCATTACTGGAAAAACATCCGCACACATAGTAAAACTTTAACATTTAACAAACCGGGGACCTACACCGTATCGTTATCTGTTTTAGAAGTAGCCCCCGATAAAACAGCATTTAATTTTAAAGCCATGGAATTAAAACCGGGAAAATAAATTGCTGGTTTTATAACGTACCAATAAAATGAAGGTAATTTTAAACGTAGCACTATTGTGTTTTTTTACGGCGGCAGCAAGCGCGCAGGTAGTGCTAAAAGCCGATGGTAAAAGTGATGCCTATGCCCTTATTTCTAAAGTACTTGGCGGCGATGCCTGTGAGGTGCCGGATTGCGGGCACCCTGTAAAACACATTACCCAGCAGTTTGACCCGCAGTTAAAGGAAAACGTGTTTGTTTTTAATATCCATGCTAAATTGGATAACGACCGCTGCAAAAGCTTCGACCGCCAGCGACTGGAAATAAAAACATATGGCCCATCGGCAGCTAAACTAAAGGGCGAACGCAATGAAACTGTAGTTTACAAATGGAAGTTTAAGCTGGATAGTAATTTTAAAGCGCAGCCCACTTTTACGCATATTCACCAGATAAAGGCGGGCGATGGTGACGCCGGGGCGCCAATTATTACACTTACGCCACGTTTTGGCAACCCCGACAAGATGGAGGTGATACATACGGGTGCATCAAAAGCATCATCGCAGGGAAAACTGACGGAGGTTGACCTGGCGCCATTTAAGGGCACCTGGGTTGAAGTGACCGAGCAATTGCATTATGATACCAGGGGCACGTACAGCATCAGTATTAAACGCGTAAGCGATGGTAAGGAATTGTTGAACTACAACAACAATAATATAGACCTTTGGCGCGATAATACATCGTTCTGCCGGCCTAAATGGGGGATATACCGCAGCCTGAAAAGTCCTGATTATATTAGGGATGAAACACTGAGGTTTGCAGATATTTCCATACAGGAATTATAAAATAGGTTTAACTAAAACGCCCCCGGTAATATCGGGGGCGTTTTACTATGTAATTGAGTTTATATTGTCTGTTAATTAATCCATTTCGGCGTATACCGGTTTTTTAATACCGTTATCATAAGCCTTTAAACTCTTTTTCAATATTTTACGGGCTACGTGAATCCGTGTTTTTACGGTACCGATAGGGATAGCTAAATGATCGGCTATCTCGTGATATTTATGACCTTCAAAATACATGGTGAAAGGCACGTAGTAATCTTCGGGTAATTTATCTAAAGAACGTTTGATATCATCCATTACAAATTTCGCTTCGCCCTGGTTTTTAGTTGAACTGAATACCAGGTTAGCCGATGAGATCTCTTCGGACTTAGTTACAAAAGTGCTCATCTTAATAAAGCGGCGATAGTTATTTATGAAAGTATTTTTCATAATAGTATACAACCAGCCTTTAAGATTGGTGCCTTCTTTAAATTTATTATAATAAGTAATTGCTTTCAACATTGTATCCTGTACAAGGTCGTTAGCGTCATCCGCGTCGTGCGTGAAATGTAAGGCGTAAGAACGTAGTGAACTTGCCTGACGTAATACTAATGTGTTAAACTCAATCTTTGTCATACCAGTTAATGTTTGCTGTTAACATTAAGGCAAACATGATACCGTTTTGTCATTGTATGGTAATCCGGAATATGGTTACCAATGGCCGGCAACAAATTTTGTTTGGTAGCGATTATAAAGAGATTTTAGTAAATACGACCTAAGTGCCTATAGAATAGGCGTTTAGAATATGAAAAACAAATGAAATTACAAAGAGAGGCTTTTTTTATAACGCCGAAACAAGGTCAGTCAAGATGGTGTTATTAAATTTAAAATAAAATATTTTAACTAATTATATTCACCTCGCGTTCCAGCAAAACGCCAAATTTAGTGTACACACTGTCTATGATTTGCGACGACAATGCATAAATTTCAGTACCTGTAGCCCCGCCATGGTTCACTAATACCAGCGCCTGGTTTTTCCAGGTACCGGTATGGCCTACCGTTTTGCCTTTCCAGCCGCATTGTTCAATAAGCCAGCCGGCGGCTAATTTAATTAAGCCATCACCTGCCGGGTAGTTAACCACATCAGGAAACTTTTGTTGAATACCGGCAAATTGCCCGGCCGTAATTACAGGGTTTTTAAAAAAGCTGCCCGCGTTACCGATAGTTGAAGGATCGGGCAATTTAGATACTCGGATATGCGACACTACCTGCGATACATCTTTTATAGTAGGATTTGTAATGCCCCTGTTATTCAATTCCTGTTCAATAGCTCCATAGCGCAAATTGATATTTGGTATTAACGACAGGTGAAACTTGACACAGGTAATAATATACTGCCCCTTCAGTTCGGTTTTGAACACACTTTCGCGGTAGCCAAAGCTACAATCCTCTTTTGTGAAGGTTTTAAATGTACCAGTAGCAATTTCAAAAGCGCGGCAGCCGGCAAACACATCTTTCAGTTCAACCCCATAAGCGCCGATGTTTTGAATAGGCGATGCCCCCACCGAGCCGGGTATCAAACTCAGGTTTTCCAGTCCGGCATACTCATGGGCTACTGCATAATTCACCAGGTCGTTCCAAACCTCGCCCGCGCCAGCCTCCACAAAAACATCGTTATGACTGATGCGGTGTTCAATCCCGCGGATATTCATGCGGATCACCAAGCCATCATAATCCTTCAGCAACAGCATATTACTGCCGCCACCCATTACCAGTCGAGGCACCGCCAGCCACTGCGGGTCCATAAACAACTCCACCAACTCATCCTCGTGACTGATCTCGGCAAAGTATTTCGCCTTAGCCTCGATACCGAAGGAGTTAAAGTTTTTTAAGGAAACGTTTTGTTGGATTTGGAGCATGGTGGCGAATTTCGGAATTAAAACTGAAACTACGTAAACTACCCACCACGTCATTGCGAGGAGCTTCTATCAGCGACGTGGCAATCCCAAATTGGCAGGGCCACTCTGCCTACCGGGGATTGCCACGCCCGCGCCCGAAATGACGAATGGATATGCCGAGGTTATTAGTTGCCTATAAGTTAAATTAAACCTGAAATTTATGGTTTACACGAAAAAATATCAAGTATTTGATTATCAACATTTTAATGAAAAATATAGTCATTTTTTGTAAACCATGTAAACCATGATTTGGTATTGAAAGGGTTGTTTTTATTGCGTTTTACTTAAGCAGTCAACCCACAATGTATTAACACAAACGCCCGACCAAAGGCCGGGCGTCTTGCTATTCTTAATCGGTGAAATCACCAATCAAATCTGTGAAATTCTTAAATATGTATCGGCCGCTTATCAGTCGCCGCAAGGCAAGCTTCGCGCATCGCTTCAGTATAAGTCGGGTGGGCGTGACTGGCGCGAGTTACGTCCTCAGCGCTGGCGCGGAACTCCATGGCTACTACAGCTTCGGCAATCATATCGGCCGCGCGCGGGCCTATCATGTGCACACCTAAAATCTCGTCGGTGGTGGCATCAGCCAATACCTTTACAAAGCCGTCCAAATCGCCGCTGGCACGGGCACGCCCGCTGGCCTTAAACGGAAACTGACCTGATTTATAGGCAACACCTGCGGCCTTCAACTGCTCCTCGGTTTGGCCAACGCTGGCTACTTCAGGCCATGTATAAACTACGCCCGGTATCAGGTTGTAATTAATGTGTGGTTTTTGTCCGGCAAGCTGTTCGGCAACTAAAGTGCCTTCATCCTCGGCTTTGTGGGCCAGCATGGCGCCTTTAATTACATCACCGATAGCATATACGCCCTTAACGCTGGTTTGCAGGTGCTCATCAACAGTAATTTTGCGGCCGCGTTCTTCTACAGTTAAACCTATATTCTCCAAACCTAAACCATCAGTATAAGCAATACGGCCAACAGCTACCAGGCAGTAGTCGCCTTTAAGCTCGCCCTTTTCACCCTTAGGGGTATCAAAAGTTACGGTTACTTCTTTGCCTTTTACGGTAGCGCCGGTTACTTTATGGCCCAGGTAAAAGTCCATGCCTAATTTGGTCAGTACCTTTTGCAGTTCGCGGCCTAAGCCTTTATCCATAGTCGGGATAATGCCGTCCATGTATTCAATTACCGATACCTTGGCACCTAAACGCGCGTAAACAGAACCCAACTCCAGACCGATAACCCCGCCGCCAATCAGCACCAAATGTTTAGGTACTTCCGGCAGGCTTAAAGCCTCGGTTGATGTGATGATGCGTTTCTTATCTATCTTCAGGAAAGGCAGGCTTGATGGTTTTGAACCGGTAGCGATGATCACGTTGGTAGCGGTGATCTCGGTCGCCGTACCATCGGCCTTAGTAACCTTAATAGTATTTTTATCTTTAAACGAACCTACACCCTGGTGTACGTCAATTTTGTTCTTCTTCATTAAAAAGGTAATGCCACTGGTGTTGGCATCAACCACCTCCTGCTTGCGCTTTATCATGCGGCCGAAATCGAATTTCAGGTCTTTCAGCTTAATGCCATGGTCTTCAAAAGCATGGGCGGCGTTATGATAATGTTCAGATGAATCCAGCAGCGCCTTGCTTGGGATACAGCCCACATTTAAGCAGGTACCACCCAGGGTGCTGTATTTTTCGACAATGGCTGTTTTTAAACCCAATTGGGCACAACGTATAGCGGCAACATAACCACCAGGACCCGAACCTATAACGATAACATCATATTGCATAGCAGAAGTATTTTTTTGATAGTGCGCAAAGTTAACATTCTCTGTTATAAAGCGTGTCATGTATCATCTGTTAGCCGTAAAATTTCTATATTTAAATTATCACAATCAATAAACCTGATAAACAATGACTACCACCAACACTTTAGCCCAACCCTGGTCGCCGGCCCAAAAGGTAGGCTTTCGTTTTGCCTTACTGTTTTTTATACTCTTTATCCTTTGCGATCCTAACGGCGCGGTGCCCCTGCTAAGCAATTACGAGGGCGTTTATATGGCCCCTGTTCAAAAGTTGGTGGTGTGGATGGGTACGCATGTGTTTCATCTGACCAAACCTATTACCGCTTTTACCAATGGCAGCGGCGATACTACTTATAACTGGATAGTATTGCTATTGATATTTATCAAATCGGTGGTTGGCGCTGCTATATGGTCGTTAATAGATACCAAACCTAAAAGTTACGACAGGTTATATTACTGGCTGCTGGTTGTGCTGCGTTTTTATGTGGGCTTTACCATGTTGGGTTATGGTGGCTATAAAGTTATTAAGCTGCAATTCCCGGCGCCTGGCCCGGCCAGATTGTTGGAATCATATGGTGATTCCTCGCCAATGGGGCTGGCGTGGACGTTTATGGGCTACTCCAAAGCCTACAATTATTTTACCGGTATTGCCGAACTTACTTGCGGTATACTGTTACTGTTCCGTCGTACTACACTATTTGGGGCCGTAATAGCGTTTACGGTGATCGCTAATATTGTAGCTATCAATTATTGTTTTGATGTGCCGGTAAAAATTGTATCGAGCGCCTTGTTGCTGATGGTCATCTTTATTTTGCTGAAAGACCTGAACCGCATCATCAAATTCTTCTTCCTTAATCAAACTGCCGAACCGGCCGTGCTTACGCCGCGACGCTTTCAAAAACGCTGGAAAAATATCTCACTAACCGTTACCAAATATTTGCTGATAGCCTACACCGTGTTTAGCATTGGCGGCAATGTAATTTCGAACATGAAATACGGCGACGATGCAAAGCACCCGGTGCTTTACGGCCTTTTCAACACCCAAACCTTTATACAGGGTAAAGACACCCTGCCACCACTAACCACGGATACTACCCGCTGGAAACGCATCTCAATTAACAGCTTTGGCTCGGTGCGTATAACCACTATGAACGATAGCACACGTAATTACAGCTTTAAAGCAGACAGCGTAAAAAAACAAATCATCATTGGCTCGTTTAAAGATACAACACGCAAGTATACCTTTGCTTACACTTTATCAAAAGACAGCATATTGAACATGACCGGCAAAGGGCCAAATGGCGACATGAGCGCGACACTGAAACGCTTTGATGAAAAGAAATTCCTGTTGATGCGCCGTGGGTTCCATTTAATAAATGAATCGCCATTTAATAAGTAAGATGATTAGCTGTTCGCATGATTGTTACATCAACTTATGGAATAACCATATAACTTCGTAATACCATAAACTTAACTGATCGACATATGAAAAAAACTGCTACACTTTTATTTGCCCTGATGTTGTATTTAACCGTATTTGCGCAGGAGGTAAATGTATTATCGCAAGCATCAATAAATGCACGGTATATTAATGAACACTACACTAAAAAAGATGTATATATCCCCATGCGCGATGGAGTAAAGCTTTTTACCTCATTATATATCCCAAAAGATGCGTCGGCGAGTAAAAAATACCCAATGCTGATGCAGCGTACCTGTTATAGTATAGCACCTTATGGTGTTAACAGTTATCCAAATCGCCTGGGCCCGTCAGAAACCATCATGAAGCAGGGTTATATTTTTGTTTACCAGGATGTACGGGGCCGTTGGAAAAGCGAAGGCACCTGGACCAATATGACGCCCGAATTTGATGAACATAAAACTAATAAAGATGTAGATGAATCTACAGATACCTACGATACCATAGACTGGCTGGTAAAAAACGTTGCCGATAATAACGGACGTGTTGGCCAGTACGGGACATCATATCCCGGCTTCTATACTGCTGCAGGTATACTTTCAAACCACCCGGCATTGAAGGCTTCATCGCCGCAGGCACCAATTTCCGATTTCTTTTTTGATGATTTTCATCATAACGGGGCTTTCCTGGAAAGCTATATTTTCACGTTCCCTACTTTCGGGGTCCAGAAAAAGGACACTACTACCCATTCATGGTATAGCAACCCGGCTATCAACATTAAAAGATCAACTGCCGATGGTTACCAGTTCTTGCTTGATCAAGGCCCGCTGAGCAGCTTTAACCAGTGGTATAAAGACAACTTCTTTTGGCAGGAAACCATGAACCACCCAAGCTACGATGAATTCTGGCAAAAGCGCAGTCTGCCTAAACATTATAAAAAAGTAAGTCCGGCCGTAATGCTGGTAGGCGGCTGGTTTGATGCCGAAGATTTAACCGGTCCGCTGGCTATACACCGCGCTATCGAAAAGTCGGATCCATCGGCATATAATACTATCGTAATGGGGCCATTTGGCCATGGTCGCTGGGGACGCGAAACAGGGCACACCTTACACAGCAATGTTTACTTTGGCGATAGCATCGCTACCTTCTACCAAAGAAATATCGAAGCCAAATTCTTCGATCATTTCCTTAAAGGTTCGGGTGATAAAAAGAATTCGGGACTACCAACTGCTTACATGTACAACACCGGTAGCAAAGAGTGGAAAATGTTTGATAAATGGCCATCGCCCGGCGCTACGCACCAAAAAATGTATCTGGATGCAAATGGTAAGTTAAGCTTTACAGCCCCGGCTAAAGCAGGCTCAACGTCGTTTATAAGCGACCCTAATAAACCAGTCCCTTATACGGAAGATAACACCACTACCGAAGGCTTTACTCCGCATAATTATATGAGTGAAGACCAGCGCTTTGCCGGTCGCCGTCCGGATGTCTTGACCTTCCAAACTGATGTACTGACTGAAGATATCACTTTGGGCGGAGAGATTATGAGTCACCTGAAGGTAGCAACAACTGGTACCGATGCCGACTGGATAGTGAAACTGATCGATGTTTATCCCGGCAACGAACCGCAGCACCCGTACCTGCCGAACAAAAATATACTGATGGCAGGCTACCAGCAAATGGTACGGTCGGAAATTATGCCGGGCCGTTTCCGAAACAGCTTTGAAAAACCGGTAGCGTTTGTGCCTAACCAAAAAAGCGATGTAACCTTCCGCCTGCAGGATGTGCTGCATACCTTCAAAAAAGGTCACCGCATTATGATACAGGTGCAAAGCACAGCCTTCCCGCTATGGGCGCGCAACCCGCAAAAGTTTGTGCCGAACCCATACAAAGCAACCGCGGCCGATTACATTAAAGCAACTCACACGGTATTTAATGATAGCTTTGTGGATGTGGAAGTGTTGAGATAGGGTGGAGTTATGTAATTATAAAAACATATAATAGAGCATAGATAAACAAATGAAACGTAACCTAATCCTGGTAAGCATATGCTTATTTATTATCATAAGTTGCAAGAAAACGAGTACTACGCCTGATGATAATCAAGCAACAACGGTTAGTAGTTATTCCAAAGTAACCCTTACCGGCACGGCTAAATTATCATTGGCTCGAATTCAAATGGCGTCTGTGGGGCTGGGAAATAAAGTTGTTTTTGCCGGGGGCTTTACAAATTCATTAACCAATAATGGTATTGGGATAGTTGATAATGTAGATATCTATGATATTTCTGCCGATAAATGGTCTACCGCAAAACTTAGCGAAGCGAGAAGATATATTTCTGCAGCGGCAGCAGGTACAAAAATGGTTTTTGCCGGCGGGGCGGACTATCGCGGGCAAGCATCAGCAACTGTAGACATATATGATATTAATACAAATGCATGGTCTTCTGCTAAATTAAGTGTTGCACGATTTGGTATTAGTGCGGCAGCTATTGGTAATAAGATATATCTGATAGGCGGTAATGCTGGCACCCTTGTTATTGATATTTATGATACCGTTACCAACACATGGTCTTCAATTTCTAACGGGGTTTACTTATTCTCTCAATTAAATACCGGAGCTATCGGAAATAAGATCATTTTCGCCGGAGGGAACGAAACTGGCCTGTCTGGAATCAGTAGCCCATTTTATTATATTTTTGATACAGAAACCAATACCTGGAAAAGCGGCAAATTGAGCATGACACGGAGTTATTCGTCGAGCGCAGTTTCATTAAATAAGATGGTTGTGGTAGGCAATATGGCTAATAATAACGCTAATACGGCTGAGATTTATGATGCCACAACCGACAGTTGGTCCACTGTTCAATTAAACACTCCAAGAACTTCGTCCGCAAGTGCAGCATGCGCTAATATTATGATGTTTGCCGGAGGTATTTATCAAACTAACAACTCGCGCTATCAAAATAGTATAGATGTTTTTAACGCTGGCACCGGACAGTGGTCAACCTCAGCCTTAAGTGTTGCCCGAGGCCAGGCCTCAGGTGCGTCTGCCGGTAACAAGGTTGTATTTGCCGGAGGGATGGATGACTTTAACTATTCAGCTCAGGTAGATATTTTCACTTTATCAAATTAACTACTTTAATAGTTTTAAAGTAATTAGGACTAATATTAAACGAATGAAAATTACTATAAAATATGTATTGATGACCGTATGCGTGGTTTGCTCGGCCATCGCATCAAAAGCTCAGCTCCTAACCCCGCGCGATAAATTCTCGCGTGCCGATTCGCTGCATGGCAACCAGAATGCGCCGATGCGTACTTGCTACGATATCAATTATTATCACCTGGATGTGAAGTTTGATATCGATAAGAAATTTATCAGCGGCAGCACGCAGTTTAAGTTTACCGCTACGCGGGATTTTCAGAAGTTACAGTTCGATCTGTTTGCTAATTTGAACATTGAAAAGGTGGTTTACAAAGGGAAAGAACTGCCCTACAAACGTGAGTTCAATGCTGTGTTTCTCACCTTCCCGCGCGATATTCCGAAAGATACTAAGGATGAATTTACCGTTTATTATTCAGGCAACCCAACCATAGCCAAACGTGCCCCCTGGGATGGCGGGGTGGTGTTTACCACCGACTCGCTGGGTAAGCCATGGGTCGCCACAGCCTGCGAGGGTGTAGGGGCTTCTATCTGGTGGCCTAATAAGGATCAATTGACCGACGAGGTAGATAGTATCCTCATCAGCGTAAGTGTGCCTCAGGGCTTGAAAGATGTATCAAACGGCAGGCTGCGCAAAGTGACGGATATGAAGGACGGCTACACCAAATTCGATTGGTTTGTGGGTAACCCTATCAACAACTACGATGTGGAAGCCAACATTGCCGACTATGTGCATTTTGATGATACCTACATGGGCGAGAACGGCAAACTGACGCTGGATTATTGGGTATTACCCTATAACCTGGCGCGCGCCAAAAAGCAATTTGGAGCCAATGTTAAACCCATGCTAAAGGCTTTTGAATATTGGTTTGGCCCATATCCGTTTTATAAAGATGGTTATAAGCTGGTGGAAACCCCACACCTTGGTATGGAACACCAAAGCGGAGTAGCCTATGGCAACAAATATCGTAACGGGTACCTGGGGCGCGATCTTTCAGGCACAGGTAAAGGACTGAACTGGGACTTTATAGTAGTGCACGAAAGCGGCCACGAATGGTTTGGCAATAACATTACCGATAAGGACAACGCCGATATGTGGATACATGAGGGTTTTACCAATTATTCCGAATCGTTGTTTATTGAGAACTGGACAGGCAGCAAGGAAGCCGGGCAGGAATATGTACATGGTACCCGCCGAGCAATTGCTAACGATGAGCCGATCATCGGCATATATGGCGTTAACAAAGAAGGCAGCGGCGATATGTATTACAAAGGCGGCAACCTGCTGAACATGGTGCGCACCATAATAAACGATGATGAAAAATGGCGCGGCATTTTGCGCGGACTAAATAAAACCTTTTATCACCAAACGGTAACTACTGAGCAGGTAGTGGAATATATCAATACACAATCCGGCATAAATCTCACCAGTATTTTCGATCAGTACCTGCGTTATAAAAATATCCCTACGCTGGAATTCAGGTTTGAGAACGGGCGCGTTGTAGCCCGTTGGATAGCCGATGTAAACGGGTTTAAAATGCCGGTGCGCATACGTAGCAAAGGCGGCGAATATAAATTCATCAATGTATCTACCCGTTTTACCCCGGTTGATATGGCCGGGCTTACCAAAGATAACCTGGAAGTAGACACGTTTAATTACTACATAGGCGTATTGGTGGACTGAAATCCAGAAGGTATATAATAAAAAAGGGGCGAGAAGCCCCTTTTTTATTATAAGATCAGCACAGTTACATTTTCATTTTAGAAGAATCCTTTTTCATCTTCATTTTGTCGCCTTTCATTTTATCCTTCGACATTTTACTGTCCATTTTCATTTTATCTTTCGACATTTTGTCGTCCATCTTCATCTTGTCCTCTTTCTTCATAGCCATCTTGTCCATTTTCTTTTTGGCCATTTTGGTGGTGTCGCTGCCGTTAGCGGCTTGTACATTTACATTAAACATCATAGCCATTGCAACAAAGGCGATGGATAAAACTGATTTTTTTAAGTTGGTGTTCATTTTAAGGTTTTTTTAATTGTTATCCCCTTTGTCGCAGCAGGTTAGCTAACCTTACAAAAAATTTATTTTTTTAATTCTTCTTCAATCCGCTCTTCCATCACCTGTTTATCCTTCTCGTTTAAATGATATTGCTTGTCGCTGTATAAAATTTGGTGAACCATTTCCCCTATCAATACACTTTGCTTTTGATAAGTACGGCATACCGAGCAGCCGGCTAAATGGATACGCAGTTCTAACCGCTCAAAAAAAGTAAGCGGTTTCATGGTGCGCTTTTCTATTAAAAAAGTAGCCTTATGGCAATTGTACTGTACTTTCTTTAACTTATTCATAGCAGTAAATTTTAGATCCAGTTTTTTTGCAGGCAGGCGCGCAAGTTTACTTTAGCCCGGTGTATAATTACCCAAAAATTATTGGGGCTTATTTTTAATTCGGTACATATGTTTTCAGAAGTGGCATCGTCCATGTGTTTCATGGTAAATACCGAAAGCCATAAAGCCGGTAACTTCTGCATGCATAATTGCAATATTTTATTAAACTCCTTGTTATGCAACGGGTCGTGGTCTTCTACTCCAAATGGCAGTGGCCAATGTTCTTTTTTCCAGTGCCCGTGCTCGGTATGGAAGAACTCTTCCACAGGTTCCGATACTGATAATTCTACCTGTTTCAATCCCGACGATTTTTTGCGGTATACATCCACTATCTTATTTTTCAGAATAGCCGTAAGCCAGGTGCGTTCGCTGCTTTTGCCTTCAAAAGCATGGCTGCGCTGTAAAGCAGCTAAAAAAGTTTCCTGTACCAGGTCTTTCGCCAATTCTTCGTCATTAATACGTACAATGGCAAACGCATACAGGTAATCTGCATAGGTTTTTACCCAGCTATGCGGATTTAAAGTTGTTGGTTGTTCGATCATTAATTATAGGTAATTACATAAAAATAAAGAATTACCAGTGGTTTTGTCGGTAATAAGGCTGAATACTTACAACAAAAGAAAGCTACAATATTAAAATAGGGTGAAAACACGGTATAATAAGGTGAAAAACACGGGGTTTTCTTGAATGGATATTTTATTTATTTGTCTTAACCTAAACCTCGCCACAGAAAAACAATCCTTCTGCTGCCCGGTTCATTGGTTTACCGGGCAGTATTTAGGCCTTAAGTAACCCACAATCTTTCCGCAAAACTTTGTCTATCCGTAATAAAAACAGACATTTGGTTTTTACAAACAAGCCAACATGATACAAAGCAACATATTTCAGTTTGAGCAGGATATAAAATGGGAAGATGCCGGTAATGGGGTGCAGCGGCAGATATTTGGTTATGATGATAAAGTAATGCTGGTGAAAGCCAAATTTATAAAGGGCGGCATCGGTACACTACACAGCCACCCGCATTCGCAGGTTACTTATGTAGATAGCGGCGTGTTTGACATGACCATTGGCGATGAGACCAAAACTATCCGCAAAGGCGATGGCTATTATGTGCCGCCGCATGTGGTACACGGCGTGGTATGTATAGAGGCCGGTATGCTGATAGACGCCTTTAGCCCGCATCGCGAAGATTTTATTTAATAGGTGGATGATAGCCAGGGATGGTTATTATTTTAGCTATTGAATTTGACATATCTGCTGTCGATTTTATCAACATGTCTGTTTTTTTGAAATCAATTATTAAATTTGATTTCAATCTATATTCATGAACACAGATTTTTCCGCCGGCAATAGCGTACTGGGCGTGTATATCAGCGGGTACCATATTACCACGCTAATAGTAAATTTACAAACCCGCGAAGTGCTTCGACCTTCTTACCAGCGCAAACCTATTAACTCGCGCGGTACAGCAACCGAAATTATTGACGCCTGTAGTGCAGCCATACAGCACGCCCTTACTACCAATAATGTACAGGTTAACCGCATTGGTATTGCCATGCCAGGGCCCTTCGACTACGAGAAAGGGATATCCTATATTCATAACAATAAAAAGCATGAAGCGCTATACGGATTGAATATAAAAGAAATGCTGGCGGCCAAATTGAATATCCCAACCAGTCAGATACATATGCTGAATGATGCCGCAGCCTTTTTAAAGGGCGAAGTATTTGCCGGCGCAGCGCAAGGATATCAAAACGTTATTGGGTTAACATTGGGTACAGGTTTAGGCACAGCCCGTTTAATTAATGGTATTGCAGAAGATGCCAGTCTGTGGGATTCGCCGTTTTTAGACAGTATAGCCGAAGATTATTTAAGTGAACGCTGGTTCCTGAAACGTTACTATGAACTATCGGGCATTAATGTGGTAGATGTGAAAGAACTGGCCACATTTTACAATACATCAAATACGGTAAAGGCTGTGTTTAAAGAATTTGCCGGCAACCTGGCCCTGTTTGCTGCCAACTTTGTACGTGCAGCTAAGCCTGAAATTATAGTGCTAAGCGGTGATATTGCCAGCAAAGCTTCCGATTGTTTTTTACCTGCTTTTAAAGCGCAATTAAGCAAGCTGCAAATAGAGATACCCGTATGTGTATCTAAGTTAAACAGCGAAGCGGTGCTTATTGGCGTGGCAACAACATGGTTGTAGTTAATAAGTGTTTCCTGTTCGTTCAAAATTAAATTTATCTCTCCCGCTTTTATAATTTTTTATTTTTGTGGCGCATCTGCCTAAACATACCCACGGTTTACGGGTTGTTAATAGGTTAGCATTTGGCTGATATCTGAATAAAAACATGAAGAGAACGCTGCTTTTATTTTTCTGTCTGATTATATTTTTAAAACATGCATCGTCGCAGGCCGAACAAACTAATGCCGATCAATCGCCCGTCCGGTCGTTACGTATGGATGAGTATAATGCCTATTTAAACGGTACCGATCTGACGCGCCGGTCTTACATAGCCGAGATAAACCACTATCCGTTGCCCGATAAACTATTGCAGTATAAAAAGGAATTGGATTTAAGCCCGTCCCAAATTGCCGCCATAACCAACGTGGTAAAATTTTTGCAGATGAAAAAGAAAGAGGTGGGCGAATCGGTAATCCGGAATGAAAAAACGCTGGATAGTTTATTCCGTACGCATAAGGTTGATGAAGGATCTATTATTTTTTTTGGTAACCGCTATGGCTTATATGAAGGGGAATACCGTACAGCGGTATTACAGGCATGCTATAAAACGCAAAAACTATTAACCGAGCGCCAGATAAAGAAGTTTGAAGCACTGCAAAAGCATAATTGATAATATGCCGTTTGATTTATGTAATTTAGCACCCCCGTTAAAATTGTATGAAGATTACGTTTGATTTTGAAAAACCGCTGGCCGATCTGCTATCGCAGATAGAAAAGGTGAAGCAGGTAGAAGATAAAACCCAGGTAGATATGTCTGCCACGCTAACTGAATTAGAGGAGAAACTGGAAACGGCTAAAAAGCAGGTTTACAGCAATCTGAATGGCTGGCAGAAGGTGCAGATATCGCGCCACCCGGAACGCCCCTACACCTTACAGTACCTGGAACTGATGTGTGATGACTTTATTGAAATGCACGGCGATCGTACTGTGGGCGATGATAAGGCGATTGTTGGGGGTTTCGGTTCGTTAAATGGCGAAACGGTAATGTTTATCGGTCATCAAAAAGGGAAAAACACTAAAGAGCGCCAGTACCGTAATTTTGGTATGGCTAACCCCGAAGGTTACCGCAAGGCCCTGCGCCTGATGAAGCTGGCCGAGAAATTCAACAAGCCTGTGGTTACCCTGATAGATACCCCTGGGGCGTTCCCCGGTCTTGAGGCTGAAGAACGCGGACAAGGTGAGGCAATTGCCCGTAATTTGCTGGAAATGTCGGTACTGCGCGTACCAATCATCTGTGTTATTATTGGCGAAGGTGCATCGGGCGGCGCCTTAGGTATTGGCATTGGCGATAGGGTATTGATGCTGGAGAACAGCTGGTACTCGGTAATATCACCTGAAAACTGCTCTACTATCCTTTGGAAAACATGGGATTACAAGGAGCGTGCTGCTGAGGCATTGAAGCTAACATCAACCGAGATGCTGAAAAATAAGCTGATAGACGGCGTAATTAAGGAACCGCTTGGCGGCGCCCATCAGGATCCCGTTGCCATGGCATCTACCCTGAAGAAACACCTGATAAAAGACCTGAAAGCCCTTAAAGAAATGGATACCGATGTTATGGTTAACGAACGTATCGAAAAATTCTGCGCTATGGGTGTGGTGAACGAGAATGATTAAGTTTTTATAGTAATACGCAACAAAACGGCTTTGCATTTGCAAGGCCGTTTTTGTCGCTGGGATGACAAGTGTACCCCATAAAAAAACCCGGCACTAAGGCCGGGTCTTTCCAAAAATCAAATTAATTATTATTTCTTGTCTGCTGCAGGCCAAACGTTGTTGGCTGGGTTATAATCCGGCAGTGTGCCATCAGGGTTATAAGTTACCGATATAATCTCTTCGGTTGAAGGGTATTTGAACGACCAGCTTACATTGCGTTCCCAAATTTCTGCTGCAAAATTCACACGCTGCGTTTTACCGCTTTTTAGTTTAATATCCAGCACAACAGGCATAGCCATTTTTTCAAGGTTATCCAGGGTTATAATAGCCCCTTTTGCCGGGTTGTTATCTACATAACGTACGTTGCGTACGGCAACATCTAAACGCCAGGTATGTTCAAACCAGCCTCTCCAGAACCATTGCAAGCTTTCGCCGGCCGCATTTTCTATCGTACGGAAAAAATCATCGGGGGTTGGGTGTTTAAATGCCCAGCGGTTAATGTATGTTTTAAAGGCAAAGTCAAAACGTTCAGGGCCTAAAATTTGCTCGCGCAGCATTACTAAGCCAGCGCTTGGCTTGCTATACAATAAGGTACCATTATTAGCTTCTTTTAGGTTATCCGGATTGCTCAGTACAGGTTCCAGATCGGGACG
The DNA here is from genome assembly GCF_015221995.1 of Mucilaginibacter boryungensis. Taxonomy (NCBI): domain Bacteria; kingdom Pseudomonadati; phylum Bacteroidota; class Sphingobacteriia; order Sphingobacteriales; family Sphingobacteriaceae; genus Mucilaginibacter; species Mucilaginibacter boryungensis. The sequence continues at coordinate 42,515 of NZ_JADFFM010000001.1, forward strand.
TGTGAACGATGTGAACTGGCGCAGGTTACCTTCAGGGGTTGGCGCACGATAAAATTCGCCTTTTAATGAATAAGCGGTAGAAAGTGTATTGATGAAAGTGTTAAAGCCTTCGTCCATCCAGCCATAAAGGCGTTCGTTCGATCCAACGATCATCGGGAACCAGGTGTGGCCAAACTCGTGGTCAATAACACCCCATCCGCCGCCTAAGCTGCAAAATACAATGCCTGGGTATTCCATGCCGCCTGCTTTACCCGCAACGCCTGTAGCGTTAGGATATGGGTATTCAAACCATTTTTTAGAGTTGTATTCTAACGATGCTTTGATCATTTCGGTGCCGCGCTTCCAGCCAGCTGATTCAACAGGATAAGCTGATATAGCCATTGATTTACGGCCACTTGGCAAGTCCATTTTAGCAGCATCAATTACGAATGCCGCCGATGCACCCCACGAAGCATCGCGCGCGTTCTTGATCTGGAAGTGCCAGGTAAGTTCGGGTTTGCCGGCCGGGCGCGATTTTGGATCGGTCACTTCTTCGGCACTGCGGATAGCTACTGTGGTTTCGCTGTTAGCGGCTTTTGCCCAACGTGCAACCTGCTCGGGTGTGTAAACATCCTTAGGGTTTAATAATTCGCCTGAGCACACTACAATATCTTTAGCAGGAGCGGTAATGTTGATATCAAAATCACCATACTCGAGGTAAAACTCGCTTTCGCCGGTATAAGGCAAAGTATTCCAGCCCATAACGTCGTCATATACGCACATGCGCGGGTACCATTGCGCCACCTGGTATATCTTGCCGTTTTTAGACTGGCCTCGATCGGTGCCTTGCTGGATGATACCCATACGGTCTGAACCGTAATCGGGCGAAATAAATGAATATTTGATCTCCAGCTTTAACTGACCGCCGTTTGCCGCAACTGCTTTAGGTAAAAATACCTGCATGCGGGTATCGTTAACTAACCACTTTACCGGGGTAGCCGTAGTTTTGCCACCAGCAATGCTTAATACTTTAACCGAGTTGATTTTATAACCCGCATCAAAATCCTGGCCCTGGCCCCAGTTGCGGCTGGATTGTACAACGCCGCGTGTCGGATCGTTTGCCAAAGGCACCTGTTTATTACCACGCGAATCTAACTTGAACAGGTTTTGATCTAACTGCATCCATATAAAGGATAAGTTTTGCGGGCTGTTATTGGTATAAGTTAATATTTCTGAACCTGTGATCTCGTTCCTTTCCTCGTTCAGCTTGGCCGACAATTGATAGTCGGCCCTGTTTTGCCAGTATTTTGGGCCCGGCGAACCATCAGATGCGCGCATTTCGTTACCATTTTTTGTATAAAAAAATGGTTTCCAAAGCTCGTGATAATCGTAATTTGTGGTGGGCGTGTTTTCCTCTACAAAAGGCTGAAGGCGCTGTCTGCCGGTAAAAGCAGCACGTTGTGCAGCAGTAGGGGTAGTGGTGGTTGGCGGCGTAGTTTGTGCATCAGCAGCATACGTACCGGCCAATAATGCCAGCGACAAACCGGCAACCAGGTTAATTTTCATATTTAATAACAACTTTAGTTAATAGTAAACACAAGTATATATTAAATATGGCTGAAATTCAGCAGCGTAAAACGATTGTTACTAATAAAATACTCTATGGGTTTTGTAGGAAATGCTTTTTATAAACATCCTCGTCAAAGCCAAAAAACAGGAAACCGCCGTCTTCAATAACCGGGCGTTTAATCATACTGGTTTTTTCCTGTAATATTTTAAGCGCGGGTGTTTTGCCGGTAATGCTTTCTTTTACTTCGGGTGTCAATCCTTTATAAGTTAGCCCCTGTTTGTTCATTACTTTTTCATAGCCTGCCTTAGCTGCCCATTCTTCTAATTTATCGGCGCTAACCCCCAGCTTTTTAAAATCGTGAAACTGGTAATCAACGTTATGGGCCTTTAGCCAGTCTAACGCTTTTTTTACTGTATTGCAATTGGTAATGCCGTAAACTTTCATTTGTACAAATAATTAATTACCGCCGCCGGTATTTTTGGCGCCCCCTTTAGTGTCGTCGTTATTAATGCCACGTTGGTTCTTTTTGATCTCGCTGTTAAGCTTGCCAAATTTATAATTGAACCGTATAGCAAAATTACGATAGTAATTTTGATTAAATGAACTTTGTGCAAAATCTGCCGAGCTTGATGACGATCTAAACGTTTGATATTTGCTGTAAGGGTTATTGGCCACCAACGATATACTTGCTTTTTTATCTAAAAAGTCTTTTGATAACACGTATGATGAAAAAATGAATTTACTTGACTGGCCCTGCAGTGTGACATCGCCGCTGAAATAGCCAGAACTTATGCCAAAACGGTAGCCTTTATTAAACTTATATGCAATATTGCCAAAAGCATTACCAGTAAATCCGCTGTTTTTGTAGTACTGCCCGTTAAATGTGCCCGCCAGCCAAATTTTGCTTAATTGGCCATTTATGCTAAAGCTTAATTTTGTGGTGATGGGGAACGACATATTTATATTTAACCCCAGTGTTTTATTAGTGCCCAGGTTTTGATAAGTGGTGTTGGTAACAGTATCTGTTTTGCTGCCTTTGGTTTCTATTTGCAGCAGCGATACATTTTGGATGGCATTGTTAGAGAAAGCATAACTTAAACCAGCGTTGAACGAGTTTTTACCAAAACGGCTATAGTTCATCTCGAATGTGTTACTTAATTCGGGGCGAAGGTTAGGATTACCTGTATTTATAAACTTTGGATTAGACCTGTCAATAAACGGGTTTAATTGCTGGATACCCGGCCGCTGGATACGCTGTGTATAGCCCAAATTAATACTACTTCCTTTAAAAGCGTGTTGCACAGATACCGAAGGAATAAGGTTGTTATAATCGGGGTTTACGGCGCTGCCTGCAGATGTAAAATTCGCATTGATATTGGTATGTTCTAAACGTGCGCCAATCTTACCCGTCCATTTATCTAATTTAAATTGGTAGGTATTATACACGCTTAACACATCCTGGTGATAATCAAAATCATTGGTTTGCGAGGTGTTCGGTACAAACACGCCGGTTGTGGGGTCTTGATCTTCGCGATGGTACTCACTAAAATTATTCCGTAAAATGGCTTTAGCACCGGCTTCAACAGTTATCTTTTTTAGCGGATGTACATAATCCAATTGCAAAGTATGTTCACGGCTGCCTGAATTATTGAACTGATTATAGCTTGGGAAACTGCTGGCGGGATAACTGGTACGGTTTATAAAATTGTTAGTGGTTGATTGTGAGTTGGGCGAATTACTGTATTTGTATGAAAAAGTAAGTAACTGATCTTTACTTTTTTTAAAGCCCAACTGATAGTTTATCGCAACATCGGTACCTACAAAATTACCTCTACCGCTGTTTAGCAGGTTATATGAGTTGGCAATACCGCCCAGTTTGTTGGTGCTGAGATTGACTTGTGAACCATTGTTGTTAAACGTATTGCCAAAAGTTTCGATAGAGCCGGTTAACAGGTTCAGGCTATCCAACTCATAACTTAATTCGGCATTGGCATATTGATAATGCCCATCAAAACCGTTTATTCCATTTTGGTTAATGGCCGAGCCATCTTTAAGCAGTTGTATATTACCAAACCCGGTCTCCTGGTGGTTTTGCCGCCCAAAACCTGCATAAGCCGACATGCCAAATTTACCTTGCTTTACATTGCCGTTAATGTTCAATCCCGGGCCCCAGATAGTATTTATACGACCGTTAATGCCCACATTATATCCTTGGTCGGCATTTTTTTTAGTAATAATATTGATGATACCCGCTAAACCTTCTGCATCGTACTTAGCCGGTGGGGTGGTAATTACTTCTATCTTTTGAATATTGGTAGCCGGCATTGCTTTTAAAACATCCGATGGGTTTTTAGCCACCAACGCCGACTCCCGACCATTGATCAATATCTTATAGTTACCGCTGCCTTTTAGTTTAATATTATCCGATGCATCGACGGCCAGTAAAGGTACCTTGCGCATCATATCCAAAGCGCTCAAGGCTTTACTTTCAGGGTCGGCCTGCACATCGTAGCTTAAACGGTCTACCTCCTGTTTCATTAAAGGTTTCAGCGCCGATACAGATACTTCTTTCAACTGACTGTTTGATGGCGATAGCACAATTTTTCCTACATCAAAATCAGCATCACCTTTAACAGCAAGGGTCTTGGTTTTATACCCTACGTATACTAATGATAGAGTATAGGGTTTGGGTGCCAGGTTTTTTACCTCAAAGGTCCCTTCGTCTTTAGTTAGCGAGCTTTTTACAGGTTGTTTAGTAGCAGCATCGCTCAAGCTAATAGTTACAAACCCCAATGACTTATTAGTTGCCGAATCTATCACCGTGCCTTTAACCGTAATGGCTTTTACCGGTTGCTGGGCAAACAGTAAGCCGGTAAAAAGTAGAAATAATAAGGATAGTAGAAATTTTTTCATTGAATATAAGGCGGGGTACGACACAAAGTAAGGGCTTCGTTTCCCTGATTAAAAATGGTTTAACAAACTTTAACGGATATTTAACATATTAAATTTTTTTTGCATACTGTTAATTCCCGCGTCCTCCGGCAGCATCGTCATTATTAATGCCGCGCTGATTTTTCTTTATCTGCGCGTTCAGCTTACCAAACTTATAGCTGAAATTAAAGCCAATGGTGCGGAAGTAATTAAGATTGCTGCTATAGGTCTCAAAATCATTGGTTTTGGTAATAAAATCAAGCTTAATAAACTTTTTATAGGGGTTATTAAAATTAACGTTAACCGAGCCTTTACCTTTCCAAAGCTCTTTAGTGATACTTGCACCACCGCCCAGCCAATAATTATCACGGCCTTGTAATAACACGTACCGGCTGTCAAAACCTATATTTAAACCAATGCGGTAGCCGTTATCAAATTTATAGCTGCCATTGGTGAACACGTGGCCTTGCTGGCCGCTGTTGGTATATAGTTTACCGTTATAAAACCCATCCAGCCAAACCTGCAATAATTCGGTATTGATGTTAATATTCATTCTTTTTGTGATGGGGTAATTAACACTGACATCCAACCCAAGCCTTTTATTTTTCCCCACGTTGGCAAAGGTTTGTGTGGTGACATTTCCGTTTACGGTGGCTACGTTTTCAATAGTGTTGTTAGAGAAGGAATAGTTAGTGCTGATGTTGATGGAGCCCTTATTAAAATTACCATAACTCAATTCGAAGTTATTGTTCACCGCCGGTCTCAGATCGGGGTTACCCATGTTAATGTATAAGGGGTTGCTCCTGTCTGAAAACGGGTTCAACTGGTATATGCCGGGGCGCTGTATACGCTGCGTAAAACCAAATGTAACACTACTATTTTTTAGTATCCGCTGCGCCGAGAAAGATGGCACCAGGTTATGGTAAGACCGATCGAGCACGCCGGCTGCTGCAGACGTAAATTCGGCACCTATATTAGTGTTTTCAAAACGCAGGCCGCCTTTAAACACCCATTTGGTGAATTTCAACGTGTACGAATTGTATATGCTGTAAACATCTTGCCGGTAAGTAAAGTTGTTAGTTTGCGAAGCATCTGTAAGGTATATGCCCGAGCTATTCTGCACATCGTTACTAAAATTGCTAAAGTTATTACGCAGGATCATTTTGCCGCCGGCCTCAACGGTTAGCACTTTAGCCGGCTGAATGTAGTCGACTTGGGTAGTATATTCTTTTGTGCCCGCATCATTATTTTGGCGATAGTTGGCTACCCCAGTTTGGTTGGTGATGACATTGCTAAACTGCTTGTTATTTGAATTGCTGTATTTGTAAGAAACTGTGAGTAATTGATCTTTATGATTTTTAAAGCCCAACTGGTAATTCAGCCCTAAATCCATCCCATGCGATTTGTTATTGCCACTGTTATTTACATTATAAGCCTGTGTTAGCGTATTGGCCGCATTAAACAATTGCGTAAACTGGTTATTAGCATTATTGCCGGTGTTATTATAATTGTTAAAAGTGCCGGTAAGCAGGTTTAAAGAATCTATTTCATAACTCAGTTCAGTACTGGCGTATAAGTTACTGCCGCCATTACCTCGGTTACCATTTTGAAATAAGCCTGAAGGCTGGGTAATAAAAGTAGTTTTGTTATCAAAATCAGATGCACGCATGGGCCTGGTTCCCTGGCCTATAAAGCCATTAAATCCAAATTTGCCCTGCTTAACTGTAGTGTTTAAGTTTACCCTGTAACCGAATACCGTATTGTAGTTAGTATTGATAGAACCATTATACCCCTGATCGCCATTTTTTTGAGTGATGATATTGATAATACCCGCCAGGCCCTCGGCATCGTACTTAGCCGGCGGGGTGGTTATCACTTCTATCTTTATAATATTTGTACCCGGCATTGCTTTTAAAACATCTGAAGGGTTTCGTGCCATAATTGCCGATTCCTTTCCATTTAACAATATTTTATAGTTGCCATCGCCGCGCAGCTTAATATTGTCATTCGCATCCACCGATAACAAGGGGACCTTTCGCATCATATCCAGCGCGGTTAACGATTTGCTCTCCGGATCTGCTTGTACGTCATAACTTATGCGGTCAACCTCCTGCTTCATCAGCGGTTTCAACGCCGATACTGATACTTCTTTTAACTGACTGTTGGATGGCGATAGCAGCACTTTTCCAACGTTAATATCATTAATACCTTTAACTGTTAATATTTTAGTTTGATAACCTACATAAATAAGCGACAGTTGATAGGTTTTAGGCATTAAACCTTTTATTTCAAAACTGCCATCCTGCTTGGTCAAATTGCTTTTAACCGGCTTTTTTGTTTCCATATCAACAATAGTTATAGTTACAAAATCAAGCGGTTTATTGGTAACCGAATCAATAGCAATGCCTTTAACTGCTATAGTTTTTGTGGAGGTTTGGGCAAAAAGTGATACCGCTAAGCTGCAGCAAATAGCGGTTAGTAATAGTCTCTTCATTTGTTACGCTAATAGACGCCAGATTTGATAAAGCGTTACAGGAATAAAATTTTAATTTTTTGCAGGGGGGAACAAAAAAGACAGTATTTACCCAATAAAACTAAGGATATAGTTTTATTGGGTGGTCAAAGTAATAGAATTGTTACTTATTGTTAAATTTTGTCATAGTAAGCTCGGTACCAATAGTGGCAAAGCTTTTAATAATTTCAATAGATTTATCTATAAGTGCGGGGATCTCGGGCAATTCATCATGGTCGAAACCGCTCAGCACATAATCAACCTGGCGACCTTTGGGGAAGTTATCGCCCACGCCAAAACGCAGGCGGGCGTATTGGTCGGTACCCAGGGCAAGTTCAATATTTTTAAGGCCGTTATGCCCCGCAGCGCTGCCTTTGGGTTTCAGGCGCAGGGTGCCCAGAGGGAGGGCAATTTCGTCAACAATAACCAGCACGTTCTCAATAGGGATCTTTAACTCCTTCATCCAGTGGCTTACGGCTTTGCCACTAAGGTTCATATAAGTAGTAGGCTTTATCAGGTGCAGCATACGGCCTTTATACTTCATTTCGGTATAATAAGCCAGGCGCATATTATAAAAATGCAGACTTTCCTGTTTAGCCAACTGATCGAGCACCATAAAGCCCGCATTGTGCCGTGTATCGGCATACTCTTGTCCAATATTTCCTAAACCTACTATCAAATATTTCATACCCCAGCCCCTAAAGGGGATTCATATTGTTTGATGCAATTATACAAAAAAAGCGACGGGCCAAAACCCATCGCTTTTCAAATAATTTAGTGTAATCACCAAATTGGTGGAATATTCAATTAATTATTTTTTACCAGCAGCTTCCTGCTCAGCCTGACGTAATGCACGTGAGGTAGTGATTGAAAGAATGGTATCTTCCGGAGCGTTAGTTATGGTCAGGTTTGGAAAGCTAACCTCGCCTACACGCACAGATTTACCAACTTCTAAGCCTTCAATGCTTACTTCAATGTTATCTAAGTGGTTTTTAGGTAATGCTTTAACGCGCAGCTTACGCAGTTTTTGCACTAATTTACCACCCATTTTAACACCTGGCGAAGTACCGGTTAAACGAACCGGGATCTCAATGGTAACTTCTTTTTTATCGTCCAGCAATAAAAAGTCAACGTGCAGCATTTGTTCCGTTAACGGATGGAACTGCATGTCCTGGATAATAGCCTGTGATTTTGTACCGGCTATGTCTAAATCGATGAAATGAACTTCGGGGGTATAAACCGCCGGTTTCAAATCAGCTGCAGACACTGAAAAGTGGGTTTGAGTAGCCCCACCATAAAGAACTGCGGGGATTAAACCCTGGTAGCGCAGCTCTTTAGCGTCCCTTTTCCCTACGTTCTCTCTCAGAGAACCGCTAATAGCAATTGATTTCATTTTAATTATTTATTGTTATTTATTATTATTCCGTAGCTACTGCTACAGTGCTTTTAATTATTGTTATTAGTCAACCTTAAACAGCTGACTTATCGAGCCATGTTCGTTCACGTTAGTGATAGCACGGGCAAACAGGTCGGCCGTTGATAGTACCTTTATTTTCGAACACTCCTGCTTCAGCGGAATGGTATCGGTGACTATCAATTCGCTTAACACCGAGTTTTCTATGGTTTCGTACGCCTTTCCCGATAGTATCGGATGGGTACATACCGCCCGAACAGTGTTCGCACCTTTTTCCATAATCAGCGCGGCTGCTTTTGCAAGTGTACCGGCAGTATCGCACATATCATCAATAAGCACTATATCCAGGCCTTCAACATCACCAATTATCGTCATCGATTCTATCTCGTTGGCGCGTTTACGGCGTTTGTCGCATATTACTACCTCGGCGTTAAAATACTTAGCAAAGGTACGCGCCCTGTACGATCCGCCCATATCGGGCGATGCGATGGTCAGGTTTTTCAATTTCAGGCTTTTAATATACGGTACAAATATTACCGAGGCATCCAGGTGGTCAACCGGGATATCAAAAAAGCCTTGTATCTGCGCGGCGTGCAAGTCCATGGTCATAATACGGTTAATGCCCGAAGCTACCAGTAAGTTAGCTACCAGTTTTGACCCTATGGCCACACGTGGCTTATCTTTTCTGTCCTGGCGTGCTAAACCAAAGTATGGGATAACAGCCGTAACATAATGCGCTGATGCGCGTCGCGCGGCATCAGTCATCATTAACAGTTCCATTAAGTTATCGGTAGGCGGATTTGTTGATTGTATCAGAAATACATCGCAGCCGCGAATCGATTCGTTAAAATGGGGTTGAAACTCCCCATCGCTAAAGCGCGAAACAACCACATCGCCCAGTGGATGGCCATATTTTTCAGCTATTTTTGCTGCAAGCGCCGTAGTGCCTGAGCCTGCAAATAATTTGACCGTATTAAACTGTAATGGCATCTTTTATATTCGGATTTGGGATATTGGATTCGGATTGGTCCTTAGCACTAATTTCAAAACCTAATAAAACAGTTTCGGATTTCAAATGCCCCATTTCAAAATAAATCCGAAATCAAACATCCGAAATCCGAAATAACCTTGTTGCCCGACCAGGATTCGAACCTAGACAAACGGTACCAAAAACCGTCGTACTACCATTATACTATCAGGCAATTCACCATAACAAAAGTACCTTTTGAAACGGACTGCAAATATAAGACGATAATTTTAATCTCAAAACCTAAATTCAAAAAATATTGGACAGCCCAAGTGTTAAATATACCTGCTTGTTTAAGGGCGGTTTTTAACCTAAAACACAGCATTTAATCTGATGCAGGTGCCAAATTAACATTCCGGCAAGCTTATCGGGATATTGATAGCCAGGCCACCGTCGGCGGTTTCTTTGTATTTGGAGTTCATATCGAGGGCGGTTTGCCACATGGTTTTCACAACAGCATCCAAACTTACCTTAGCATTATCTGGATTAGTTTGCAATGCCAATTGCGAAGCAGTGATGGCTTTAATAGCGCCCATAGTATTCCGTTCGATACAGGGGATCTGAACAAGGCCACCAATAGGGTCGCAGGTCATGCCCAAGTGATGTTCCATGGCAATCTCGGCAGCCATTAATACCTGACGCTGTGAGCCTCCCAGGCACTCTGTAAGCGCTGCTGCTGCCATGGCCGATGATACACCTATCTCGGCCTGGCAACCGCCCATAGCGGCAGATATAGTGGCCCCTTTCTTAAATATACTGCCTACCTCAGACGCGGTTAGTATAAACTGAATTACCTGATCGTCTGTATAGCCATCGCAAAAAATCATATAGTAAGCCAGCACAGCCGGTATAACGCCAGCTGCGCCGTTAGTGGGCGCGGTAACTACGCGCCCAAAAGATGCGTTTTCTTCGTTCACGGCCAGGGCAAAACAGCTTACCCAGTCTAATATATTTTTAAAACCGCTGCCGGTAGCCCGGATTGCGGTCAGCCATTCATCAAAATTGGTATAAACGGCGTCACCTATCAGTCGCTTGTTCAGTGTAGCGGCACGGCGCGCAACGTTCAGGCCGCCGGGTAAGTGGCCCATAGTATGGCAACCGCGATAGATACATTCTTTCAGTACACGGAAGATATTTAATACGCCACTACGTGTTTCCTGTTCGCTGCGCCAGGCCAGTTCGTTCTCCATCACTACTTCCGATATTTTAAGGCCGGTTTTTATGCACCAGTGCAGCAAATCGCCTGCGGTATCAATAGGAAAAGGTAAGTCTACTTCGGTTTTGTTTAGTCCATTGTCGTTATCCTGAACCACAAAGCCACCGCCAATGGAATAATAGGTTCCCGACACCGCTTTGCCATTATTTAAAAACGCCTGGAACGTAACCGCGTTTGGATGAAAAGGCAGGCTCTCCAAAAACAGGAAGATTAGGTCATCATCGTAAGAAAAATTAATTTCCTGTTGATTACCTAACACTAATTTATGGTCGTTTTTTATCAGATCGACCTTATAGCCGATATTATTTACATCAAAGGTAACGGGGTCGTCACCACTTAATCCCAGTAGTATAGCTATATCTGTACCGTGCCCCTTACCTGTTTTAGCGAGCGAGCCATACAGCAATATCTTAACTTCGGTAACCAAGTCGAGCACATTCTGCGCTTTCAGCAGTTGTAAAAATTGCTGGGCGGCCCGCCACGGACCAAGCGTGTGCGAACTTGAAGGGCCAATGCCAATTTTAAAAATATCAAATACGGAGATCTGTTCGCGTTGCATTGATGCAATTTAGCAAAGTATTGGGCTAATCATCAAATAACAATAATTATGTGGCCTTTTCTTCGGTATCCTCAGCCCCTTCCTCAACAGCTGGCGGTGCCACAGGTAAGATAACCCCCGGCAATTTTATGCCCGCGGCTTTCAGATCTTTTATCACATTTTCCTGCAATTCCAGTTTAGCGGAAAGGAAATTGGCCGGTTCAACCCACACACGTACGGTGAAGCGGATGCCGTCCAATTCCAGCGCAATAACGCCTACATTGGTGGCAGGGGTAGAAAGGACATTCTTTGTTTTCTTGATTGATTTATAAATAACTTCCTTTACCTTATCCACATCCACCGCGTATTCCAGTTTCAGTTCAAAATCAAGGCGGCGCTTACCTTCGCGGGTTACGTTGGTAATAACCTCGTTAAACAATTTCCCGTTGGGGATAATAACCGTTTTATTATCAGCAGTAAGCAATACGGTGTAGAATATCTGGATAGAAATTACTTTACCATCCTGGCCCTGCGCTAAAATACTGTCATCCAAATCAAAGGGCTTAAGCAATAATATCAGTATCCCACCCGCAAAGTTTTGGAAAGTCCCCGATAATGCCAAACCTGCGGCAACGGTCAACGCGCCAAAAATAGTGGTGAACAGGGTAACGCCGATACCCATTATTTGTAGTACAATTACTACCAGTAAAATATTGAGGCCGGTTATACTAACACTAAGAAAGAAGGGTTGAAGTGAGGAGTGGACCTCCTTGTTGCTCATATGCCGCCTGATACGCGACTTTAACATTTTGATGAGCCAAAGGCCGACTATCAGTATGATCAGCCCTACTATAATCTTTGGGCCATTATTTATTACCCATTCATAAGCCTTATCGTAAAGCTCGTCTACCTTATGGGTATAAATTTGCTTCTCTATCTTCATAAAGCGGCAAATTTACTAATTATTATTTACCGTATATGGTAACAAATAATTGTGGGCCTTTAAACCATACCCAGTCGATAATGGCGTGTTGTAAGTATTTTTTTTCTGTTATGTATTTCATGATATTGTGATAAATACAAATGCTGTGCCTTAATTCTGTTATTTTGATTGACTGAACAAAATTAAGTTTAATTGTAACAGATTTAATAGTTAATCAATCATTTGATTAATAAATGACAGTGCCTTTACGTTCAAGTGACAATGCAGAGTGTTTAACACAGTGCATCATGTGTATTGAATTGTAGACAAGGTGGAGATAAACAGTACGTAGTGCTGAACTTGTTTCAGCATCCCATAACGTGTAAAACAAAAAGCGCCCCGGTTTACCGGGACGCTTTTATATTATAAGCTTTATGCTTTGGCCTTTTAGCTTTCAGCTAAAAGATTACATCATGCCGCCCATGCCGCCACCCATTGGTGGATGACCATGACCGCCTTTATCTTCTTCAGGCTCGTCGGCTAGTACGCACTCGGTTGTTAACAACATAGATGCGATAGAAGCTGCGTTCTCTAAAGCTACACGCGATACCTTAGTTGGGTCTATAACACCTGCACCAATCAGGTTCTCGTATTTATCTGTACGGGCATTGTAACCAAAGTCGGCAGAACCTTCTTTAACTTTTTGCACTACAATAGAACCTTCAATACCGGCGTTCTCGCAAATTTGACGCAATGGCTCTTCAATAGCGCGACGGATGATTTGGATACCAGTGTTCTCGTCGTCGTTAGCGCCTTTTAAGTCGGCTAAAGCCTGTACCGCGCGGATGAAAGCCACACCACCACCTGCAACTATACCTTCTTCAACAGCGGCACGGGTTGCGTGTAAAGCGTCGTCAACGCGGTCTTTTTTCTCTTTCATTTCCACTTCACTTGCAGCGCCGATATACAATACAGCTACACCGCCAGATAATTTGGCTAAACGCTCCTGTAATTTTTCTTTATCGTAATCTGAAGTAGTGTTTTCTATCTGCACACGGATCTCGTTAACACGTGCTTTAATGCTGTCCGCATCGCCATTACCGTTAACAATGGTAGTGTTATCTTTATCGATAGAAATTTTTTCAGCTTGGCCTAACATATCCAGGTCAGCGCTTTCTAACTTAAAGCCTCTTTCTTCAGAAATCACAGTACCACCAGTTAGGATAGCGATATCCTCTAACATTGCTTTACGACGATCGCCAAAGCCCGGGGCTTTAACAGCCGCAACTTTCAGTGAACCACGGATTTTGTTAACTACTAAGGTTGACAGTGCTTCGCCATCCAGGTCTTCAGCAATAATTAACAATGGTTTGCCGGTTTGTACTTGTTTTTCCAGGATAGGTAACAATTCCTTCATGGAAGAAATCTTTTTATCGTAGATCAGGATATAAGGGTTATCCAACTCTGCTTCCATTTTATCTGCATTGGTTACAAAGTATGGCGAAAGGTAACCACGGTCAAACTGCATACCTTCTACAGTTTTAACTTCAGTTTCAGTACCTTTTGCTTCTTCAACAGTGATAACACCTGAAGTGCCAACTTTTTTCATCGCGTCAGCAATCATTTCACCAATAATCTCGTCGTTATTGGCCGAGATAGAAGCTACTTGTTTAATTTTGCTGAAGTCGTCGCCAACATCCTGTTTTTGTGTTTTAAGGTTAGCAACAACAGCGGCAACTGCTTTATCAATACCGCGTTTTAAATCCATTGGGTTAGCGCCAGCGGCTACGTTTTTAATACCGGTAGTTACAATGGCCTGTGCCAATACAGTTGCAGTAGTAGTACCGTCACCTGCAATATCTGCAGTTTTTGATGCTACTTCCTTCACCATTTGCGCGCCCATGTTTTCAATAGCGTCGCTTAATTCAATTTCTTTAGCTACAGTTACACCGTCTTTAGTAATTGCCGGTGAGCCGAACTTTTTATCAATGATTACGTGGCGACCTTTAGGGCCTAATGTTACTTTAACCGCATTGGCCAAAATATCAACACCTCTTTTCAGGGCGTCGCGTGCTTCAACATTGTATTTAACTTGTTTTGCCATTTTTATTTATTTTGATTTCACCGATTTATCTATGATTTCACCGATGTGTTATGATTGTTGTTTATTGTTAATTTTCACCTGCACATTTGCATATTCACGCATTTGCACATTAATAGATTACAGAACTACGTAGATGTCCGATTCGCGCATGATCAGGTAATCTTTACCATCAAGGTTAAATTCCTGGCCGGCAAACTTTCCGTAAAGTACCTTGTCACCAACTTTTACTGTAACAGGGATTAATGCGCCTGTGGTATCGGCATATTTACCCGGGCCTACAGCCACTACAGTTCCGCGTTGAGGTTTCTCTTGTGCAGTTTCAGGAATGTAAATACCTGATGCGGTTTTTGTTTCAGCCGGAGCAGCTTCAATTAATATCCTGTCTCCAATAGGTTTAACGTTTAACGACATAAAATTTCTATTTTATTTAAGTTAGATTTATTTTTCTCAATGCTGTATCAACAGCAATTATGCCAAGCGCCATAATTGATTAATAATTGTCAGCAAACCTGTTTTATTGTCAGATTTAGGTCACCAGCTAAATTCATAGTTTAAAATAGCTTAACAATGCAGTGTCAGGTTGGCAGGTGCTTTCATATCATGGGCGTTGCCTGCGGCCCGGGCTATCCGCTCATACTACACAAAGCCTTAGCCACAGGCCGGTATCCGCTGCTATCCCTAACGCAGCGATGATTTAAAAACAAAAAGGCTTCAGGAAATCCCGAAGCCTTTTATATATCTAAAAAGATGTTATTATTTCTTAGTTGAATCTACTGGTTTAGCGGCCGGTGCAGTTGGCAATATACCAGGCGATGATACCGGTGCTGTTGGTTTCGAGGCTTTCTCGATCAGTTCCTTTTGTGCCGGATCTGAAGTTGGGGTTGCGCCGCCTTTAACAACAACGTTAATAGCCAATGATAATACCATTAAAGTGATAGCCAAAACCCAGGTACCTTTTTCAAGGAAATCGCCGGTTTTTTGTACGCCCATTAATTGTGATGACGCTGAAAAATTTGAGGATAAACCACCGCCCTTAGGATTTTGTATCAGCACAATAAACCCTAACAACACGCAAACAATAATGGCAATGATCACTAATAAAATGTACATTTTTTAATTATATTAATTCGTTTTCTTTTCTAAATTTTCAATACGGGATGCAAAGTAACGGCTTTTTTCCGGATATTTCAACATTAATTTTTTGTAAGTAGCTATCGCTTTTGGATATAGCATCTGGTCGGCGTAGATCCGGGCCAGTGTTTCAGTCACCATATCGTGGTTATCTTCCGAGCTTTTCTTGGCCTTGTTCTCACTATCCAGTTTCTCGCCTACCGGTGGGTGAATATGCGGGTCTTCGGCAATAAAGCGTTGAATTATGCGGTCTTCCTTACTTTGCATATTAAACTCCACCGTTGGCGCATCGGCATTACTGGTCAGTTCATCAACCGATGACAGGTGGAATATATTTTCAAAATACTGCTGTTGCAATTCATCCGGCATTGGTGCTTTATCAGCCGGTTTGTTAGGCGCAGTTTTGTTAACAGGGTTTGCAGGCGCTTTTACATAGGGCTGATACAGCGACCCATGCTCTTTACGGGTTTTATCCAGCCACCACATAAAAGTGTAGGGCATTTTTTCGTCGTGATAACGGGATACATTGTTTTGTGTTGGTTGCTTGTACGCAGTTTGGGGTTCATGTGGCGTTACATCCTGCGGCGTAGCGTAAAAATCGGGTTGCGCAGGCTCTTCCGGTTTTTTGTTATCTCCAAAAGCGCGGTCGAAAGTAAAATAATCCGTAGCGGCAATATTGCCCATAATCAGCTTTTCAGCTTCATCATGTTGTGCTGGTGATGTTTCCTCCTCAGTTTCCCCGTAAGGTTCTTCGTAGGCATGTTCAACCGGCACAATGGGCGATTGCTCCTCTTCAACCCAATTACCATATGTTGCGGGCTGTTCATCGGCCACTTCATTTTCGTGGTGGTCAATGGCAATGTCGTCAATAGCTGTAATTTCGTCGTAAGTTTCCTCGTCTATCACAGTTTCGCCTTCTTCGGCATAAGGTGGCCATTGCGCCGGTTCTTCTGTCGGTGCCTGGTATTCTTCGGTGGTTTCCCAGGCCAAAGGCGCTGCTTCTGTAGCCGGTTCGGGCTGCCATTGGGCATATTGTTCAGTAGTATTCTGTGGGATATATGTTTCTTCCTCACCAGTCAACTCAGTGGGCTCCTCTACATGATCAAGCAACGGTTCGGGTGCAATTTCCTCATGTGACTGCTCCTCTGCCTGCCATGGGGCAAATTCAGCCGGGGTTTCTGCTATATGCGGTTCATCTTCCTCGTCTTCCATTTCCCAAGGGGCGCGGCCTAATGGCTCGTCATCAACGGGTGCAGGGGTTATGTTGTCTTCAAATTGCACTGGTTCCGGGCTATCTTCCACGGCCGGCTCAGGGGCAGGGTATTCATCTTCAATAACCTGTTCAGGCGCTTCGTCTTTTTTCTCATCTTCTTGCTGACCCGGCCATTCCACATTAGGGAAAGCAGTTGGCTGGTCGGTAAAAATAGCATTACTGCTCTCCTCGGAAACCACCGTATCGGAAGAACTGCTGGCAGTTTGCCCGTTAAGCGGCTGGCTTTCACCCTGGATGATCAGTTGTGCTTTATCTACAGTCAGTAAACTATCGTTTTGGTGCATTAATTTGTATAGCGCGCGTCCATCAAAGTAAGCGGCGGCTACAGCCGGGTTACCCTGATTAAGCGCCCGCCCGTACAATGCACGGAATAAGCCCGATTGCGGATAGGTTTTCACCAATTCCTGCAAATTAGAAGCATAAGCTGCACCATTATCGGCCGGATTGGCCAATAATTTCTCTATAATTTCTTTTTGCCTGTTATTTAAATACTCATCCACGGGGTTGAAGCTACTAATTCCAATTTGCAAATGCCTTATTAAAAATATCTTCTGTTAGCTGTTTGTTGATATTAAGTATCAGATTTTGTTCCTGTGATGCTATATCGCCGGTAAAATCTGCTGTTTTAGTAAAGTCTTGTTCAAAATTAAGCTTTTTATCGCTTTGATTGGTATATTTTACCTTGACAGTAATACTTAACCTGCTGGCATTGGCAATTGGTGGCGCGTTGCTGTTATTGGTAGCCTGCACCGAAACGGGGGTAATAGTATAGTTTGTAATTGCGCCAGAGAATGTCGCATCTGCCTCGCCGGTACGCACTATGGTTAGCCGGGTTTGCGAGCGGATACGCTCCTTCAACGCCTCTGTAAACTGCTGACTTAAGTTATTTACTACAAACAAAGCATTATTTTCAAAAAACTCCACGTTTATGGTCTTCATATCTTTTGGGATAGAAGCGCCGTTAAGCGTAAACGAGCACCCCGAATACAAAGCCACGGTTACAGATAAAACTAATACGGATATGATCCTCTTCATCTTTGCTTATTATACAGCTACAGGTTCAATTCTTTTATTTTGCGGTACAGCGTTCTTTCAGATATACCCAATTCGTGTGCGGCCAGCTTGCGCTTGCCTTTATGTTTCTTTAAAGCTTTGCGTATCAGGTCCGACTCTTTATCTATCAGCGATAACGATTCCTCAACCTCTTCGGCATTATGCGTAATGTTAAAATGATCGCTGTTGTTGTTTATAACGGGCTGCTGCAAGGTAAATTGTGGCGCTTCGTGATGATCGCCGGCAGGCAATTCAATATCTCTGTATAACTGATTAATGGCTTGCGAGTGATTGGCATAATTGGCTGACACACCGCCGTGTTCAATAATATCAGCTACCAGTTTTTTCAATTCTACCATGTCGCGCTTCATATCAAACAGTACTTTATACAGGATATCGCGCTCAGAGAAATCTTCTTTGGGCTGGTTATCCAAGCGCATAGGCAAATTGCGGCTGTTATTTTCCAACGGGATATAATTCAGAAGCGTTTGCGCGGTAATGGTGCGGTCGCGTTCCAGTACTGCTAATTGCTCGGCCATGTTTTTTAGTTGCCTTACGTTACCCGGCCACGAGTAATTGACCAGCATTTGCTGTGCGCCTTCATCCAAATGAATTGGCGGTGTGCGGTATTTATCGGTGAAATCAGAAGTAAATTTTCTAAAGATCAGGAATATATCTTCCTTCCTGTCGCGCAAAGGTGGTATTTTTAACGGAACCGTATTTAAACGATAGTACAGGTCTTCGCGGAATTTGCCATTCTTTACTGCTTCAAAAACATCTACATTGGTTGCAGCAATTACACGCACGTTGGTTTTTTCAACCTTGGATGAACCCACTTTTATAAACTGGCCTGATTCCAACACCCTTAGCAAGCGCGCCTGGGTACCTAAAGGCATCTCGGCAATCTCATCTAAAAATATAGTACCGCCATTTACGGTCTCAAAATAACCTTTACGCTCGCCAACGGCGCCGGTGTAAGCACCTTTTTCATGGCCGAATAGTTCCGAGTCTATTGTACCTTCTGGTATAGCGCCGCAGTTTACCGCAATAAATGGCCCATGCTTACGCGGACTCATCTGATGGATAATATGCGAGAAAACCTCTTTACCGCTACCGCTTTCGCCTGTAATTAATACAGAAATATCGGTAGGTGCAACCTGGTTAGCAATATCTATAGCCCTATTCAATAACGGCGAGTTGCCGATAATGCCAAAGCGTTGTTTTATTTCTTGTATTTCCATAGATAAATGTGCAAATGTGCGTATATGCAGATGTGCAAATTTTAAATATATTAGTCAACAATATGTCCGATGAGTGTAGCTGTAGTACAGCGTTCCACTAACACGTTAGCATATTGGCCCGGTTTGTATCTTTCATCAACCGGGAATATTACCATTGCATTTTTATCACTGCGACCGGCGTAATCTTTGTCTGATTTTTTTGAGAAGCCTTCAATTAATACGCGTTGCACTTTGCCTACCTCGCGCTGGGTATTCACGTGCGAGTAATGCTGTTGCTTAGCAATTACCTCTTTTAACCGCCGCGCCTTTACTTCTTCGGGGATATCATCGGCATAACGTTTAGCAGCCAATGTACCAGGGCGTTCTGAATACATGAACATATAGGCAAAATCATATTGCACATAATCCATCATGCTCAGCGTTTCCTGGTGTTCTTCCTCGGTTTCCGTGCAGAATCCGGTGATAATATCGGTTGATATAGCACAATCCGGGATAATACGGCGGATGGCATCTACACGCTCCATATACCATTCGCGGTCATAAGTACGGTTCATCAGTTCCAGTACACGGCTGTTGCCCGATTGTACCGGCAAGTGAATATAGTTGCAAATGTTATCGTATTTAGCAATGGTATACAGCACATCATCCAATATATCCTTAGGATGCGATGTTGAAAAACGCACCCGAAGTTCAGGACTGATCTGCGCTACCATTTCTAATAAGTTGGCGAAGGTTGTGGTCTTTACATCCTGATTTAAGACTTCCGGCTCCGGACTTTCAGCCTTGTATTTATACGAGTCCACATTTTGCCCCAGCAAAGTAACCTCGCGGTAGCCGGCATTGAATAGGTCTGTACATTCCTTCACAATAGAAAGCGGTTCGCGGCTGCGTTCGCGGCCACGGGTAAATGGCACTACGCAGAATGAACACATATTATCGCAGCCACGCATAATGGATACAAAGGCGTTAATACCGTTGGTATTCAGGCGTACCGGGTTAATATCGGCGTAAGTCTCTTCGCGGCTTAATAATACGTTAACCGCTTTTTGTCCGCCATCAACGGTATCTATCAGGTTTGGCAAATCGCGGTAGGCATCAGGCCCTACTACTACGTCAACCAGTTTCTCTTCTTCTAAAAATTTTGATTTCAGTCGTTCGGCCATACAACCTAACACGCCCACTATCATACCGGGGTTGCTGGTTTTGGCTGCCTTAAATTCTTTCAGGCGGTTGCGCACCCGTACTTCGGCATTCTCGCGGATAGAGCAGGTGTTAATGAACACCACATCCGCATTATTAAAATCCTTAGTAGTTTCAAAACCGCTATCCTGTAAAATAGAGGCTACTATTTCGCTATCAGAAAAATTCATGGCACAGCCATAACTTTCTATATAAAGTTTCCTTCCGTTGTTTTTCCCCACCACAGGCTCCAGCATCAGGGCTTCACCTTGTCGTTCTTCATCGTGCGTTTTATCCGGGATAGCTAAATCGATCATTTATTTAAAACTTAAGCCCGCAAAAATACACAAACTTTTAAATAAAGCGTGACAGTTTGTCAGCCAATTAACAAAATCGAAAGTTTGTTGTTGTATTGTTGAGGGTAGATCAATATAGCCTGTAAATTAGTGGAGATATTGAAATTAACAATACCTGAATTATCCGGGGATGATAGCCGGATAAAAAAAGTAATTTCAAGCCGGCGCGCGTAATTAAAAGAAATGAGATAGCCATTCTTTTTAAAAGCATGATGAAAAGAATAAAAAAACTAAAACAATAAAAGGATAGAAAAGCAACAGGCTGGAAATGATCCCTAATAATTTATAAATGAATCTGAACTTTTTAAAACAACGCTGGCAAAGAATAACTGCACGTATATTTATTGTTATTGCCGCGCTGATATTGGTAGCGGGGGTGTTTATCAACTTCTACTTTTCGCCCATATTGGCTAACACCGTAAAAAGCACTGTGCTTAAAAGCTCGGACAGTTTGTATAACGTCAACTTTACCAAAGCCGATCTGCATATTTTTCAGGGTAAAATAGTCATCTTTAATATCGACCTGTTACCTGATACCAGTGTTTACAACCAACTTAAAAAAGTTAATAGCGCACCAAACAACCTTTACCGCCTGCATATAAAAAAACTGGTGTTAACACATATCCATCCTTTCCGGCTATACTTTAAAAAGAAACTGGATATTGGCGAAATTATATTAAGCGCACCCGAATTAGACCTTACTTATCAGCTCAACCATACAAAGGATACTACTGAAAAAGACAAACGCACCTTATACCAGCGCATTTCTAAAACCTTGCATTCCATACATGTAGGCCATATCGGTTTAAACGATGTACAGTTTAAATACAAAGATTATTCGGGTAATAAAGTAGCGATATCTGAATTGAAGGAGATGAACTTAAGTGCAACCGATCTATTGATAGATTCGGCATCAATGACCGACAAAAACCGGACTTTATATTGCACAGACGTAACTACCGAACTGAATAATTTTAGCGGGGTAACATTGAATGGTTTGTACCGATATAAAATGAAGCTGCTTAAATTTTCCACACATACAGCACAGCTCAACATCGACGATATTACCCTCGATCCTGTTAACCCCAAAAGCTTTTTTGATAAGAGCCAGCGCGACCGCTTTAGCATGCATATCGATTCGGTTCAGCTAAACCGTTTCGACTTTTTAACTTATCATAAGTACCGGAAACTTAGCGGCGGCAGTTTAATAGTGAGTAAAGGCAGGCTGGGTGTTTCTGGCAACCCCAATGCTAAACGAAAAGCTGGCGACCGGGCGATTACATTCCCCAACGCTGGTATATATTTACTTAAAACAGACCTGAAAATAGATACGGTTTTGATTAAAAATATAAACGTATCTTATACTGAGCTGAACCGCAAATCGGAAAAAACAGGTTATATCTACTTTAACAATACCAATGGCCGTATACTAAACTTAACTACAAATGCCGATGCGCTGAAACAGAATAAATACTGCGATATAGCTTTGCAAACTTTATTCATGAATAAAAGCGCATTTACGGTAAAGTTTCGATTCGATATGGCCGACCCCAGCCTGGCCTATAGTTATAAAGGGCATCTTAATGCGGTTAATTTGCAGGTTGTTAACCCCGCCGCCATGCCTTTAGGTATGGTGAAAATAAAAGAAGGCACACTTAAAAGCTTTGATTTTGATATACAGGCCAACCGTTATGTATCACACGGCAAGGTATCGGCGCTTTATAACAATTTAAAGATAATTATGCTAAAACCAGATACTGCCAATAAAAAGCTTAAGCGGATGACCATAGCATCGCTATTTGCCAATGTTTTTGTTTTAAAGCATGATAATCCTGATAAACCGGGAGATATGCCCCGCTCGTTTTATGTAAATGCCCGCCGCCCTATTGAATCAGCCTTTTTTAAAACTGTGTGGAAAACTCTGCTTGCGGGCATTAAATCGTGCGCCGGTTTTGGCGAAAAAAAGGAAAAGGAGATAAAAACTCAAATGGCCGATCGCGCGGTACAAAAGCAGGAACACCTGACAAAAAAGGCCGAACGCAAATTAAAACGTGCGGAAAGGAAGAAAGAGAAGGAACTAAAACGCCAGAAAGAGAAAGAAATGAAGGAGCGGTTAAAGGATGAGCATCCAACGCAATAAGCTTGGAGGTTATTGCAACAACAACTTCAAGTTCACCCCAAAATTGGTAACTGAGGTATTAAACGTTTGCGAAGTATAAGGCTTGGTAATGTTGGAATCGTAGAACACGTTCATGTGGAAGCGTTCGCTTAGCACATAATCAACAGAGGGGCGCACGGTGATATTTTTTTGCCCTGATGAAATCTCTGCCGACTGGATATCTGCGCGATAGATCAGCGTTTTGTTGTCCCGCACATCTACGTCAAGCTTAAAGTTCATATCGTTATTCATTTTCAGGTTACTGAACAAGCCAAATGGGAACCTGAAGTGTCTGGTACGGTACCCCATGCCAACATGCAAAGCATTCTCATTTTGCTGTGCCAGCTGACTGTTTAGTAAGCTAAGGCTCAAAATACGGCTTTTACGATATTCCAAACTGGCCGATATGCTGTTCTTAAAACGCACATTCATACCTAACAGAGGCAAAAACTGCTCAAACAAAGTAACCTGGCTGTACTGGTAATCGGGCAAAAAGTCGTTATTCACATCGCGGTTAAACGAACCACCGTTCACCACCTGGTAGCGCAATAACGAGCTGAAGCTATTTACCGTATAGGTTGAACGATAACCGTGCGTAATATCAAACGAATCGAATATATCGCTGAACATGCTTACCCGGCTTAAGCCGCTGTAGCGGATATCCCAGTTAGGGATGGGTATTTTGGGGAATCCATTCAGGCTAACCGAATTAGGGTCCTTCCCTGTATAAGCCGCCAAAAATGCCGGCACCAGTACCGATTGCGAATTAGCCCCGTAACCATCGGCAAAGCCAGCTGTAACCACACCGGTAGAATTAGGATTGGTTTTACCCAACCGCTGCGAAACCACCTGTCGCGCATCCAGGAACTGCTGGAATACGCCCGATTTATTGTCTATCCCGTAAGGCTTGGCAAATGCAGTACCTATAGATAAAAAGCTGATACTATAGCTGCCTGATGTAATAGGGCTTAAATTTTGGAAGCCCGCGCCCGGCAAATATTTAAAATTGGTTTGATAATCCAACTCGCGCTGGCGCTTGGCTATCAGGTCAATCCGCAGGTCCTTAAATGGTTCGAGCGAGCTTTTTATATCAATAACCTCATTCAGGTTGGTAGTGTATAACTGGTTTTGCAGCGTATCGGCAGATAGCCACCCCGAAGCCAAAGCTTTCGGCCTGATATCGGCCTGGCTGCCCAATAAGAAGCCCAGCCCAGGTGCATTGTAATCCAGGTCCTGCCCAAACAGGTTCGATTTTGGCAGGTAGCCCGGTAAGGTTGTACCCTCGGTACGGGTATAAATAGGAGTGATGGTTTTAATAGTGGTCAATAAACCGATAAATAATTTACTTAACGCGCTTTTCCCGTTATCACTGTCGCTATTGGCATTGCGGATAAACCTGAATTTGTTATACAGCGTAACAAAGTTCAGGGTCGAATTGATCTGGATACTGCGCTGGTTATTGATCGTATTACCCACGTTATATGCCGGGTTATTTATAGCGAACTGCGGTTGCGACACCCAATAGAAGTTGGTAGTGTAGGTAGCAATGGTGTTTGTCCAATCCAGCCCGGGCAGTTTATTTATAGGCGTGTTATAATTAAAGTTGATAGTATGGTTGTAGTTCACCGTGCGGCCCAGTTTCTTCAGGTTGTTCCACAAGGTGTCCTGCTTAAGGCCGTTAATGCGCCCCGCAGGCTCATCTACCACCGATAGGTTTTGCGCGTCAATATTCATCTCCAGCGATTTGGTTAAGTGCCAGCCAATGCCATAAACGCGAGTAATGTTAAAGTTTTTATTAAACGATGTTGGTATCGGTATAAAGTTGTTCGGGTCGTTGTTACGGATGGTGTTTTCAGAATATAAACGGTCGAACGTGATCTGGAAGTTTAACCGGGATGGCAGCAGGCTATAGTTAATATCCCTGAATACAGCCAGCAAATTGCTTTTAATGGCCTTACTAAGCGGCGCGTAGTATTTAGGCTGATTGGTATAGTTATATGCCAGCGCTAAATGATACGTACGCTGTAATTCGCTTTGGGTGTTAAAATCGTGGTGCTGGTAATCGGTATAAGCATAGGTACCGTTAAAGTTTTCTATATCCCATACATGTATCGGTGCGCCATTACTTCGGTTTTTGTGTACGTTGGTAAAGTTAAGGCTTTTGCGGATGGTATAGTCCATTGCAGCATTCCTTATCGAATCGCGCTGGCGCTGACTGGTGGCATTGGCCAGGCTTTGCTTCAATTCCACATCGGGCGTACCCGGATCATACTGCGGCATGCTGGTTTGGGTAGATACGTTTACATACATAGGGATGTGGATACCCTTTTTATCAGGGAAGAACTTGCCCAGCTCCATACTGGTAGCCACATCATAACTTTGGTTATCACTACGGCTGCGTTCGCTCAGGCGCTGGTCTATCGACCCAAACCCAATGGTGCTTTTACTGCCTAGCACGGTAAAGTCGGCAAAGTCGGCCAGTTTTGCATTAAAACGGCCAATAGCTGCCCAGCCGCCCCGTTGGTCAAAATCGGTCAACCGCAATTCGTTGAACCATATAATGGCCGATTTATCCAACCCATCATCATTAATCGTAGCCGATGTTTTTAGCGGATTGCGCACACCCAGCATAATGGCCCGCAAACGGCTCAGGTCAGGCTGTCCTTTAATGGTAATCTTGTTCTTCCCATCGCTAATAGTAAAAGGCACTGTCAGCGGCCACGGGGCGCCATTAAATTTAGCTACGTTACGCGCCAGTTTAGCTTTGGTCAGCAGGTCAAGTTCAATATCCATTGCGTTGGCATCAGGCCAAATAGCTGCCGGGTCGTTAGTGTTAGGATGTGTTACCGTCAGCGGCACTTCATACTCATAATAATTGTCCTGGTAATCTACACCCAAGCGTATGAAGGCACTCAGGTCACCATCATGCAGTTGGTCGCCTTCGGCATGCACAAACATTTGCAGGTGTTTGTACGACCGCAGATCGTTAGTAAACGTTTTAAACGCCGCGCGTGAATAGCCATCGCGCAGTTTGGTAACTTTTAACGATAGCGACTGTTCGTTCAAACGGGTATCAGTACGCAGATTATTATAATCGCGCTGACGGTCGATACCCGGTGGCAGTACATAGGGGATAGGTGTACGGGTGCCGTTCTCTTCAATGTTTACCGTACCCACATCTAAAGTGGAGTTATCCAGCGGCGGGTTTGTTCCCAGCGATGGATCGGCAATTACTTTAGTGGTGCTGTTCTCCGCATTGTAGTTGCGCCATTCGCCGCGCACCAGTTGCATGGTGGCAAAACGCATTACCGCGGTATCGGCAAAGTTGGTAGTAAACATGCGGATAAAGCGGATGGATTTAAAATCCTGAATGTTACCGTATTTAGCCTGGTAATTGGTAATAGGTATCCTGAACTGGTACCAGTTTACGGATGAAGTGGTCCCGTTCGGTAATTTCACCTGTGCGGTCACCTTATCAGTAATAAAGTTTTGACCAACGATCAGGTCCTGCGGGCGGACAGAAACCTTATATTGGAAGTACTCGTCGGCCTGGCTCATGTTATTATCTCGGTTAATATCTTCCCCATCGGGTAAAGAGGTTGAAGCCGATGTGGCCAGGCCCAGTTCCGCCTGCGATTGTTCAGCCGTTTTTGAGTTACCTTCCAACCCATTATAACGGCTGTAACGTGCCAGTATGCCCAGGTTAGCCTGATCAAGCGCGGGGCCCTGGTAATAGCGGTAATCGTCCGATGCAGGGTCGGCATCCATAGCTGCGGCTGCCTGTGGGTTTAGCTGCGCTTTTATCTGCTGCAGCACCGATGCAAATTTAGCCCGTTCGTCGGCATCGTTCAGCCCATCCAAACCAACATCCTGCAATAGCCGCGATGCCGGGTTGCTATCGAAAGCATTAATAACGGGTTGCAATTTGGGTACGCGGCCCCAATTGGTTTCATCAACCTTGCTCAGGTCGCCATCAACAGGTAAGCCGTTCTCTAAACTTTTACGCCCATCGTATAAAATATCTTCGGATATATTACCCAGGTTAAAGTACAGGTCGCCGCCTTGCGATGCAGGTTTGTAAATAAATGGGTCCAGCATCCAAAACTCAATAAACTCTACGTTTAGCGATTCAAAATCGTTAGTTTCCAGTTTGCGGAAGATACCGCCCCAACGGGTTTTGGGGTTTTGCAGCGTACCATCATTATTAATACCAGTAGCTGTAAAATTGTAAGGGCCACGCACAGTTGGATAAAAGGCCAGATCGAAAGTAGGTAATATTAAAGCCTGGCCGGTTACCGATTGCTTGTAGGGGAACACTTCCTGCTCCAGCACCTGGCGCACATAGTGGTTGGATAACTCGGTACGCGAGTTGGCCAGCGCCGGGGCGTTTGATCCCGACAGGTTATAAAATATGGGATCGATATTATAGAAAGCCAGGCGCGCGCGGTTAAAGCCGTAGCTCAGATCATTAAAATTCTTAGCCTCGCTGAATAGTTGCGGTGTGCCGGATATTTGCCAGTTTACGGCACTTTTGATATCAATTACCGAGCGGCTGTTCTCAAAATCGTCCAGGTAGGAGGTTCCTTTTGTCGATCCCGCGAAATTAAGCGCACTGGGCGAGCCGGGGTTCAGTTTGGCAAACTCGCCGCTCATATTTACAGATGATGGGACTTTGGTACTAATGAAGGGTAATTTATCTACCATCCTTGTCAGGAAACGCGATTGGGCGCTGTAATTAGCATCAAACCCCCAGATGGTATTTGAGATAGATTCATCGCCTACGGTTTCTTTTTGAGTGATGGGTTGTTCGGTAAGGTGCATAATAGTTGCACCTAATGCCAGGTTTTTATTCAGCCGGTAATCAAAACGGCTACCGTATAATGATTTTTGCTGGACGCCGAACAATTCATTATTTTCTATTTTAACCGTAATGGGCTGGCCCGATTGAAGCAACGCCTGATTAATGATGCGGATACGACCCGAATTGTAATCCATTGAATAATCAACCCCTTCTTGCAAAGCCAGACTGCCCGCGTTAACCACTACCGAACCTTGCGGGATATTGGTGGCATTTAGCTGGTATTCAGAACCTGTTTGTGCCGAGTACGTTCCTTTAATAACATAACGGTTTAGGTTTGGAAACAGCTGCTGCGCTATGGTTTTGGTCGAATCGTACAGCGGTTGGTATACGTAGCGGTCTATCAGCGCCTGCTCGCCCGGGGCAAATTGTTTGGCCAGGTCTGATCCAAAAGGCTCTATTACCGGGAACATAATACGCCCGTTCTGTGCGTCGATAGTAATATGGTCCAGGAAATCGAAATAGCCGTCGGGCTGCTTGTCATTCTGCTGGTTCAGGTTATCAAGGCCCATCAGTTGTATCCACAACTTGCTTTTGGTGCGGGCGCCCTCATCCATAATATATTTCTCGATGCTCGACTTTTCATCAAGCCGGGATATCAGCAGCTTAAAATTATCCCGGTTCACCTGGTAAGCCCCTAACGAATAGATGTTTTTCATCATCAGTTTCCAGGTTGGCAGGCTGGTTTTCAGGGTTTCATTTTTCAGCAATTTGGTATACAGCACCTTAGGGTTGGCGGGATCGACCGGGATATCGTTAGAGAATTCCCCCACCTGGTATTCCACACCATTATAAGTGTACCGGTAGGCTACAGATAAAACCTCGTCATTATTCAGCGGGTAATTCAGAGAGATATAACCCAACTGCGGTTGCAGGGTGAATTCCTTATCGGTTAACTTACGGGCATAAGTTAGTTTAGCGTAGTTATCGGTACCGCCGGTGCTGGCAAAGTATTGTACAATATCGTTAGCGTTTGTTAAACGCGCATTTGCCGGTAAATTATTTAGCAACGTGTTTGACCGCTGGGTGAAGCCCGGGCCGGTAAACCCTGCCGGCAAACCCGAAAAACCCGGACCGCCCTGCACCAGTGTAGTGTTATAAGGCTTGTTTTCGCCTAAGTCGATAAGGCCTAATACATCGCGCGAATCGGTGGTGGTATTGCTGCGGTTAGTTGTCCAAACTTCAATTTTAGTGATGGTGATGTTAGAACTGATAATGGGGATATTGGCCATAGCCTTATTGTAGTTATCCCTGAAATACTGGGCCAAAAAGTAATGCCGGTTAGCCTCATAATCAACGGGAGTTAACCTGAATTCGTTGGTTTGTGCCTGGTTGCTGATGGTAATAGTTTTAGCCTGCGACCGCTGCTGAGAAAAAATGCTGGTAATATCCAGCTTACCAAATTTCAATTTGGTTTTTACCCCAAATAAGGCTTGGCTGCCGGTAATTAAACTGGTGGGCAAGGGCATGCTCACGGTACCGGCTTCTATTTTCTGAATGATCTCGTCGGCATGGCCGGTATAGTCCAGCTTAATCTGATTATCGAACTGGTATTGGGCATCGGTGTTATAGTTGGTGGCAATTCTCAGCTTATCGCCAATGTTGCCCACCACATTCATTTGTATCCGCTGGTCGAAATTAAAGTTGAACTGCTTACGCTGATTGGTATTGAAAAGCGGATTTTGGTTACTGTTAATCTGCCCCGCAAATATCATTTCGGCCGAGCCCTGCGGGCGGATATCAATAGTATTGCTGCCAAATATTTGTTCGAATGTATGGCTGCGTATTTGGATCTGCGGAATAAAGCCCGGCTGCTGCGATTGATAGGCGTAGTTATCAGACAATTGCTGGAAATAATTGCGCCGGTTAATGCTTTGCTGTAATTGCAGATATTGTTCAAAAGTTAAGTATTGGGGCGGGCGGTACATCAGGTTACCTACCTTTTGTATCAAAATATAAGTGTTGGTTGCCGCGTCATACTCAATGGTACGCACGAGGTTTGGCGGATCAGGGTCAAAATAGCCCTGCCGTGACATGAGGTTACGGGAGTTTGGCGTGGTTACCGGGACCTTGATACGGAGTGAATCTTTACCTCGCTGGAATTGGGCAAAAGAAGTTTTAACCCCGCCCATGGCCAGAATCAAACACACACATACACCTATCCTTACAGTAAAGTTTTTAACCAAGCGTATAGCCGAATAAAATGTAATTATAAACTCTTTAACGCAAATTTTATAAGCTGTTCAACGGTTAAATTCCCGCCATTCTTATTAATTTCTGAATCCAAAACCTTTTCGGCCGCATTACGGGCAAAGCCCAGCATTACCAATGCCGAAAGCGCCTCATCTTTAACCGTAACGTTTACAGGCACCATGGTTAGGGTATCCGGGCCATCCTTTTTCAGCTTATCCTGCAATTCCAAAATCATTCGTTGCGCCGATTTAGGCCCTATCCCCTTTATACGTTGTATTTGCGATACATTACCCCCCACAATTGCCGCCTGTATTTCCTGCGGTGTTATGGATGATAATATCATGCGCCCGGTGTTTGGCCCTATCCCCGATACCGATATCAGGTGCAGGAACAACCGGCGTTCGCCTTCCTCTATAAAACCATATAACGTATGCGCGTCCTCTTTAACGTGTAACCACGTAAATAATTTACATTTTTCCCCATCGCCCAATTTTGAATAGGTATTTAACGAGATATTGATATGATAGCCTACACCACCGGCATCAATTACCACATAAGCAGGGCTTTTAAAAACTAATTTACCGTCGATATAAGCGTACATATTTCTAATTAATAGCTGAGAGCGTAAGGCTAAAAGCTAATTATTTAATATTATTTAAAATTATTCATTTTATGCTTTAGCCTGTTGTTTTTAGCTATTTTCCCGCCTTTTTGTTTTTATTTCCGGCGACAGCTTCTTTGGCTTGCGCATCAACCACCGCAATGGTGATCATGTTGACGATCTCCCTTACCGAGCTACCCAATTGCAATACGTGCACCGGTTTGTTCAACCCCAATAAAATTGGACCTACTGCTTCAGCTCCGCCCAATTCCTGTAACAGTTTATACGCTATGTTACCCGATTCCAGGTTAGGGAATATCAGTGTATTGGCCGCTTTCCCGTTCAGTGTACTAAAGGGGTAATTGTCCATCAGCAAACTTGTGTTAATAGCAAAGTTGGCCTGCATTTCGCCATCAACTACCATATCCGGATAGTTTTTGTGCAGCATTTTTACGGCTTCGCGGGTTTTTTCGGGTATAGGCCCATCGTTCGAACCGAAGTTGGAATATGATAGCAAAGCCACCCTTGGGTTATTAATAAATTGTTTTACCGAACGCTCTATCAGCACGGTAATATCTACAAGGTCCTGCACACTTGGGTCAACATTTACGGTAGTATCACCAAAAAACACAGGACCTTTCTTGGTAATCATGATATACATACCGGCTACCTTGGCCACATTGGGCTGTGTGCCAATAATTTGCAATGCTGGCTTAACTGTAGTTACATAGTTTTTGGTAAGGCCCGATATCAGCGCATCGGCATGACCGAATTGTACCATGCTGGCGCCATAATAGTTACGGTCGCGCATTAGCTTTTTGGCCTCGTAAAGGGTAATACCCCTGCGCTGGCGTTTTTTAAATAAAAACTCGGCATATTCCTGGGCATTCTCTACGCAATCAGTCCTGATGTCAATGATCTTTACATCACCCAGATCCAGTTCATTTTCGCGTAGTATCTGCTTTATCTTTTCGGTATTGCCCAACAGTATTGGTGTGGCAATGCCTTCATCCTTAACAATTTGGGCAGCACGTAAAATCTTGTAATTATCAGCTTCGGCAAATACAACTCGTTTAGGGTTTTCTTTTGCTTTCAGCGATAGGTTACGCATCAGCCTGTCATCCTTGTTAACCCGCGAACGTAATTCCTCGGTATAGGCATCCCAGTCAGTAATTACCTTGCGTGCCACGCCCGAATCAACCGCGGCTTTAGCCACTGCCGTTGATACTTCTATCAACAACCGCTGATCCATCGGTTTTGGGATGATATAATCTTTACCAAACTTTAAATTACGTGCACCATAAGCTAAGTTAACCGCTTCAGGCACTGGCTTTTTGGCCAGTTCGGCAATGGCTTTGGTAGCGGCCAGTTTCATTTCTTCGTTAATAGCAGTCGCCCTTACATCAAGCGCGCCACGGAAAATGAACGGAAAGCCCAAAACGTTGTTTACCTGGTTAGGGAAGTCAGAACGGCCGGTAGCCATGATCATATCCGGCCGGGCCTCAACTGCTATATCGTAAGCAATTTCGGGGTTGGGATTAGCCATGGCAAAAACAATTGGATTTTTGGCCATACCTTTCAGCATATCTGGCGTAACCACGTTACCTGCAGAAAGGCCGATAAACACATCGGCGTTTTTTAGGGCATCTTTCAGGTCTTTAATATCTTTCCGATCGGTAGCAAACTGCATGCGCATATCGTCCAGATCGGTGCGGCTGGTGGTTAACAGGCCGTTGATATCAAACATCACCAGGTTCTCTTTTTTAACGCCAAGCGACAGGTATATTTTGGTACAGGAAACTGCCGCGGCACCCGCGCCATTTACTACCAATTTTATTTTATCCAGCTTCTTTTTTTGAATCTCGCAGGCGTTCATCAGCGCCGCGCCCGATATAATGGCTGTACCGTGCTGGTCATCGTGCATTACGGGGATATTCATCTCTGCTTTCAACCTGCGCTCGATCTCAAAACAGGTTGGTGCCGAAATATCTTCCAGGTTAATGCCGCCAAAAGTAGGTTCCAGCGCTTTTACAATGTTTACAAATTCGTCTACGTTCTGGGTATTCAACTCCAGGTCAAACACGTCTATATCGGCATAAATTTTAAACAGCAGGCCTTTGCCCTCCATTACGGGCTTACTGGCTTCGGGGCCAATATTACCTAAACCCAATACCGCAGTACCATTACTTATTACTGCTACCAGGTTACCTTTGGCTGTATATTTATATACATCATCAACATTATTAGCAATGGCTAAGCAGGGCTCGGCAACGCCGGGCGAATAAGCCATGGTTAGATCGCGCTGTGAATTAGTGGGTTTGGTGGGGACTACCTGTATTTTACCGGGACGCCCTTTTGAGTGATAATTCAGCGCATCCTGTTTACGATTGGTTTTATTCATCTTCTCGGATTCAAGTCCCAAAATTACAATTCTTTTTTATGTGAACCATGATTTACGGGATAAAGGATATTGCACCTTGCAGGTAATATATCGCAGCTACTTTTTCTTGCGTTTTTCTAACATATCGGCGATGCTTATTGCTGCACAATCTGTAATAATTTCAGCAACGGCTTGTGGCGGCATTTCATCTGCACTATTAAAGTTTATACAACCTTTCTGAAATTTGGCAGCAGGTAGTAGTTTTTCAAACTTTTGGTAAAATGGCGCATTCATATACATAGGCAGGCAGTGCAGCGACATATAGTTTTTGGTACCGGCAAGGCCGTATTTCATATAGCTGCGTTCTTCATAAAGAATCATTTCTTTCCCCATCATTGGTTTCACCACCGGGATAACAGTTTTATCGTTGGCCATAATAGTTTCGTGCAGGGCGGTCATCAGCGCTTGCCTATCTTCGGGTTGGGTTTTGATGAATTCGGTTGGGGTCATATCTATTGAATTGGAAATGTAATTTACAAGAATTTCCCAAAAAAGCCCGGCTTGTTATTCAAACCGGGCTTTCTGCTTTAAATGTTTTTAACGTTTTATACCTTATTTATCTTCAAAGTCATGCCGGGTTGCAGCTTGCTTTGCTTAAGACCGTTCAGCTCTTTTATTTCGTCCATGCTGGCTTCAAATTTGTCGGCTACGGTGCTTAGGGTATCGCCTTTGCGCACTTTATAAATTACATATTTTTTGGCGGTAGCTTTAGTTTCGGTTGCAGGTTCCTCGCTGCCGGTATTTTCGCTCAGGCGCAGGCGTTTGCCTACTACCGCTTTATTGCCGCGCAAATTGTTCCAATCCTTCAAGTCCTGTACTTCCACGCCAGCTATATCCGCAATATAGGCCAGGGTTTCGCCGCGTTTAACAATATGGTAGGCCGGCGTTTTAACCGGTTGGGTACGTTCTGTATTTGCAGCATAAACTACGGGTGGCTGTGTATATGTAACAGGAACATCGTTATTCAAGGCATCATACAATAAACTGAATTTATTGGCGCGCACCTGCGGTAATACTAACCTGCGCGGGGCGGTTGCCGAGGCTGTAATTACCCCGCGTTTATAAGATGGATTAAGCAAGGCAACCTCGCGATAGTCTACATCCAACAAGCGGGCCAAACCACTTAACGATATTGTTTTGTTAACAATTACTGTGTCGGTTTTAGGGTTAAAGCTGCAAGCTTGCGGCATAATTCCATGCTTGTTATAATAATTCATTACGTAGGATACCGCTATATAAGCTGGCACGTACCCACGTGTTTCCTGCGGTAAATACTGCCTTATCGCCCAAAAATCAGTCGCCCCGGCTTTATCAATAGCGCGCTCTACGCTGCTTTTACCGCAGTTGTAACTCGCAATAGCCAGTAACCAGTCGCCAAACTCCATGTAGGCATCTTTTAAATAGGCGGCAGCCGCATAGCTGGCTTTTATCGGGTCGCGGCGCTCATCAACATCATCGTTAATATTCAATCCATATGTTTTACCGGTAGCGGCCATAAATTGCCACGGACCAGCCGCACCTACGCGCGATGTAGCATTGGGGTTCAGTTCAGATTCCACTATTGACAGGAATTTAATTTCTTCAGGGATACCGGCTTCGCGGAAAGCTTTCTCATAAATAGGGAAGTAGTATTTACACAAGCCCAGCATGCGGCCAATATCGCTTTTGCGGTTGCCAGAGGTATAGATATCAATATAACTTTGTACGTATTCGTTATAATTTAGCGGCACCTCTTTCTGGATAGAATCCAGCCGGCGCTTAAAAACGTTTTGATAGGGGGTATAGGCAACAGGGTTTACCACCGGCGTAAACAATGTATCGCGCTTGGCGGTTACGATGTTAGAGTCGGCTTTGGGTTTGGTAATACCAGTTGCCTGGGAAAAGTGTGATAATGCAAGGCAGATTACGAACGTAAATAGTCTTTTCATTATTAGGGGGTTTATTAAAATATAAAGTAGGGGTGGACCAGAAAATACTAAATTATTGATTTTAAGTTAATTTCAAAAAATAATCCGAAAATTCCAGCAGTTCTTTTTCACCATACTGTTTAGCTAACAGTTGTAACCCTAACGGTAAACCTTTTATATTATTGCCTGCGGGCAGCGAAATAGCCGGTACACCTGCTAATGATGCCTGTACTGTAAAAATATCGTGCAGGTAACTTACCACCGGATCTTTCTCCTCCAAACCAATTTTAAAGGCCGGTTCAGGTGCGGTCGGCATCATCATAAAATCGTATTGTTCTAATATCTCGTTGGTTTTTTGTTGAATCAGGCGGCGCACCTTCTGGGCCTTGGCGTAATAAGCATCATAATACCCTGCGCTTAGCACAAAGGTACCCAGCATAATACGGCGCTTTACTTCCTTGCCAAACCCCTCGCTGCGCGATAGTTTGTAGGTACTAACCAGGTCGGTAGCATTTGCGCTGCGGTAGCCGTAATGCACCCCATCAAACCGGGCTAAGTTGCTTGATGCTTCGGCGGTGGCTAATATATAATAAGTGGGTACAAGGTATTCCAGATATTCAAACCCTACTGGTTCCACAGTATGGCCTTCAGCGCGCAATTTCTCAATATTCGTTGTCAGCATGGCTTTCACTTCGGCATCGGTGCCTTCGTTTTCCAACGCTTCTTTTAAATAAGCTATTTTCTTTTTACCCGATGCTGGTTTTACTTCGCCTTGCGGTTGATATGGTGTTTGAATAGCCGTGCTATCATAATTATCCGGGCCTGCCAAAACATCCAGCAGCAAAGCCGCATCGCTAACCGATTGAGTGATGGGCCCAGCCTGATCAAATGATGATGCATAAGCAATAATGCCGTGGCGAGATATCCGTCCGTAAGTTGGCTTTAAGCCGATAACCCCGCAAAATGCTGCCGGCTGGCGTACCGAACCGCCGGTATCTGTCCCGATAGCCGCGTGGCACAAGCCAGCTTGTACGGCCACTGCCGAACCACCCGACGAACCACCCGATACCCGGGTTTCATCGGCATAGTTTTTTACCGGGCCATAGTACGAGTTTTCGTTAGCGCCGCCCATGGCAAATTCATCGCAATTGCAACGGCCAATAATTACGGCATCTTCAGCCAGTAAGCGTTCTACTATGGTTGATGAATAGATGGAAGTAAACCCTTCCAGTATTTTGGATGAGGCCGATACTTTATGCCCCTTAAAACAAATATTATCTTTTATGGCGATAACCATACCCGCCAATTTACCCGCTGTACCAGCTTTTATGCGGGTATCAACTGCTTTTGCCTGTTCAATGGCATCAGCATCAAATACCTCGTTAAACGCGTTCAGGTGCGCGTATGCCTTTATCCGGTTTAAATAGCCTGCAACTAATGCCTCAACCGAAACTTCGCCTTTTTGCAAAGCGGATCTAATCTCGACTAAAGTGGTATAGTTTTTTGACATGGGCGCTAAAATAAAAAAACTTCTCCGTTGACAAAGTAATTTATTAGCGTTTTTGGTGCGGTATCGTATTGCTCCGCAACAACACTGCGCTAATAAGGCAGTGCAGGACGAACTTTGTCATACTGGCACAGGAAACAAAAAAACTTACCCGCTGATAGTTTTATCAACAGGTAAGTTTAAATTTCTTTACAGCAAATGCGGGGTTAAAATAAGATATCCTGTTACAGGACGAATTATTTTTTTTCTTCAGTTGTTGTAGTAGTGCCTTCACCATTTTGCGCGTCCTTGAATTCTTTAACGCCTCGGCCAAGGCCTTTCATTAATTCAGGAATTTTTTTACCGCCAAACAGTATTAAAATTGCAATGATGATCAGAATAATTTCTGGTGCGCCTAATCCACCCATGATTTCTATTTTTTATGTTATGATTTATAATATTACTCGTGTGTTGTTTTAACCGGCTCGTTTTCGGCAATAGCCTTATGAATATCCGTATCGCGGTGATGCGTTGTATCTGCAGGCACTGCGTGCTCATCGGTTGTTACATGGTGTTCGCCTATTGGAGCTGTGCCAACCACTGGACTGGTATCAATTAACGGGCGAGATTCTGCCTCGTTAGTTTCATGTGCAGCAACTTCAGTATGCGGAGTTATCTCTTCTGCCGTTTTTTTCTCTTCGTAACTGTTGATCTGGTTATTGATCTCGCGTTTTACACCCTCAGATGCATCTTTAAAATCACGAATGCCTTTACCAAGGCCACGTGCCAGTCCGGGCAATTTGTCGCCCCCAAACAGTAGCAGCGCCACAAACATGATGAGTATCATCTCCGGCGTACCAATGTTCAGAAATCCAAGAACTAAGCCTAACATATTCACTTTATTTAATTTACAAATATATACAATTTAAAAAACACATCGGGTAAATTAATTCGGCGCCAGCCAATAAACCGGATTAACCGCATCAACACCTTTCCATAACTGGAAGTTGGCTATCGCCATTCCCGTCATATTGTCGGTTTCTACCACCCCGATGTTTTGCTTGGTAGTAACCTTCTGTCCGCGCGATACGCTTACCGACCGTAAATTTCCGTACATGGTATAATACTCGCCATGGTTTATCAGCACTACATAACTGCCGCCTACGTTTTCAACCTTAATTACCGTGCCATTAAACACCGCACGTACACTGGCCCCTTCATTAGTGCGGATATCAACGCCTTTATTATCGTTTTTTATACCGCCTATGCTATACATACCAAATCCCTGGGTAATCCCGCCATTGGCCACGGGCCATGGCAAACGCCCCTTGTTGCCTAAAAAGTCGTTTGATAGCTTGGCTGCTTCAGGCGTAGCATTCAGCACCTCGCTAACGGTTGAATTTTTAGTGATCTTTTTCACTGTCGATGGCTCAACCGCCCTGCCTTCGGCTTTAGCTTTGGCGGCTTCCGCGGCTTCGCGCCTGCGGGCTTCTTCTTCGGCCCTGCGGCGGGCTTCTTCTATCTCCCGGCGAATTGCAGCAGCATACATCCGGTTTATTTCATTTATTTTATTAATTTTTTCGCGCTGCTGTTGTTTAAGTTGTCCTTGTTGCTTAGATAAACCGGATATTACCTGGTCTTCGTCCTTCTTAGCTTTACCCAGGTTTTCCTTTTCCTTTTCCTGGTCTTTCAGCAGGTCGTTTTTATTCTTTTTGGTTTTATCCAATTCATCTATTTTCACATGCAGTTCTGTTTGCTTGCCGCGAATTGCCGCAGCCTGTCTTTCGCGGTAAGTACTAAACTCCTGCAAGTATTTCATCCGTTTATAAGCCTGGTTAAAATTATCGGATGAGAATACAAACATTAGCTGGTTATATGAACTTTTGTTATGGTAAGCAAACAATACCATAGCCGCATATTCTTTTTTTAATTGGTCTAACTGGCCCTGTAAGCTATGCACGGTTTTATTACTCTCCTGGATCTGGTTATCCAGTAAATGCATCTCCGAGTTAATAGTATTTATCTTATCCGTACGCAAGCTTATCTGCGCTTTTATCAGGTTCAGTTGCTTCAGGTTCGCTTTTTTATTATTGGTGGCTTCTTCCAGATCGTGATTAAGCTGATTAAGCTCCTCATTCAACTTATCACGACGGCGTTTCAGTTCGGCGCTGCTTTGCCCAAATGCTACGGCCGCAGCAAAAAAGCAAATGATAAAGAAGGTTATTTTATAAAATTTCATCAATTATCAATCAACAGGTGTATACCTATCGGGTATGCTAAATGTGTACTCCAGTTCCTTATCAAATTCGGCGCTGTTATAATGCAAACCCGCATTTATTTTTTTATTACCGGCCGAAGATACGATATCTATCTGCGATGGCATAATCCGGCTACCAACCTGTATAAAAGCGCTATTGCTTACCTGCAATGCCAAGGCCGCCAATTGGTTATTAATAGTTGTTTGGCTTAACTTAAAATCGGGCCCAACCGTTAATTTGTATGCCAGGCCCTGCAACTGCCCGGTTAATATCGTGTTGGCATTATCGGTACTTACATCGGCATTATCTGCCAGTAATTCGGGCATTATATTGCCCACCAACAGTGCCTGTACACTTTTAAAGCTTAACTGCTTACCACCATATTGGTAAATATAGCTGAACGGCTTTTTCATGTATACACCCTGTAATTTGTTTATTACAATAATACTATCGGGTGTAATTAAAGCGCGAGCAATCTCTAAACCCAATATAGCCGTTACCGATACCCATATTTTTTTATCATGCTGTATGCGGATGTTCAGCGTTACATCGTTGCTGTTGCCATCAATATTCAGCCTGGTTTTAGCTTTACCGGTAAAGGTATTAAAGTTTAACTGCCTGGCACGTATAGCCACCAATTTAGTATTTACTGAGGGCGCTGCAGTTTTTGCCGGACCAATTACTGTAGGTGGCGCTTCTGTTGGCCGTGTCACTAAAACCTGCTTGTGCGCTTTACAGCTTGCCAGCACTGCCAGTATCCCTATTAAAATTATTATCCTGCTATTCAATGTACTTCCTCTCGTTAATCTTGCGCTCAAGCGATTGTGATTTACCACCATCCTGCTTTGCTTTTTTCCAGTTCTCTACTGCCGCATTAGTATCGCCCAGGTAAAACATAATGTCGCCATAATGTTCTTCCTGTACGGCGCTATGGTCTTTATCGTGTACCAATGCCTTTTCTATCCAAACCCTTGCTTCAGGATAGTTTTTTTGCCTGAACAATATCCAGGCGTAAGTATCCTCGAACGATGCCGTGTTGGGCTGTAACTCGTTCGAGTGTTTCGACATTTGCGCCGCTTTGTCTAACCGCTCGCCCCGTACCGAAAGGTAGTAGGCATAGTTATTTAACGTATAAGCGTTATCGGGATTGTATGTAAGCGATTTATCATACGCTTCGTCCGATTTTGCATTGTCTTTTTGCTCGTGGTAACAGTCGCCCAGCGCAGAATAACACTGCGAAAGTAACTCCCGATCCTGAAGTTCTAATGAAGTTGTGTTTTTTATATAGCTTAAAGCTTTGGCATAATTCTTTTTTTGCAGATAGGCTACGCCTACCAAATAATTCATCCAGGCTTGGTTAGGGAATAGCGAGAGCGCGTTTTGCCCGTCTTTCAAAGCCGCATCAATATCGTTTTCACCCAAATCTAAACGCACCAACTGCTCCTGCACATTATAAACCTGGTCATCCAGTTCTATCGACCGTTTAAATACCGGCCTGGCTTCTTTAAATTTATTATTCTGCATCAGCATATCGCCATACATGGCATAGGCTTTGGCTGTAGTAGGGTGCGCTACGGTTAAAATACGGCTTAATTCCAGCGCGCTGGCTTTCGCGTTGACTTCAGGGAATTTGGGGATATACCCCAGTATGATCCTGATCTTTTGTTCGATATCCAGATCGGGGATAGCAAAGGCCAATTCAAGCTCTTTAAAACAAGCTTCGGCATCTTTTTTATCCCGGTAAACATCGGCTAAGGCTAAGTGCACCAGGCCATTGTTAGTATCTATCTTTTCGGCCTTAAGCAAAACTTTTAAAGCCTTATCGTTAAAATTGTTCGAATTGTAAATCTCGGCGAGTAACAAGTAATAGCGTATCTGGCCGGGATTACCGGCAATCAGCGTTTCAATTTCCGTGGCCGCTAAATCCACTTTTCCTTGTTTCAGGTATATCTTTTGGCGCTGGGCTGCTAAGTCGTCGGTAAGGCCGGTAAGCCCTTCTATTTGTTTGTATACCCCCAGTGCTTCATCATAGCGTTTTTGCAGAAAGTAGGCGTTGGCCTTGTCGAAATAATAATCAGGCTTATCAGGCGCAATCCTTATCAGTTGGTTAAACACATTCTCCAGCCTGGCTACATCATTACTTTTCTCGTAGCTATCGGCCAGCGCTAACCAGTACCATTCGTTATCAGTATTAATGGTGGTGGCGCGTTCCAGCAGTTGCCGAGCCTCATCATTATCTTTTTGAAGTTTTTTCAGGCCCGCCAATTCATACATGGCAGCATCGTTATTGGGGTCGGTTTGCAGTACACGATTAAACAGATCGGCAGCGAGCGGGAAATTTTCGACCGTCTTTTCGTGCAGGGCCGAGAAGAACAACTGTTTCACCATCACACTATCAATTGATGTCAGGGGTTTGCCTGTGCGTACTGTATTGCCCTTCTTTTGCCCATAAACAAAAGCCGGAACTAAAAACAAACTGAATATGACTATCCTTTTTAACATCAATACTTTACCTTATCTCTATTTAACCGGTCAATCGTGCTATCGTTTAATTAAAATTGCTTTTAATTCTTTGCCCTCCATTAGAAACGCCCCGCCTGCAAATAATATCAGCAACGCGTTACCTACAAATATATTACGATTGAACACATAGAACGATAAATAAACGAGGATAATTGAAATAATGATATAGGCAAGGTTCTTTTTTAAATGGTATGGTATAGGATAATTTTTTTGCCCCCAGGCATAAGATAGGACCATCATAACTGAATAAGACGCAAAAGAAGCCCATGCCGATGCCATATAGCTGAATTTGGGAATAAGTGCAATGTTAAGCACAATGGTAATAACTGCACCTATGCCCGATATATATAGGCCATACCTGGTTTGATCGGATAGTTTGTACCATATAGACAGGTTCATGTAAACACCTAAACTTACGTAACCGAATAATAACGGCGGTACAGCCTGCAAGCCTACCCAATAGCTACTGCCGATGAAATACTTAAGCAGTTCGATGTTTGCTATAATACCTAAAAAACCAAGGCTTACCGCAATAACAAAATAATCCATTATACGCGAATAGGTATGCCCGGCGTTTTTATTTTTAGCATGGCTGAAAAAAAACGGCTCCGCACCTAAGCGGAACGCCTGCACAAAAAGATTTAGGAAGATAGATATTTTAGCACAGGCAGCATAAATACCTAGTTGCTCGCTGGCAATATTTTCAGGTAGTATCTTGGCCAGTAGCATTTTATCCAGGTTCTCGTTAATGATAAACGAGAAATTTGCAACTAATACCGGGAAGCTGTAAACAAGCATATTCCTGAATATCGGCTTGTCCAGATTTAGTTTAAACTTAAGCACTTCAGGCAATAGTAACACCAAAGTAATTGCGCTTGCTGCAAGGTTCGACAAAAAGATATAGCCCAGCCAGCCTTTTCTAAACCAGCTACTTATCCATGCCGCACCCGGATAATGATGGCTAACTACAAACGGCAAACCATACATGAATAACAAGTTAAGACCAATGAAGGTAAGCACGTTGGTCATTTTTATAATGCCATATCGTCCTGGCCGCCCATCGGCACGCACTTTTGCAAAAGGCACAACACACCATGCATCTATCACTAAAAAGGAGATAAAGTAAAGCGCATATAGCTTATAATCGTGATAAGAAGTGGTTGGCTCAATAGCAATATATCGTGTAATCTGGTTGATAAATAGTAATGATACAGCCAAAAAAATTAATGTGATACCCATTATAGCCGCGAAGGCGTTATTGTAAACCTGGCTTTTCCTGTCTTCGTGTTTATTTAGGTACCTAAAAAATGTAGTTTCCATACCAAAAGCCATTAAGGCCTGAAGCATAGATGCGTAGGAAAACATATTGGAAAATATGCCATAAATACTTTTAGAGTATATACGCGTGTAAGCCGAGGTTAAAAAGAAGTTAAGTGTACGCGATGCTATCGTACTTAACCCGTATATGGCTGTTTGCCCGGCAAATTTTTTAGCAGTTGACAATGATCAGAGAAATTTGATTGAATATATACACGGACTAAAACAAATTCCGCCTTAGTACTTCAAAATTACGATAGTTTTTTAATTCACCCTCATGGCTTTCCAGGGAGATAACTTCGGCTCCTTCGGGGCCTTCGTGGCAAAAATCAAGGAATAGATCCAGCAGGGTATCGTTGGCCTCGGCTTCTATAGCTACGCTGCCATCCCGTTGGTTTTTTACCGTGCCGCGCACACCTAACTGGTCGGCTGTAGCTTTTGTAGCCTGCCGGAAACCAACGCCCTGTACATTGCCTTTAATGGTGATATCCAGATGTTTTATCATAAAGCAAAGTTATAGAATATCGGGATGTATTGCTACAGTATAATACTGTGTGTTCCATTAGCACGGGTAATAAGGATTCATCCTGATACCCATTAAACAAAACGCCCGGCTGTAATAACAACCGGGCGTTTTGTATTAAACTGTTCCAGCTTATTGCGCTGCGCCTATTAACGATCCAAATTTAACCTGGTAATCTTTAAATTGGGTGGTCAGTTTTTTATTAAGGGCATCCTGGTGAAAATCCTTGGTCAAGCCAATCAGGCCATTCATTACCGACATGGTTAACTGAATATCGCGGGTGTTTACATCGCCTGATCCGTTTTGAGAAACACCGGCATAGTAATCCAGCAGGTTGGTAATATAATCGTCCATTTCGTTGGTCCATTTATTAGCCAACTGGTTCGAACCTAATTTATAAGCGTACTCTGTAAGGTAATATTTACGTGCTACCACATCTACATAAGGCACAATATTTGGCATTACGTCATCGTATTTTTGCAGTGCGTTTTTAGCCAGGTCAGTATGACCTTCCTTCATCAAATGATCGGTAAGGATGGTAAACTGTTTCAGAATAAGCGGATAGAACATGGTGGTTGATTCATGATCCAG
This sequence comes from Mucilaginibacter boryungensis, assembly GCF_015221995.1. Lineage (NCBI taxonomy): Bacteria > Pseudomonadati > Bacteroidota > Sphingobacteriia > Sphingobacteriales > Sphingobacteriaceae > Mucilaginibacter > Mucilaginibacter boryungensis. The sequence continues at coordinate 85,816 of NZ_JADFFM010000001.1, forward strand.
GTATTTCGCATTCTTCATATTCCCCCATTTAAACTTCTCCATCATGTTTTTGTACATGATCATGGTGTTCGATGCTTCTAACGGCTGGTTGTTTACGGTATCTGGCTTCAACGGCAGCAAGCGGTAAGCAAAGCCTTCGTTATACAGATATTTGTCCATCCCCATCATGTTTTCAGTACCAACGGTGATAGTGAAATATACGGGGCGTTTCCAGTTGTTGTGGGCTAAAATATCCATCATGGCCAGATTGTCCTTAGTCACATAGTTCGATGTATATTTCCACTCCATCTCCGGCAAAATTTTATCTTTATCTGCAGCAGGAACAACGCCATCTTTCACTAACTGATCTGGGTTGGCAGCCATTTTCAGCGATTTGGTAGGCATATAGTTCATTGGCGGGCTGTTCTCAAACAACTGCGCTTTTGCAGCCGGATCATCAGACGTTAAGAAATCAAATACTTCCTTCAGTTCGGTAGCACCGGCAATCTTCTGGTCGTTAGTATAGATCACGTCGCGCACACCGGCCTCAAATTTCTCATCAGGCATGGTGATAGGCAATGGTGCCGAATCGTTCATTTTTTGCTTCATCTGGCGGATGTACCAATCGGTACCCAGCAAGCTTAGATTTACAATACGTACATCGGGACGGATACCCTCAACTTCCTGCGCATACCATAGCGGGTAAGTATCATTATCACCATAGCTGAACAGTATCGCGTTTGGCGCGCACGATTCAAGGTAGTTGGTAGCCATATCCCGCGGAGTGAATTTTGTAGAGCGGTCGTGACCTTTCCATTCCTGGCTGGCCATTAATACAGGGGCAGCTAATAAACATATTAGGGTTGCTATAACAGCACCTACTTTGGGGCTTATCTTTTTGCCCAGGCTAAACAATTCAGCAAGACCTAACACGCCTAAACCAATCCAGACGGCAAAAGCATAGAACGAGCCGGCATAAGCATAATCACGCTCGCGCGGTTGCAGCGGGTCCTGGTTAAGATAAAGCACAATGGCCAAACCTGTAAAAAAGAACAGTAAGCCTACAATACCCGCGTCTTTTTGGTTACGGCGGAAGTGGAATACCGCGCCAAGTAAACCTATAATAAGCGGCAAGCCGTACATGCGGGCATAAGCTTTACTTTTGGTTACCGCGTATGGATAAGCTTTGTTTGGTTTCAGCGGATTGGTCCAGTTACCATCAATACCGCTGCTGCTGTTTTGCCCGTCCATTTCATTGGTGCGGCCTACAAAGTTCCACAGAAAGTAGCGGGTATACATTTGGTTAACCTGCCAGCTTAAAAAGAAACCCAGGTTATGGATAAGCGTAGGACTTTGGTCTTGCCCCAACTGCATCCAGTCTTTATAAAACTGTACCGCATCCGGCTTATCATTTTTATACATTCTTGGGAAAATGGTATTGTGATCATAAACAGTTACCTGCTTATGGCCCGCTACTTCGTATTGTGTTTTACCACGACGGTAGATGTTAGCACCATCTTTTTGGTCGATCGCTTTCGCATCAAAATATTGACCGTATAGTAATGGTGTATCGCCATATTGGTCGCGGTTTAAATAGCTGTTTAGCGTAAAGGCATCTTCGGGGTCGCTATTATTAAGGTTGGTGCCTGCCTTAGCGCGGATAACCAGCATTACAAATGAGCTGTAACCAAATAAAATAAACAATATACTAATCAGCGCCATGTTTAAAACATAACGCTTGCGACGTACCTTCACCAGGTATTCCAGCACAGCTAAAATTGCACCCCCAATGATAAACCCTAATATGCCACCACTAATGGTGAAAAGGATCATCAGGATAACAGCAGACGCAATGATATAACCGTTAGATGGTTTAATGGTATAGTAAATGCCTAATATAATGGCAGCTATTAACAGTATAAAGAAAAGCACAGCCCCACTGCCAAAGCCCATGCCCAACGTGTTTACAAAGAACAGATCGAAGTAAGCGGCGCCTTTAACCGTATATTGAATAACGCCCCATAACACCACACCTAATGCAACGCAGCCCAGTAAAAAAGCCCAAATAGTGCCCGATGCAGTAGCTTGTTTAGAACGACGGAAATAAACCAATACCGCTATAGCAGGGATAACCAGCAAGTTTAATAGGTGGATACCTATAGAAAGGCCCATAATATAGGCTATAAATATCAGCCATCTATCAGCATACGGCTCGTCAGCATGGGCATCCCATTTTAAAATAGCCCAGAATACAATAGCAGTACATAAGGATGATTGCGCGTAAACTTCCGACTCGACAGCGGAGAACCAGAAGGTATCAGACCAGGTATAAGCCAGCGCGCCAACTAAACCCGCGCCCATAATTAATATAGTATTGGTAATGTTGTAATCACCATCCTGCTTAATTAATATTTTTTTAGCTAAAGCTGTAATACTCCAAAACAGGAACATAATGGTAGCGCCGCTGGCCAGTGCCGAGGCGATGTTGGTCCAATACGCTACTTTATGCACATCGCCCATGGATAGCAGGGAGAAAACTTTACCTATCATGGTAAACAGCGGTGCACCTGGTTGGTGGGCCACCTGCAGGCGATAGATACAGGCAATAAACTCGCCGCAATCCCAAAAGCTGGCCGAAGGCTCCAGCGTTAAAATATAGGTTAACGAAGCTATAAAAAAAGCCAGCCAGCCGAAAATGTTATTGGTCTTAGTGTAATTCATGTCTATGTGTTACAATATGGTGCTGTTTAGTTGGACGAAAGTAATAAAAACAATCAGCATGTTTTATAAAAAGCCAAAGGGTTTAACATAATTTAACGCCGAGTGGAGCGTTACGCGCGGGAGAGCAACGTTTTATTTGAGCTGGCTTGTTACAACCGGCGCAATGGCCAATACCCACTGAGCATACATAGCAGGCGAGGGGTGCAGGCCATCAGCAGCTATAAGTGTGTTGTCGGTAGCCGCTTGTTTTGATATAAGGGTGATGTTGATATAATTTACGCCTGCTTTGTCGCTTTCGGCCTTATTAATGGCGTTAAACTGATCTATCTCCGGCCCGATGGTCGCTTCCCTGCTACTTGCATAGGGCGTTACGCCCCAATCGGGAATGGACACTACAAAAACCCGTTTTTTGTTTCCTTTAGCAAAAGTGATGGCCATATTTACCAGTTGCACAAACTTAGTACGATAGTTAGTTTGACTAAGCCCCTGGTATTGGTCGTTAACACCGATAAGCAGGGTTACTATATCATAAGTTTGGCCGTTAATGCCACTGCTGTTTATGGCCGCGATCAGGTTGTCGGCTGTCCAGCCGGTTTGGGCTATTACGGTAGGGTTCTGTACACCGTAATTGATTAGCTTATCCACTAACTGAAAAGGAAAAGAATCCTTTTGTGATACCGCCTCACCAATAGTATAGGAGTCGCCTAAGGCTAAATAAGTAATGGGAGTATTGCTTACAGGCATAATTTGCACGTTGGTATCAGGAGCATCCGGTAATGATATCACAGATTTTGAACAGGCCAGCAAACTGCTTATCCCTATTATGGTTAAAATTAATCCTTTCATACTATCTCCATACCAAAAAGTACGGAAATATGATGTTTAAGGATTTTTTTAACTTCTTCCATATCAACCTCGCGGCCCAGTTCGGCTTGCAGCGATGTTACCGCTTTATCGTCAATACCGCAGGGCACAATGTTTTTAAAATAATCAAGGTTCACATTAACGTTGAACGCGAAACCGTGCATGGTTACCCAGCGGCTGCACCGTACGCCCATGGCACAAATTTTACGGGCACGGTCGTTATCAGCATCAAACCAAACACCGGTATAGCCGGGGTAACGGCCGGCAGTTAGGCCATAATCGGCCAGGGTTAATATCACCGCTTCTTCCAGCGTGCGCAGGTACAGGTGAATATCTGTAAAAAAGTTATCCAGGTCTAATATCGGGTACCCTACAATTTGCCCCGGGCCATGGTAGGTAATATCCCCACCGCGATTGATCTGGTAATAAGTGGCCTGCTTATCTTTTAAACCCTGTTCATCCAGCAGCAAGTTCTCGGCATGACCACTTTTGCCCAGCGTATATACGTGCGGATGTTCGCAAAAAACAAGATAATTTGGGGTTTCTTCGGCTACACAATGGTCGTAGGTATGCTCGGTACTTCCGCTTAGGGCAAGTTCTTTATTCCGCAGGTTAAGTTTTTGCTTAACGGTTTCGTTAAAAAGCATTTCCTGGCGGTCCCAGCCCTGCTTGTAATCTACTAACCCCCAATCCTGGAAAAATACCTGTTTGTTTTTCATTATTAAGCTCCCTTAACGTATCCTACCATATAATCCTGGTATTGCAAATATCGCACAGTGTAATCCAGTTTCACGTCACCTTTATGTAATTGTGCTTGTATACTGCCTTCGGGTTCAAAGCTGAAAGGCTGCAGGGCAATGTTATCCATAAATGAAACTTCTTTTTGCCCGTAACATTTATAAACAGCTTCCTTAGCACACCAGGCTGCATAAAGCGATTTGATATACTGTTCATCCTGCGGGATAGCGGCTAATTCGCCGGGGTTCATAAACCGGGGTGCAATGCGTGCTACCTTTTGCTGTATCTGTTCAATGTCAATTCCCACGGTTGCTTTCTTGCTGATCATTACCGCGGCGTAATCAAATGAGTGGCTTAATGAAATATGATAGGGCAGGTTCACCAGGTAGGGTTTGCCGTGCGCGTCTATCTTGCAATCAATGTATTCATCGGTGCGAAGCATAGTGCGTAACAATACACGTGTGCCCAGCCAGTGCAGGTGGCGTTTGCCATGGCGCAGCTGTTCAATAAATGCTTTTTCTTCTTCATTTAACTGCAGTTTGGCATACAGGTCTTCGGCTTCTTCCTCTATCTTCCATAGGGCGAACTCGGTATCTGCATCTATCTGCTTGCTGAAGGCTATAGCCATAAAACTAAAATTAAAAAAGCATGGCAAAATTACTCCAAATAATTCTAATTTAGTCAGCCTTAAGCCCACGAATATGATATTGTCAGACAAGCGCATTTTAGAAGAGATTGATAAAGGAAATATTATCATCGAACCGTTTAAACGCGATTGTTTGGGTACAAATTCATACGATGTGCATTTAGGTAAATACCTGGCCACTTATCGCAACCGTGTGCTGGATGCCAAGGTGCATAACGAGATAGACAACTTCGAGATACCTAAGGATGGTTTTATGCTGCAACCGGGCACGCTTTATCTGGGTGTAACCCTTGAATATACCGAAACCCATAAACATATCCCTTTTTTAGAAGGTAAATCAAGCACGGGCCGTTTGGGTATCGATATCCATGCCACTGCAGGCAAGGGCGATGTGGGCTTTTGCAATACCTGGACGCTGGAAATATCATGCGCGCAACCGGTACGTATTTATGCCGGGATGCCTATCGGTCAGCTGATATATTTTGTGGTTGAAGGCGATATTGAAACCTTATATAACCATAAAGAGAACGCCAAATACAACAACCCTACTACCCGTCCGGTTGAAAGTATGATGTGGAAGAATAAGTTTTAATAGCCACAAAAAAGCCGAATTCCAAAGAACCCGGCTTCAAATGAATATAATTAATTCTACTACTTTCCTACTTCAATAATATGGAACGATCCCGGTATTTGCCTTGGGCGGGGTTTTGCATTTGTAGCGGTGGCTACGCCTGGTTCAGTTTTCGCGGCCGGTAAATATAATTTATGCGTCGTCAGGTCAACACCAATGGTGCGGGCGCTTGGTTCGGTTGTTATATTTTCAACAAACTCAAATTTATCGGCGCTTATTTCTTTAACCACGCTGATGGTGCCCTCGCCGTTTGATGCGAAAGCCATTTTCAACTCGGGGTCGAATACTAAACCATCGCTGTCGCCAATGGGGAAATTAGCCAGGTTTTTACCATTGGCGGCATCCATCACTACCATAGTTTTATTACCGCCGCAGGCAATAAACAGGCGATTGGTTTTGCGGTCGATATCCAAACCCGATGGCTCGTCGCCTTTTTCAATTTTATAGCGCGCCTCAACTTTTAAAGTGGTGGCGTTTATCATTAATACCTCGTTGGTAGTTTCGGCATTTACAAACACCTTCCCCTTTCCGTCAGATACGCACGCTTCGGGTTTAGCTCCTAAGGGGATAGTGGCTATAACTTTATCGGTAGTAACATCTATAACTGTAGCATCCATACTGCGTCCGTTAAAAGCATATACTTTTTTGCTATAGGGTTCGTAAAATATAGCATCCGGATTGGTGCCCGCCGGTATTTCACTTAATACGGCTAAGGTTTTCAGATCGAATACTATCACTTTATTGGCGCGCCCCGCGCTAATGTAACCTTTGTTTATAGCCGTAACCAAAGCAATGCCATGTACACCCGGGGTGTTAGGTATATAACCAATGGAATCGCCTGTAGTGACCGATAGAATATTTACCTGGTTACCGTGCGATGTATAAATGCGTTTATTGGTTCCATCAACAGTAATATAATCCCAGCCGCCCGTGCTATGGATAGGGATATCCTTTATTACATGGAAACCTGTTTTGCCCTGGGCCGCAGCATGGTTTAAACTAATGCCGGCTAAAGTTAAAGCGCAGGCAACAGCCATTACGCGGGTTAAGTTTTTCATTGTCCGAAATTTTACACAAGATAGTGATATAAATCTGTAGGAAAAATTGTAGATGCCGGGGCATTAAACCCTGTCTGTCATCTGATGTCTGAGTAAATGAAGAATTGATGAATTTTCGACCTATGAAGATCTGGCGTATAACTGTGCTCGATTTTTTCCGTAGCTTTAGTAATTATTTATCCCTATGAAACCTAAAAAAATACTTAGCCTTGTTGCAACTGTTTTGTCTGTTATCGCCTTATTCGTATTCGCGCGGGTGGATGATGACCCTATTAAAAAGATAGTTACCCAGCTAAATAAGTGGACGGACGAAGACCCGCAGGAAAAAGTATACCTGCACCTGGATAAGCCTTATTATGCAGCCGGCGATGATATATGGTTTAAAGCCTATATAACCATAGGTGTAAACCATCAGCTTTCGGCTTTAAGCTCTGTATTAAATGTAGAGCTGATAGATGACAGGGATTCCATTAAACGGGCTATCAAACTGCCGGTACAAAATGGTATTACCTGGGGCGATTTTAACCTGCCCGATAGCCTGGCGGCTGGCAATTATCGTATACGGGCCTACACCAATTACATGCGTAATGCAGGCGATGAATACTTTTTTGACAAAACCATACAAATTGGCAACGCTGTGAATAATACCGTTTTTACCAAAGCCGTGTACACCTATACCACAGCGCCAAATAACCAGCAAAAAGTAAACGCCTCCATAACCTACACCGATTTGAACGGCATTGCCTACGCTAACAAGGAGGTAAGCTACGATGTGCAGTTTGACGGGCGCAGCGCGGCCAGGGGCAAGGGTATTACCGATGCTAATGGGGTGATGAATGTAAGTTTTACTGCAACAGCGGCCAACCAGTTAAAACTGGGCCGCATTGTCACCAATATTAAGTATGCCGATAAAAAGGTGAGCACACAAACAGTGGCGGTAAAAGCGCTTTCCTCAAAAATAGATATACAGTTTTTTCCCGAAGGGGGCAATATGGTAGCAGGGGTGCGCGGCAAGATAGGTTTTAAAGCAACCGGCGCCGATGGCCTGGGTGTTGATGTTAAAGGTATAATTAAAGATAATGATAACCAGGATGTAGCCCGTATGGGCGCAACGCATTTTGGAATGGGATATGTAGTGATGATGCCGCAGGCCGGTAAAACTTATAAAGCAGTGGTAACCCTGCCTGATGGGTCTGAAAGTACAGTTACCCTGCCCGTTGCTGCAGCAAGTGGTTTTTTACTGAGTGTAAATACCGCCGATCCTTCAACCGTGCTGGTAAAAGTGGGCACCAGCCAGGATATTGTAGATAAAGGCAATGCCGAGATAAATTTAGTTGCACAACAAAATGGCAAAGTTTATTATGCGGCCAAAACGCATATCACCAGTGCAAGCTTCGCGGCATCTATACCCAAAAGTCGTTTCCCAACAGGGTTAGTGCAGTTTACCCTGTTCTCTTCAACCGGCGAGCCACTGAACGAGCGACTGGCTTTTATCCGAAACCCTGATGAGCTTAAGCTGGGCATAAGTACAGAAAAGCAAAGCTACACTACGCGCGAAAAGGTGAAGCTTAACCTTGCCGCTAAAGATGCTACGGATAAACCAGTCGTCGGCAGCTTTTCGGTAGCGGTAACCGACGAGACAAAAGTGCCTGTTGATGAAACAGCCGAAACTACGATATTGAGCCAGCTATTGCTTACATCCGACCTGAAAGGGTACATTGAAAAGCCAAACTATTATTTTACTAACCCAACCGAGCAAACCAACGCCGACCTGGACGCGCTGCTGCTTACCCAGGGCTACCGCCGCTTTGTTTGGAAGCAATTATTAAATGATGTATTCCCGCCGCAAACCTTTGCGGCTGAGAAATCGCTAACCATATCGGGTACTATAAAAACAAGCGGGGGCAAACCTGTGCCTAAGGCTAAGGTAATGCTGCTAAGTACCAGCGGTGGTTTTTTTGTTTTGGATACCGTGGCCGATGACCAGGGACGGTTCATTTACAAAAACCTGATATTTAAGGATAGTGTAAGATTTATTGTGCAGGCGCGCACCCAAAAAAACAGCAAGTATGTAGAAATTGAACTTGACCGTGTTGCCCCGCCATCAACCGGTAAAAACAAAAATGCGCCCGATATTCAGGTAAATATCAGCAACGGGTTATCCGATTATCTTAAAAATAGCAAAAGCCAATACCTTGAACAGGTTAAATATGGTGTGGGGAACCATGCTACCGCGTTGAAAGAGGTAGTGATAACTGAAAAGAAGAAAGCGCCGGATGTTAGTAACAACCTGAACGGTGCCGGCAATGCCGACCAGGTATTGAAGGGTGATATATTTAACTCGTGCCCCACCTTATCGCAGTGCTTAAACGGGCGCGCCAGTTTTGTAATATTCAGAGATGGGCAAGCCTTTTCAACCCGTAGCATGCATACGCCAATGTTAATTGTGCTTGACGGCATGCAAATGAGTGATGATTTTTCTATTGATGATATTAGCGCAGCTGATGTGGAAAGCATTGAAGTTTTGCGCACGACTGCTTACACGGCCATTTACGGTGGGCGCGGTGCAGGCGGTGTATTGGTAATTTCAACCAAACGGGGCGGCTCGGATACTAATTATACGCGTTATGCACCGGGCATAGTTACCTATTCGCCTAAAGGGTATTATCGCTCGCGCGAGTTTTATGCGCCTAAGTATGATGACCCTAAAACCAATGCTAAAATGGCCGACCTGCGTACTACTATTTTCTGGAAACCTAACATGGTAACCAATAAAGATGGCAGCGCATCGGTAGAATTTTTTAACGCGGATGCAAAAGGCACCTACCGGGTAGTGGTTGAAGGAATAGATAACGACGGCCATATAGGCCGGCAGGTTTATAGGTATAACGTGGAATAGTGTAGAGATCGGTTAATTAAAGATTAGAGATTAGTCGGATTTTAACTAACCTCTAATCTTTAACCTTCAATCTCTATTCCCGATCACTTATTTAAAAAATACTTCTCCCAAAAATCAACAGATTTAAATAGTTCAGCGCGGTCGGCACTTGCAGTGTTTTCTCCTATGTTACTGCCACTGCGCATACCGCCGCCACGTCGGCCGCCCATGCCGCCGCCACGCATGCCACCACCCATTCCGCCACCGCCACCGCCACCGCCGCCCATACCGCCGGCACCGCCACCACGGCGCATGCCACCCTCGCCCATTTCAGGTTTGGTTAGGCCGTTTATTTTAAAATTAAAGGCCCATTCATCTTTACCAGCTTTGAAGCTGCCGAATAGCTTTAACGGGATGGAGGCTTCATAGATCAAATAGCCATTAGCATCATAATCAATAGCTGTTTTAATGCCGTAGGTATTAGTAGTGGTTATTATATCGCCTTCAATATCCTTAAAGCCGGTCACCTTAATGTCGCGTAGCTTAGTAAGTCGGGCGCGTATTAGCTGGTCGCGGTCTTCCTGGGTTATACTTTCATCAGGCTTACGTGCACCCATACCCAGGCGGTTGTTCATACCTGCTTCAGCAATGGGGAAAGTAAGGGTATAATCGCCTTTCTTTTTGCCTTTGGTATTAATACTTAAGGTTAAGCCCGCACCCAAAATGCGTGCCTGCTCGCTGCGGTCGTTAATGCGGATGGCCGCATACAAATTGTCGTTATCATTGGCCAGCGTATAGTTTAATTTTTTTTCTTCGTTGTAATAGCGCAGGCTATCACCCCATTCGTCCAATTTGCCGTCAATTTTAACAGCCGGCGGCGGTGGTTGTAGTGTATTACTGTTAGTTTTAGATTGTGCCGGTACGGCAATTGCAAATAAAAGCTGCATGCTAATGGCACAGCCAAAAGATAAATTCTTTTTCATTGGGGTATTGATGGTTAAGGGTATTTAAAAAATATTTAACTTAATATAAACAATATATGATGTGCTGTATCAACACTATTTTAACATTTTTATTGCAGGTTTTTTGAGTAACTTTGCCTTTACATATGCCAACAGAGGTACAAGAAGAAACGTTCACCCTTGAAGAGGTGCTGGCGGGCTTAAAAGAGATGCACCGCCTGATATTATGGAACGATGACCACAATACGTTCGACCATGTTATTCATTGCATGATCAAATACCTGGACTACTCCGAACCGCAAGCCGAAAAAATAGCCTGGAAGGTACATAACGAAGGCAAGTGCGCTATATTAGAAGGCTCGTTTACTGAGGTAGAGATCTACCGGAAAATACTTCAGCAGGAAGGCTTAACTGTTTCGGTTGAATAACGTAACCATATCGTCATGCCGAAACAAGTTCGGCATGAGGGAGTGATAAATAAAAAAGGCTTATCAATAAAACCTTTCCTATTACAAGTGGGATGGTATGCGGGAAACTGTATATGACGAAATAAAAGATGTCATTTCGAACCGACAGGGAGAAATCTTATACATGCGATAGGTGGGTCGTATAAGATTTCTCCTCGTACCTCGTTCGAAATGACAAATTGTGATAAATAAAAAGGGCATTGATCAATGATCAATGCCCTTTTTGCTTGCAGCTTAAATTTAATTAAGCCACAATATGGTTCCAGCCAAACTCGTCGGGCGCGTTGCCGTAGCGTATGGCATCTAAAGTTTTTAATACTTTTTGCGAGAATTCGCGGGTGGTTGGGTCGCTTAACTTGTAATCAACGCCATCGTAATGGAATTCGCCAACCGGGGCAATAGTGGCCGCTGTACCGGCACCAAAGGCATCGGTTAGTTTGCCTGTTTTGGCCCCTTCTACAATTTCAGCTATCGATACACGGCGCTCTTCAACCGGCACACCCCAGCTGCGGGCCAATGCTAAAACAGTATCGCGGGTTACACCATCTAAAATAGTATCGCGGGTTGATGGGGTTACCAGTGTACCATCCAGCATAAACATAACGTTGGCCGCGCCCATTTCCTCGGCATATAAATGCTCTTTAGCGTCAGTCCAGATGATCTGGTCAAAGCCTTCTTCCGCAGCTTTCTTAAATGGCAGCATTGAACCGCCGTAGTTGCCGGCTGCTTTGGCATAGCCAAAACCACCTTCGGCAGCGCGGGTATAATGTGTTTCAAATTTTACACGCAGCGGCTTTGAAAAATAAGGGCCTACCGGGCAGGTTAATACCACAAACTTGTAGGTTTTTGACGGGGTAACACCCAGGTAAGGGTCGGTAGCGAACATCACCGGGCGGATATATAACGAATGCATTGGCGCGGTAGGTATCCAATCGCGCTCAAGGTCGACCAGAGCGGCAATACTGCTTACAAAAATATCTTCGGGCAGGGTAGGCATGCAAAGGCGTTCGGCCGATTTATTGGCCCGTGCCGCGTTCTTTTCCGGACGGAATACAGTTACCGTACCATCAGCATGTTTGTAAGCTTTTAAACCTTCAAAAAATGCTTGTCCGTAATGGATAGACGAAATAGCAGGACTAAGCCCGATCTCGCCATAAGGGACGATCTCAAAATTCTTCCATTCACCATCGGCGTAATCGGCCACAAACATATGGTCGGTAAAAATGCGTCCGAAGGGTAAATTACTAAAATCTGTTTGCGATAAACGCGAATTTTGCGTTTTGGTGATCTTAATGTCCAGCGTCTCAGTCATGGCGTGTAGAATTATTATTGGAAAAGTGGCAAGTTAGGAAATTTGGTTCATAGTTCATAGATGATGGTTCATGGCGTCTGTAAAAATTGACATTAACATGCTCAATATCAAGTATGACGATTATGATCGATAAGCCATCAACCCTCCAATGCTTTTTCCACCCAGGCCTTTCCCCAATTTTCCAGCTCCGCAGCACTCCATAGTTGCGGATAGAATATGCGTTTCTGGAAACGCGGGGGCAGGTATTTTTGCCAGTTGGTACCACCCGTAGCTTTAATTTCCTCGGGCTCGCGGTGCAGGTAGCGCACGGCCGATTTATAGTGCGATAGCGGCCAGTTCACATTTATATTTACATCAAGTTCGCGCAGCTGCTGTTCCAGTTGCGGGGTAGCCTGCCCGGTGGCCTTTAACTGGGTATAAAGCGAATTAAAATTTGAGGTGGCAGTCGCATGCGCTAATTCAGTAAAAATTTTGGCGTATTTTTTCTCGAACTGTTTCAGCGTCAAGGTTTTTTTACCGGTTGATAGCTCGGTAGCGCCAAATTTCCAGTAGATGTATTCAAATTGATCTTCAATAGTGCCCCCCCGCAATTCCTCGCGTTTATCTTTAGCTACCAGGTTTATAAAATCGGTTGCATAAATTTCAATCATGCGGTACTGTCCCGATTGGAACCCGCTGGCGGGAAGTAATGACATCCGGAATTTTAGGAATTGTTCCTTTTCCATCCCATCCACCATAATTTCAAACGATTGTGTTAATGCTTCAAAATAACGGTTAATACGTTTTAGCCGCGCTGCAAAAAAATCGACGTTTAACGGCGACTGCTGCGCAATTTGCCTGCACTCGTGCAGGGCCAGTTTAAAATACAGTTCGGTTATCTGGTGATAGATAATAAATATCTCCTCGTCAGGGAACGGCGTTTTGGGGCTTTGCAGGCTTAATAACGTATCCAGGTGGATATAGTCCCAATACGTCAGGAAATCGGCATATAGCAAGCCGTCCAGGTACGATGCCATATCCTGGCCCATAGCTTCGTACTTTTCCTGCAGTTCGGCAATTCTTTTTTCTATTTCGGGGGAAATGGACATAGGGCAAAGGTATGTAATTTCGGATTTCGATTTCGGATTGGTTCGCCCCCACAAAAGAAAAAAAATCGAAATCCCACATTCGAAATCCGAAATAATTATGTTTGTCTGTAGGTTATGCTTAAAAAACTGTTTTCACCGGCCATTATCCGTCCCGCGCTTGTTACCATACCTGTTGCTGTGGCTATTGGCAGTATGGTAGCCTTATTTTTATGGTTGTTAAACTGGGCCATTCATTTCCGTTTTCAGCATAACTGGTTATTGTATTTGCTGCCTGCGGCGGGCATAGTGATACATTTGCTATACAAATGGTACGGCGGTTCGTCCGAAAAAGGGAATAACCTCATCATCGATGAGATACACCAGCCCGGCGCCGGTGTGCCTAAACGCATGGCCCCGCTTATACTGGCTACTACGGTTATTACCCATTTGTTTGGCGGCTCGGCCGGGCGCGAGGGTACGGCCGTGCAAATTGGCGGCAGCCTGGCTAACCTGTTTGCCGGTTGGTTTAAACTGAATGACCATGATAAGCAAATGCTGCTGACCGCCGGTATTGCCGCCGGGTTTGGGGCCGTGTTTGGTACGCCGCTAACAGGCTTCATCTTCGCGCTGGAAGTGTTAACGGTTGGCCGTTTTAAATATGAGGCCTGGCTGCCCTGCCTTATTGCCGGGTTTGTGGGCGATTATACCGTATCGGCCTGGGGGGTAATGCACACGCCCTATCATATCGGCAATATCCCCGGCGGGTATGCTTTTTATGGGCACGCTTTCAACGCTAATGTTTTGCTGCTGCTAAAAACCATACCGGCAGCGGCCTTATTCGGACTGACAAGTTATGCTTTTGCCAAGTCGGCACATGTGGTAAAGGATACTTTTAATAAGCTGATCAAGATCAGCTGGCTGATACCCATCTGCGGCGGCCTTATCATTATTGCGCTAACCTTTCTTATCGGTAAACCCGATTATTTAAGCCTGGGTGTCAGTCCTGAATATCCCGGTGCGATAACCATTGTTTCAGCCTTTCAGCAGGGCGGCGCTGATCTCTTTAGCTGGCTATGGAAGCTGGTTTATACCGTTATCACTTTAGGCACCGGTTTTAAGGGCGGCGAAGTTACCCCGCTATTTTATATTGGCGCGACTTTAGGTAATACGCTGGCTGGTTTGCTAAACGCCCCGGTTAGCCTGTTTGCTGGCCTGGGCTTTATAGCAGTTTTTGCGGGCGCCACCAAAACGCCATTGGCCTGCACGGTTATGGGTATAGAGCTGTTTGGGATAAACTTTGTGCTTTTTTATGCGCTGGCTTGTTTTGTAGCCTATTTGTGTAGCGGAAAAGTAGGGATATATAGCGCGCAGAGACGGAAGTGATTACTTTTTGCCTTTAAACTTTTTGAATAAAGCTTCTGCTTTTTTGTTTAGGGTATCGTGCTTAGCGTTACTAATTTCTAAAAGTGAATACGTATCATCACGGTTTACAGATGTATCTTTATCATTGTCGATACTGTTGTAGTGTGAGAATTCTTCCCATATCAGATAATTAAACTTATGATTATCGGCTTTATAAATCCAGGCAACCTTCTCTAACACATCACCAGCATCACCCCATTTTTCGGCTAATTCAAAAAAATCGTTAATCGTATCTTTACGCTTGTCGTAAACAAGCAATTTAATTGAGGATGTTGAATACTGACCCGGCGTACGTGTAATTAAACCAATATTATTTTTATCAATAGTAAACTTATAAACCGCAAAGCATTCGGTATCATCCCATAGTATCCCTTTAGGAAGTAAATATAAAAGGGTAGTGTCTATCCGCTTTCCTTTGAATTTGTAGCCTGCACTATCAGTATTTTCAGCTGAAAACACTTTAAATGTATCAATATTAATAGGTTGATATAGGCTCATAATTTATCGTACTTGTTATTTTTAGTAATTGATTTTTTAATGTTTCCTGTACAATTAAACAGCAATAAAACAATCATTAAACTAAAGCAAGACAAACCCAAACGCTTCATGGATATTTATTTTGATAAACAAGATATCAATTTCTAATAGCTGTTCAAAACATATCCTTTCTTAATTGTTTATCTTTATACTTATCACCCAAAAAGCCTATCCGTATGAAAAAGATCCTTATTGGTATTGATGACAGTAAATTTGCCGAACATGCTGTTGAATATGGTTTTAATCTTGCCCATAAGCTAAAAGCCGAAGTTGGCCTGATACATATTATTGAGCCTGTTGTTACTGCACCCGCCCCCTCGGTTGATGCGGGTATAGGGATGCCATTTGATACCACCAGCGATATGGTGGTACCCGAGCTTTATCATATTCAGGATGAAAAAGCGCGTACTATGCTGACTGCTGCCACAAAAAAATATGGCAAGGATACGCCCATTACTAATTTTACCGAATATGGTGATACGGCCGAGGGTATTATAAAATGCAGTAAAGATTTTAATGCCGATATGATTGTTATTGGTACGCACAGCCGCACAGGGTTAGACCGCCTGTTAATGGGTAGCGTGGCAGAGCACGTGATACGTCATGCGGAAGTGCCCGTGCTGGTTGTACCGATGAAAGAAGAGGACAGGGATTAATTATTAGGGTAGCGGTTAGCTAATAGCACTGGTTTTTGCTGTTTCAATATGCCTACTGCCTTCATTACAGCCGGATCATCATTGTTAACTACGCGATAATAGGCCGTATCGCCCCACATAAAGCGGGCCATGTAGGCCTTTAGCAGTTTTTTAATATTGGGTTTCGATTCCCGCAACTCGCGCGAATCCATTTCTTTAATGGTGGCCGATGAATAGACAATAAAATCGGTAAACAACTGATCACTCACCTGGAAATTCCTGATAAAATCATCATCGGTAGTATACTTCTTAAAGATAGGATAAAGCCTGTCAATTAAAAAAGCGGTAAATAACTGCTGCTGGTTCAAGTCCTGGATCAGCGGGGTGTTTGTATTAGTATCGGCTGGGATAAAAATATCGGGCATAATGCCGCCGCCGCTATAAACTTTTTTACCTTTCGATGTATGGTAATAAGATACCTTACGGAATGAACTATCCTTCAACGTATTGGCGGCCGAGTATAATTCGCCTTTCTGCATCCGGTCGGCAATTTCATTATGGTAGCTATCTACTCCATTTTTGTACGATTTTTGGATAGAGCGGCCTGAAGGGGTATAATACCTGGCCACGGTTAAATTAATAGCCGAGCCATCCCCGAAAGGGAACTGTTCCTGCACCAGCCCTTTACCAAACGACCGCCGTCCTACTAAAGTGGCGCGGTCAAGGTCCTGCAGGCAGCCTGCAAGTATCTCGCTGGCCGATGCCGAATACTCATCTATCAATACCGCCAGGTTACCCTGTTGGAACATGCCCGAGTCTGACGCAAAGTAATCGGTGCGGCGCTCATGCACGCCTTTTGTATAAACTATTAGCTTTCCTTTGGGTAAAAACTCGTCGGCTAACGAGGTAGCCGCGCTAAGATACCCGCCGCCATTGCCGCGCAGGTCTATTACCAGGTTTTTTAATCCGCTGGCTTTTAATTTTTGCAGCGCCGCGCGGAAATCGGTATCGGATGTAGCTGCGAACTTGCCCAGTTTAATATAGCCAATTTTAGGTGCCGCCATATAGGCAGCATCAAGGCTGCTCAGGTCAACATGGCCCCGGGTTATAAGGCACTGTTTTAAGGGGGCTTTGCCCGCCATATCGGTTACGCCCAGGGTTAAAGTAGTCCCTTTTTCGCCTCGTAATGTTTTATTTATTAGTTCGGGCTTAAGGCTGGTGCCCGAAAAAGGTTTGTTATCTACGGTCATCACCCGGTCGCCCACCCTTACGCCGGCTTTTGCAGCGGGGCCACCGGCATACACCTGGGTAACAAACATGGTATCGCGCAGTAATTGATACTCTATTCCAATACCGTTAAATTCGCCCTCCAGCCGTTCATTAATAGATTGCGCTTGCTGAGGGGGCAAATAAAGCGAATGCGGATCGAGGTTTTGAAGGATATTATTTATAGCTTCGCCCTCAACCCGGGCTATATTAACGGTATCCACATACTTGTCTTTAACCAACTGCAAAGTTTTTTCAAGTTTGTTATCATTTGCAAATGGATAGCCTAAGTGTTGCCCCGGGAAATTTTGGCCGTTAATTAACAAGCCGATGGTAACACCGGTTAATATTAATATGATGGATCTGAAGATAATTGCCGCCGCTCTTTTCATTATTATGCACCAAAGTTAAACATTGCTGATTACAGCATATAATTTTTAATACAGGTATTGTTTAGATTATACTAAATTTTACTGATTTTTGTTTATCTGTTTATAACCTGATGAGATTAGTTACCGAAAAGGAATCGAATTATAACAACCTGGAGCAAATGCCGGTGGGCGAATTGCTTCATCATATTAATGATGAGGATAAAACTGTGGCCTACGCCGTGGAGAAAGAAATACCCAGGATTGAGAAATTGGTAGAAGTAGTTACCGAACGCATGCGTAATGGCGGCCGCTTATTTTATATAGGTGCAGGTACCAGCGGCAGGCTGGGCGTTGTTGATGCATCTGAGTGCCCACCAACCTATGGTGTGCCCTTTGATTGGGTGATAGGCATTATAGCTGGCGGCGATGGCGCCATACGCCGCGCCGTTGAATTTGCCGAGGACGATCCAGAACAGGCCTGGATAGATATGGGAGAGTATAACATTAACAGTAAGGACGTGGTTGTGGGCATAGCGGCATCGGGCACTACACCTTATGTTATTGGCGGGTTGCGTAAGGCCAACCAAATGGGTTTGGCAACAGGCTGCATTGTATGCAATAGCGGCGGCCCTGTAGCTGCCGAAGCGCAATACCCTGTTGAGGTGGTTACCGGTCCCGAGTTTGTAACCGGATCGACCCGGATGAAGGCGGGTACCGCGCAAAAGCTGGTACTGAATATGCTAAGCACTGCCGTAATGATAAAACTGGGCAGGGTAAAAGGCAATAAAATGGTAGACATGCAGTTAACCAATCATAAACTGGTTGACAGAGGCACCCGCATGGTGATGGACGAGACAGGCTTAGGTGAAGATGCTGCTGCCGAACTTTTAAAAACCTATGGCAGCGTGCGCAAGGCTGTAGAACAGCACAACCGGGTGAAGAAAGCGAAGTGATGTGCAAATATGCAGATGTGCATAGGTGCAAATGAATATCGAATTTAAACTATAAGGTGCAATGTAAATAGTGCCGATGCAAAAAATTTGCATACTTGCACATTTGCATACCCGCACATTTAAAAGATCATGCACGAGATTGAGCCATATTACAGGTGGAGGGATGATTACATTGCGGCAGAAGATATGCAATCTCCATTTTACTCAACTGAATACAACGAGTTTGAGTTTGATAAACAATTATACAACTACCTGATACACCCGCAGTGGGATTCATTCGGATCGAACACGCTGTACCTGAAGATATTATTTGTTGATTACGAGCGCGGTTACAGTATTATTGAATTTATTGGCGAATGGAACGATGCCATTAACAACGATATTATGCTGATGAAGCGCGAACTGTTTGATGTAATGGTAGACCAGGGCGTGAATAAGTTTGTGCTGATAGGCGAGAACGTGCTGAACTTCCATGCATCGGATGATTGTTATTATGAAGAATGGTTCCAAGAGGTTGAAGATGGCTGGATAGCCGGTGTGAATTTCCAGGAGCACGTGATCCGCGAGTTTAAAAACAGTAATATCGATTACTATATAAATTTTGGCGGCGCGTTAAATGAGTTGGGCTGGCGGACGCTAAAACCCTTACAGGTATTTAAAAAAGTTGAAGAAACTATGACTAAACGTCTTAACTAAATCTTCATCTAATTTGCGTAACTTTATATAAAAATCAACTAAAATCGAATAAAAATAAAAATGGAAATTAAGGATAATAATTACACTTATGATAGTGTAGTACAACTGGACGATGAGCAGACCTTATCGCGCAAGTTTTTGGCAAACGTGTTTTTATGGATGTTTGCGGCGTTGGCTATCTCAACTTTTTGTGCATACGAATTTGCAAATAACCCAGACCTGCGCGCTTATTTGTTTAACCCCCAAACCGATGGCTTAAGCGGGTTAGGCCTTTTGGCTATGTTTTCTCCTTTGGCCTTTGTGCTGTTGATCAGCTTTGGGTTCAACAGGATATCTTACCCTGTACTGGCCATACTATTTGTGGTATATGCGGCTACTTTGGGTATCAGCCTTTCGGGTATATTATTAATTTATACAGCAGCCTCGGTATTTAATGTGTTCCTTACGGCAACGGTATTGTTTGGGGTAATGGCTATAGCCGGTTATACTACTAAAACAGACCTGACACAGTTAGGGTCGCTGCTGTTTATTGCTTTGATAGGTTTGATCATTGCATCGGTAATTAATATGTTTTTGCATAGTGCGCAATTTGATTATGTGCTTAGCTTTTTTGGCGTGGCCATCTTCACTGGTTTAACCGCTTACGACGTGCAAAAATTGAAACGCATTGGTGCCGGTATTGAATACGGTGATGCCGACGGTAAAAAATTAGCATTAATGGGTGCATTATCATTATATCTTGATTTTGTGAACCTATTCTTATTTCTGCTGCGCATATTTGGCCGCAGGAAATAATTGCCGATATGATATTTAAAAGCCATCTGCAAGGATGGCTTTTTTTATGCAGTTTTGCGTAAGCAAAGCGTCATCCCGAACTTGCTTGGGGGTCTTATAAGATAGGTTGCCCTGCTAATGGGATGCCGAAACAAGGTCGGCATGACGGGAATAGGCCTAATCTCTAATCACCAATCAACTAATCACTAACCCCCATGTCCTCACACCATATTGTACGCGAAAAACAAGAGCCGGCCTTATTGATAGCCGGGTTGAATAACTTTTCTGACGAACTGCTTGGGCAACTGCTGGAATGGAGCCCAACTGTTGTGGTAACTTCCGATACGGCAGAACAGGTACAAACCTATGGTATAAAGATAGACTGGCTAATAGCCGATGAAATGATGGGCTTGCAACAATCGGATATTAAATTAATGCCTGCAGGTGGTGATGAACCAATTATAGCGGCATTGAAATATCTGGTGGGCGAGGGCTACCACGCGGTAAATTTAATTACTGACAATTTTACAGCGAGCGGGCTTGAACGCTATTTTGAACAGCTGGACCTGGTAGTTTTTTGTGGTGGTAAAAAAATAATAGCTGTGCACCCGGGCTTTAGTAAATGGAAACCTGCCGGCGACCGTATGGAATTTTTGACACAACCGAACAATTTTCTGTACACTGGATTGTCGCCTGTGGAGGGCAATATCTATAAAACTACGCACGATGGGTTTATCAGCTTGCAATTTACCAATCCGTATATGCTGCTTGCCGAGTATTTAGATTGAATAGGGTATAAATAAAAAGCCCCCCAGACTTGCTCCGGGGGACTTTCAACCTAAACCTTATCACAATTAAATTGGCAAGATTGCCAATTCACATATACTAATACAATATCTGTACCAAACATTTTTCAGTCCGGAATTTTTTTCAATTTTTTTAATGCGCCCCTTCTTGTTTGTCCTGAGTGCGTTTACGCAGGTAGCCATCAAGCAGGAACAAGCCCAACACCACGTCAAAAAACAAGAAACCTTTCATCCATGGCCCGCTGAAAAAGCCGGTCACCTTAGCCACATTTAATTGGGCCGGTACTTTTAATGCTGATGTTGAGCTGCTGCTGGCCCAGTTTATATCGCGCAACCCAACGATCAGCACTACAGATATGGTCAATATAAAAAAGGCAGCTATGCCCCATATAATACGCTTATTAATAGTGGCTTTTAATGGCACGCTGGCTTCCTGGGTGCGTATCTGCTCCATCACGTTATAGGTAAAAGCCATAGGCGGTTCGTCAAGCTCAAGGTTGCCAAACTCGCTGTGCAGTTGCATCAATTCCTGGTACAGCTGCTGGTACTCGGGGTTATGGGCAAGTTGTCGGCTTATCTGCGCGCTTTCTTCGGCGGTGCAGGTGCCATCAATGTAGCTCCATAGTTGTTCTTCTATGCTGTTCATATCAATTCGTTAACCTCATGTTTTAACAGGCGTTCCAGCTTTTCTTTTAAACGCTGGCGCGCCCTGAATAGTTTAACCTTAACTGTATTTGCCTCCATGCCTAAAGCCTCGCCAATTTCCTCAAGCGATTGTTCGCCGTTGTAAAACAAGGTAATAATAGTAGCATCATCGGGCAGTAACTGGCCAATAGCTATATTTAAGTAATACGACCGCGATTTGTTCTCGGCCAAATTCGCATCCATCCCGCCATGTGTATCCTCCAACTGCAAATAAGTATTTTCATCGTCAATTGAAGAGGTATCCACCCGTTTTTTGCGCAGATGGGTCATGGCGGTAGTATAAACAATACTATACAACCAGGTGCTGAATTTTGATTGCTGCCCAAAAGAGGCCAGCGACCTGTAAGCCTTAATAAAACAATCCTGTGCAACCTCTTCGGCGTCCTCGCGGCTTTTAGTAAAGCGCATAGCCAGCGTAAATACAAACCGCTGGTGCCGTTTTACCAGGTCGGCATAAGCCGACTGGTTCCCCGCAAGGGTTTGATCGATCAATTCTATGTCGGATAGCTTGCTTTGCATTACTGAAACTACGACGCCGTATTTTGCGCGCAGGTTACACTAAATTACAGAAATAATTAGCTGCGTTCGTTTTTCTTTTTCTGATGACTATAAGTATGGGTATTACAATTTATTGGTTAATAATTTGATCCTGACGCCCGCATTTACCACTACGCCATCTAAAGGAGTATAAATATCCCTGAATTTAGGTTTGGTGATGGTGCCGGTGTAAATACTGCCCCATTTAGTTTGGCGCTGATCGGTCAGGTTTTCCGCATTAACAAACAGGTCAAGGTGTTTCCACATTTTTTGCACCAGCATGCCAAAGGTTATATATCCCTTTCCCGTTGTGCCATCGCTTAATAGTTGCGGCCCGGTATAGAAGCTTTCCACACCAAAACGAAAGCTGCCTTCTATTTCATAGGTGGCATCAAAGCTTAGCTGGTGTTTGGGGGTTAAAGGCTGAGCACCGATTAGGTTGCTAAAGTGTTGTTTGGTATCTGTAAAAGTATAGCCCAGGTAAAACACCAGTTCATCCAGCACCAGCTTAATATTGGTTTCCGTCCCCTGCGTGTTCAGGTAGCCGGGGGCATTAATAAAAGCATTATTTTGCAGGATAAGCGGCCTGTTTACTCGTGTGGAAAAGAACAGCTGGTTGATATTAATAAAAGCTTCGTCACCCAACTTGGACCGATAGTTCAGATCGCCGTTCAGTCCGTACGATTGTTCGGCCCGGGTATTGCCAATGTTTAGAGGCTGAATATGCTCGTAGCCATCCTGCTCACTTTCGTCATTGAATAGGGTGGGCATCTTATAGCCCAAACCACCACCAATACGGCTGGTTAAATGATCGGTAATTTTAAATAACGCATTAACCCTCGGCAGGAAAAAAAGCCCACTGGATGGCGCGTCAGGAGCAGGTGTGTTTTTGTCCAGTCTTAAGCCGCTTTCTATAGAGAACCAATCGGTGGCCTTATAGGTGTTTTGTAAAAATATTCCTGTGGTAGCCTGGTTATAGCTCAACATATCTTTAGGCGGTTTGGCCGCGAAATGATCGGTTACCAGGTTGGCGCCGGCTACCCAGGAAGCCTTTTCGCCATTATGCACATAATTGATCTCGCTGAAAGATGAAAACTGCCGGCCTTTAAAGTCAAAACCCGGTTCACCCAATTGCCTGTCAAAATAACCAACGGTATTCTTAAAACCGATCCGGCTTTCACCATCGATCTTATGCGTAAAGGACAATTGCGTAGAAAAGCGGAACGTTTTATTGCGCTCAAAATATTGATGCGTGTTATCAGCTTTTCCCTCCGCTACTTGCAAGTCTCCGCCTAAGCGGTCCTCGTAGGTCGTATTCACGCCAAACCAGCCCGAATTACGATCGTCCATATATAGAAACACTTTAGGGTTGATGGTAAATCGGTTAGTTTTAGGGATGGCCGTAAAGCCCACGGCTGAAGGATCGAAAGCTTTATTGTAATTGTAGGAACCAAATAGGGTGGTACCGATATGCTGCCATTTTTGACTGTAATAAGCACTGGCATCAGCGCCTTTCGCGCTCGAACCATTTAACAGCACTGTGAGCTCGGGGTCGGTTTCAGGTACTTTACTAATCAAGTTAACTAAACCGGCAATGGCGCCCCCGCCATATAAGGTAGAGGCCGAGCCCTTAATAAATTCAACTTGTCGTAAATTAAGCGGACTGATTTGCAGCAAGCTTAAACTACCGGAAAAACCGGCATATAGGGGCATGCCATCCTGCAATAATTGGGTATAGCGGCTATCTAAACCTTGGATGCGAAAACTGGCACTGCCGCTCACCGCCGAAGTTTGCTGCACATGGATACCTGTTGTTTCGCCCAGTAACATTTTTATATCGCCCGGCCGCATGGTGGTTTTTTCATCCAGCTCTTCTAAAGGCAGGGCTTCCATCCGTGTAGGGATATCCTGCAGGTTTTGGTTAGTGCGGGTGGTTTGAATGGTTACCCCGGCCAGTTCACCTGTTGAAGGAATTAAGCCGATCTCAAAAACCTGTTCCGGATGTTGCAGCGGGAAATTATAAACCTGTTCGCTTTTTATAAAACCTATGTAAGTGATCTCGACCTGGAATTTGCCGTTAGGGATATTAGTTATGGTAATTTGCCCGCTGGTATCGGCAACTGCCGTAATTTTCAGATCGGGAATAGTAGCAGTTGCGCCCTTCAGGCCAACTTTGGTTTGGTAGTTTACCACTTTTGCTTTAAACGTATTTTGTGCAAGCGCGCTAAAGCAAGCCAGCACAATAGCCATAAGGCTGAAAAGAAACTTCATATAATTAAAATGGGAGTAGCTGGCCATTAAGCCAGCCAATAAAGTAATGGACTAAAAAATTTAATAGAATTAAGATCAGGCAAGCGGTGGCCTGAACAGCTCATTACGATAATTTGAAGTATTAAAACGCTGAATAAACAAAGGATGGGTTAACACCGAGTAAGAATCTGTTGTTAGCAGCGCAGGGTTATAAGAGAAAACAATGTTTAACGGGCTGGCCTGGTGCTGAAACTGCACATCGTTCCCTTTAGCAGGTACCTTATCATGTTCATTATGGCCAAAAATGTCTTTGCCATGCATCAGGTAATCACCTATAAAATCAATCACGCCCATTTCTTCGTTAGATGTGATCCTGGTGTAGTTCTGATACATTTGAGGGATATCCCGCAGCAGCGAAAAATCGCCCAGCGGCAAAATAAAACTGCTGATCAAAAACAGTCCAGCCCAAAAGTAACATGTAAGTTTCCTCAGCATCGGGGACAAAGATAGCATAAAAGTATAGCAGGGAATTATGTAATATGTGAAAGCTAAATAATTAAAAAAAATATGGCGGGGGTGTAACCTGATTGAAAAAGCTGTGGTCATAGCTTACATAACACAGCAATTAACAAATATTAAAAAATCAAATAACTTAAAAACTAATAAAATGGAAAACGCAGAATTACTGATCCCTATCTTAGTACCACTGGGACTTTTCGCAATGATCTTCGGGATCATTTATCTAAATAACAGGGAGAAGATGGCTATGATAGAACGTGGTATGGACCCACGCGCTTACAAAGCCCAGCCGGCACCCTATAAAAATCTTAAATGGGGTCTTTTATTAATAGGCGCGGGCTTAGGTTTGTTTTTAGCCTTTGTGCTTGACCGTAGTGTATTTAATAATATCGGCGAAGACAACCCGGCCATTTACTTTGCACTTATTGCCATATTTGGTGGTACAGGGCTGGTGATATCATACCGTGTAGAGAAAAAAGAGGTATTGGATAAGGATACCCAGTAAATAACCTTTAAACAAATAAAAAGCCCTTTATCATTAATAAAGGGCTTTTCGCTTTTACAAATATCTTTCTTTGGTTATCCGCAGGTGATGTAATTCGTGCCCGGCCATAATGTAAGCCAAAGCTCTTACCGATACGGGGTGGTTACTGGCGGTACCTATAATTTTACTTTGTTCGTCGCTAATAGCGCGCAACATATAAAGGTTGCTTTCCCTTACCGCTTTAAATTCTTCGGCCAGGTCAAGGAGGGTACGATTGTTAAAACCACCATATTCCACAAAAGCATTCTCGTCAAAACCCGGCAGGCTATTTTTATCCCCGCGCGAAAAACAAAGCAGCCGGTAAGCAAAAACGCGTTCGGCATCAATCAGGTGGCCAACTACCTGTTTAATGGTCCACTTACCTTCGGCATAAGCATAACCGGCTTTATCTGCTGGCAGGCTGTTAAAAAAAGTGAAAGTGCTGTCTTTAAGCTCTGCCAGTAGGTTTATAACATTGCCAGTATCAACCAGGCTAATGTAGCGCTCATAATAAGGGGCGTATTCGCCCGCTTGTGGTTTATCAATCATTGTTTAAGCTTTTTAATATGATACGGAAAATAGTTCCTTTACCCAGTTCAGAGTCGCGCACAAATATTTGCCCGTCGTGGTAGTTCTCTACCATGCGTTTAGTTAACGAAAGGCCTAAGCCCCAGCCGCGTTTGCGTGTGGTATACCCTGGTTGAAATACGGTTGCAAATTTAGAGCGTGGTATACCCTTGCCCGAGTCTATTACATCAATATATACTTGTTTTTTAGTTTTACTGCCCGATATTTCAACAATGATGCTGCCTGTGTCCTCAATAGCGTTAACGGCATTTTTCAGCAGGTTTTCTATCACCCAATCAAACAGCGGCTTGTTCAGTCCGGCTATCAGGTGTTGGTCGCCGTGCACTTCAAAATTTATCTTGTTGCTAACCCGTATCCTAAAATAATCTACGTAATCTTTCACCACATCATATACCGGGTAGGGTTCCAATTGTGGTTTCGAACCTATTTTTGAAAAACGGTCGGCTACAACTTCAAGGCGTTGTACATCGTTGCCCATTTCGGCCAGCAGCGGGTCGTCTTCTGCATTAAATTTATCTTTTATCAACTCTATCCAGGCCAATAATGATGATATGGGCGTACCCAGTTGGTGCGCGGTTTCTTTAGCCAGGCCCACCCAAACCTGGTCCTGTTCCGACCGGCGCGAAGAGCTGAATACCGAATAGGCCAGCAACAGGAAGATGGCAATAACCGATAACTGCACGTACGGAAAATACTTCAATTGTGTAAGCAGGAATGAATCCTTATAATAAATATAAGAGTACCCCGGTTTATCGCCCCCAATGGAAGGCATTTTCATTTTAATAGGCGCATGCTGCGATTTCATGATCTCCAATTCGGCCTTAAAATAACCCGGGTCGTATTTAGGGCCTTTGTTGCCCTTTATTTCTTCCGGTAGCTTATAATAGGTTTTAGTGCTATCCAATCCTTTCCAGGCCGTTATATTATTCTCCTCATCTACTACTATGGCCGGGACGGTTAAGCTATCGCGTACGGCAAATACATAAGGCAGAAAGTCGTTATCATCTGATGAGATGATCTGTTTCATACTTAATGCCCACACCTCGGCCCTGGTACGTTCTGACCTGGCAATGTTTTTTACCAGGTAATTGGTATAAAATAACGAGCCACATACAATAACTATCGCAAAGGCGATGAGCGAGTATTTCCAGCGTTGTTTTTGTTGGTAGGCGTTTAGCATTGGTTCAAATATAATTATTAGTCCGTAAGTCCGTGAGTCTGCAAGTCCGGAAGTTAGAAAAGATATTGGATCGAAATTAACGACTGAAGTTTCAATCTATTACATTAGTTCAACTTTCGGACTTCCGGGCTTCCCGACTTTCGGACTTTCCACCTATCTTTGCCCCATCATGACAGATAAAAAAGTGAGGGTGCGTTTTGCGCCGAGTCCTACCGGCGGGTTGCACCTGGGCGGCGTGCGTACTGTATTATTTAATTACCTATTTGCACGCCAGCATGGCGGCGATTTTGTTTTACGTATTGAAGATACCGACCAAAGCCGCTATGTAGAGGGCGCTGAACAATATATTTTAGATTGCCTGCAATGGTGCGGCATTACCCCCGATGAAAGCCCGGTGGCTGGCGGCAAATATGCACCATATCGCCAAAGCGAACGTAAAACCATCTACCGTCAGTACGCTGAAAAACTGGTGATGGAAGGTTATGCTTATTACGCTTTCGATACCCCCGAAGAACTGGATAAGAACCGAAAGGAGATACCAAACTTTCAATACGGGCATGCTTACCGCGACACGCTGCGCAATTCACTAAACCTGCCCCAGCACGAGGTTGACCAACTGCTGGACGCCGGAACGCCGCATGTTATCCGCATAAAAATGCCGGTAGATGAGCAGGTAAGCTTTACCGATATGATACGCGGGCAGGTAAGCTTTGATACCAACCAAGTTGATGATAAGGTACTATTAAAGGCCGACGGGATGCCCACCTACCATTTGGCGGTAGTAGTTGATGATTACCTGATGAAGATAACCCACGCTTTCCGCGGCGAGGAGTGGTTGCCATCGGCGCCGGTGCACTTGCTGTTATGGAAGTATTTGGGCTGGTATGATGATATGCCCCAATGGGCGCATTTGCCGCTGATATTAAAACCCGATGGCCATGGCAAACTAAGCAAGCGCGACGGAGCACGGCTGGGCTTTCCGGTTTTTGCTATGAATTGGTTTGATGCCAAAACAGGCGAATTGACCCCCGGCTTCCGCGAACTGGGTTTTTTACCCCAGGCTTTTGTGAACCTGCTGGCTATGCTGGGCTGGAACGATGGCACCGAACAGGAAATTTTTACAATGGACGAACTGGTGCAGAAATTTTCGATCGATCGGGTGAGCAAGGCCGGCGCTAAATTCGATTTCGAGAAAGCTAAATGGTATAATGCCGAATGGATAAAGAGATCGGAAGCCGAAAGTTTGAAGCCGGAAGTGATTGCGGTTTTAGCTGATAAGGGCGTTAACGCAAAGGATGACCAGTATCTGTTAACTGTAATTGACCTGATAAAGGACCGCGTTACCCTGCTGCCCGATTTTTACCAGCAATCGGTTTACTTTTTTGAACAGCCAAAGGAATACGACCTGGCCGCAGTAAAACCTAAATGGACAGATGCAAAGACGGATTTTTTTAAAGAGTTTATGACTAAAATAAACAGCTTAACCAATTACGAAGCCGTTGAGTTAGAAAACACTTTTAAAGCTTTTATGGA
Organism: Mucilaginibacter boryungensis; assembly: GCF_015221995.1. Taxonomy (NCBI): domain Bacteria; kingdom Pseudomonadati; phylum Bacteroidota; class Sphingobacteriia; order Sphingobacteriales; family Sphingobacteriaceae; genus Mucilaginibacter; species Mucilaginibacter boryungensis. Next base: position 114,434 of record NZ_JADFFM010000001.1, read on the forward strand.
AGAAAAAGGCTTTAAAATGGGCGATGTAATGCTGCCCTTCCGGATTATGCTGGTAGGGGGTAAGTTTGGCCCGCATGTGTTTGATATTGCCGCGCTATTGGGTAAAGAGGAAACCATCAAAAGGATTGAAGGTGCGCTGGTTGCGTTTACAGCTTAAATTATAATTGTAACGGATAATGCCAAAAAAAGGGGAAACAATTTGTTTCCCCTTTTTTATATGTTATCTTATTTAATCATTTCCACAAAATCATCAAACAGGTACCGCGAATCGTGCGGGCCGGGTGATGACTCGGGGTGATATTGTACCGAGAATGCTTTTTTATCTTTCACCCGGATACCTTCTATCGATTGGTCGTTCAGGTTTACGTGGGTGATCTCTACCTTGTCCGAAGCCCTCACTGCGTCGGGCACTACACCAAAGCCGTGATTTTGTGAAGTAACTTCGCAGTGGTTTTTGATGATATTTTTTACCGGGTGGTTTAAGCCGCGGTGACCGTTGAACATTTTTTGGGTTGGGATATCGTTAGCCAAAGCCAGCAACTGGTGGCCAAGGCAGATACCGAACATAGGCTTATCGGCCTTCAGTATATCTTTTACTGTTTCAACCGCATAAGGCATAGCCGCCGGATCGCCGGGGCCGTTGCTAATGAAGTAACCGTTTGGTTTAAAATCGGCCTCCATATCGGCATAGCTGGTTTTAGCAGGGTATACTTTGGCAAAAACGCCGCGAGAGCTAAAGTTGCGCAGGATGTTTTTCTTCACACCTAAATCAAGCACCGCTACCCGTAATGGCGCGCTTTCATCGCCCACGGTATAAGTTTCGGTAGTGGTTACCTGCGATGATAGCTCCAGCCCGTCCATTGATGGTACTTCAGCCAGTTTGGCTTTCAGTTGTTCAATATCCAATATTTCCGACGAGATAATAGCGTTCATTGCGCCCTTATCGCGAATGTGGCGTACCAGTTGACGAGTGTCAATGTCGGATATCGAAACGATGTTCTGCTCCTGGAAATAATCCTGGATAGATTCATCGGCTTGCTTGCGGCTGTAAGCAATATTATAGTTTTTACAAACCAGGCCGGCAATTTGTATCCTTTCCGATTCTACCTCTTCGTGGCTGACACCATAGTTACCAATGTGGGCATTGGTAGTCACCATAATCTGGCCGTAGTACGATGGATCGGTAAATACCTCCTGGTAGCCGGTCATACCTGTGTTAAAACAAATTTCGCCCGTAGTGGTGCCAATTTTACCCGCAGCCTTGCCATAAAAGGCAGTACCATCGGCCAATAATAACACAGCCGGAAGTTTGGTGTAATTCGTCATTTGCTAAAAAAATTAAAAAATGGATGTTTGACCGGTTTGGCTGATATGCTTTCCGTAAAGTGGGTAGGTGAAGTATGACTGATAAATCCGTATTTCACGCCGCAAAAGTACGGTTTTTTTTGGCTTTTAAAAGGCTGTTTTTGTAATTTATTCGTCAGGATGGAGAGCACGTGAAGGCGAACCCTTGTACTTAAACCTGATTGCAACGAAAGCCCGGAGTGAAGCGCAGCGCAATGAAGACTTGTAGTGGAAAGCAGGGCTACGAAAGCAATGAAACAAGGAGCGTTAATTTCAAAATATTGAGATTTGGCAGAAAGGCGGGTTAAATACACCAAATTTCCCATTCAAGTAGCTGTTTGAAAACGAGCGTTCAGCATGCTATAGGTTCTTTAATCCCGCTATTCATTCCAAGTCCTCCTTCGTCCGGGCTTTCCATTACTATCGGGTTTAGAGTGAGCGGGCCTATTTCAGCCTATGGTGTGAAGTTAACGGTTTACGCCTCCCGCACATTTATATTTATTTGCACATTTGTATATACGCACATCTGCACATAAAATTGCACCTTTGCACCATATATCAACAGCAAAATCATGTCTGTACACAAAGAAGTTAAACGCATTACCACTCATACCCTGCAGGAAATGAAAAACCGTGGCGAAAAAATTGCCATGCTTACTGCCTACGATTATTCGATGGCTACTATAGTAGATGACGCGGGTATAGATGTGATATTGGTTGGCGATTCGGCATCGAACGTAATGGCGGGGCATGAAACCACCTTGCCAATCACATTGGACCAGATGATCTATCATGCATCGTCGGTAGTGCGGGCGGCTAAGCGCGCACTGGTCATAGTCGACCTACCATTTGGTTCATACCAGGGTAATTCAAAAGAGGCGTTGAACTCGGCTATCCGGATCATGAAAGAATCGGGAGCGCACGGCGTAAAGCTGGAGGGCGGTGTAGAAATAGCGGAATCGGTCAGCCGGATATTAGCAGCAGGCATCCCGGTAATGGGTCACCTGGGTTTAACCCCGCAATCCATTTACAAATTCGGCACTTATACCGTCAGGGCCAAACAGGACGTCGAGGCTGAAAAGCTTAGAAGCGATGCGCTGAAGCTGCAGGAACTGGGCTGTTTTGGGATAGTGCTGGAAAAAATACCCGCAGCATTAGCTAAGGAAGTTACCGATAGCCTGGTCATTCCAACTATTGGTATAGGTGCGGGCCAGCACTGCAGCGGGCAGGTGTTGGTAATTCACGATATGCTGGGCATTAATAAAGGCTTCACACCGCGATTTTTGCGCCAGTACGCTAATTTATATGAAGTAATGAGCAATGCCATTAAAGGCTACGTAACTGATGTAAAAGCCAGCGATTTTCCCAACGATAAGGAACAATATTAATGTGCAGATGAGCGGATATGCAGATGTGCAAATGATTAAAACAATTTATCCCTACGGTGTTTAGTTCATAAATCCGAATAGAGCATCCGAATTCCGAAATTAACATGAGCCAACGATTGCCATTCACCCCCAGCGGCGATATTACCGACGATGATATTATATACGAGGACAACCACCTGATAGCCGTTAACAAGCGTGCTGGCGACATAGTGCAGGTGGATGATACCGGCGATGAGCCCCTGGATGAAAAGGTTAAAAAATATCTGGCTAAAAAATACAACAAACCCAATGGCGCTTTTTTAGGGGTAATTCATCGGCTGGACAGGCCGGTAACCGGACTTATTCTGTTTGCCAAGACCAGCAAGGCGCTTGAACGCATGAACGAGTTATTTAAAACACGGCAAATGCGCAAAACCTATTTTGCCATAGTGCGCAAACGCCCCGAACCCCCTTACGGCGAATTGGTACACTGGCTGGTAAAGAACCCTAAAAACAATGTCACCACCGCCCACGGGCACGATGTAAAAGGCAGCCTGCGCAGCGAACTGCACTATCGCCTGGCGGGTGAATTAAATGGCTATTATTTAATTGAAGTAAACCCCATCACCGGGCGTTCGCACCAGATCAGGGTGCAACTGGCATCACTGGGCTGTCCCATCGTTGGCGACAACAAATACGGTTACCCGCGCGGCAGTTTGCACAATAGCATCAGTCTGCACGCACGCCGCCTGCAATTTATCCACCCCATTAAAAAAGAACCGGTTGAAATAACCGCGCCACTACCCAAAGATGGTTTTTGGGATAAGTTTGCACATTTAATGCCGGCAGTAAGTGATAGCGAAATAAAGGAATAACCATCATGTCATTTCGAACGAGGAACGAGGAGAAATCTTCTGCATGCGACCTGCTTCTTGTATAAGATTTCTCCCTTCGGTTCGAAATGACATTTTTAAATAACAAAAAAGTCCCGCTTGCAACACAAACGGGACTTTCTATTTTATACCTATTCCCCCTTCAGGGGGGTAGGGGGTTATTTCTTAGCCAATTCCTCAGCCATGGCAGCGCCAATTTCAGCAGGCGATTCTACCACGCGGATGCCGCATTCGGCCATGATTTTCATTTTCGCGGCAGCGGTATCGTCGGCACCGCCAACAATTGCACCGGCGTGACCCATACGGCGGCCCGGAGGCGCGGTTTGTCCGGCAATAAAGCCAACCACAGGTTTAGTACCATGTTCTTTTATCCAGCGGGCAGCTTCAGCTTCCATACCGCCGCCAATCTCGCCGATCATGATGATACCATGAGTGTCAGGGTCGTTCATCAGCAATTCAACCGCTTCTTTGGTTGGGGTGCCTATAATTGGGTCGCCGCCGATACCGATAGCGGTAGTGATACCTAAACCAGCTTTAACCACCTGGTCAACAGCCTCGTAAGTCAACGTGCCCGATTTTGAAACTACACCCACATTACCTTTTTTAAAGATAAAGCCCGGCATAATACCAATTTTAGCCTCGTCGGCAGTGATAATGCCCGGGCAGTTAGGACCGATCAGGCGTGCATCCTTACCAACTAAATATTCTTTAACCGCAATCATATCCTTGGTTGGGATACCCTCGGTGATACAAACAATAACTTTAATTCCGGCCTCTGCGGCTTCCATAATAGCATCGGCACCAAACGGAGGCGGAACAAATATGATAGATACATCGGCGCCGGTTTTATCAACGGCATCCTTTACGGTGTTAAAAACGGGCCTGTCCAAATGCTGCTGACCACCTTTGCCCGGTGTTACACCACCAACCAACTGGGTTCCGTAAGCAATCATTTGCTCGGCGTGGTAAGTACCTTCTTTACCGGTAAAACCCTGAACAATTACTTTAGAATTTTTATTTACAAGTACACTCATTATGTATCTGGTTATTTGTTGCGCAAAGCTAATATTATTGCGCTGAATGTCAAAAGGAATTTGCGCGGTTTATATATTCGTTTGTCATTGCGGGCATAGCGCGGCCATCGCACGGAAGTAAGGCGATATTACATTTGTTATCGAAGACTAAGCCTGCTTTTGAAAATGAATGGTCCGGCACACTTCGGTTACGGCAGCCCTGCTATGCGTTCCAAATCCTCCTCCGTGCGGGTTTTCCACTACTATCAGGTTTAGGTTGTAGGTGTGGTTACAACTTTCTTATAATAGGCCCCTTAATTGAAGCAATATTGATTACATGATCCTGACAGTTGATGGAATAATGTTTTAATTCATCACCTTCATAGATGTAAGTAAAATCAACTAAAGTTGTAGCATGGATATAATCAAGATAACTCGATTTTGAAGAGACGCAAAACAATCTTCCTATCCATTCCTCATCATCTTTAAATGTTGCGAAGCTTTCATTTATAACATGGTAAGCTCCATATGATTCGAAATAGAATTCAAAAACTCTTCCTGCGCCATCTGGGGATATCTTTTTTACCGGGCCAATCTTTTTCCCTGCTATGTCTATATAATCTTCTTTAGTGCTAATTGTCGCTTCCTTAACAGTTATCCTTAATTTATTAGCTGGTAAATCTTCAATTTTTACCAAAAACAAATACTGTATTCCATTTATCTCATCAAAAAAATCCATCCTTCTGCTACTTTAAACTGTACTTTCAATCGCCGGCGAGTTAAACTCCTTCTCACTCTTCGCAATCACTATCGTTGCTATACCGTTGCCAATTACATTTGTAATTGCCCGCGCTTCCGACATAAACCGGTCTACACCCAGCAATATGGCTACCCCTTCAACCGGGATCAGTTTCATGGCGGTAAGGGTTGAAGTCAGCACAATGAAGCCGCCGCCGGTCACCGCTGCTGCGCCTTTCGAGGTGAGCATCAGGATGCCGATAATTACCAGTTGCTGTTCCCACGAAAGTGGAATTTTAAAAACCTGCGCCAGGAATATAACCGCCATGGAAAGATAAATGGTTGTGCCATCCAGGTTAAACGAATAGCCGGTAGGGATTACCAGCCCCACTACCGATTTGCTGCAGCCAAACTGCTCCATCTTTTCCATCATGGCCGGCAACACGGGTTCAGACGACGAGGTGCCCAGCACAATTAATATTTCCTCTTTAATAAACTTCAGGTATTGCCACAGGCTGAATTTATACAGGTAACAGATCAGGTTCAGCACTATAAAAATGAAAAGGAACATGGTGAGGTAGACCGATCCCATTAAAGCCGCCAGCGGTTGCAGGGTTTTCACACCGTACTTGCTGATGGTATAAGCCATCCCCGCGAAAGCGCCAACGGGGGCCAACTTCATTACTACCTTCATAATGTTGAAGAACACTTTCGATAACCGGTCAAATGTCGCTATCAGCGGTTTGCCTGTTTCGCCCAATTTACTCAGTCCATAACCAAACAGTATAGCAAAAAACAACACCTGCAAAACATCGCCTTTGGCAAATGCATCAAATACGTTCCCGGGAACAATGTGGGCAAAAAAATCGCCCCATTTCATTTCTGCTGCAGCCTTTTGGTATTCGGCCAGCTTAGCAGTATCGGCATGTACATTAGCGTTTACGCCGTCGCCGGGGCGCAAAACGTTAGCCACAACTAAGCCTATTAACAGTGCAAAGGTAGTCACCAATTCAAAGTACAGCAGCGCCTTGCCGCCTACGCGGCCAACCTTTTTCATATCGTTCATGCCGGCAATACCCAGCACAATAGTGAGGAAAATGATAGGGACGATGAGCATGGTGATCATATTAATAAACACCTTGCTAATGGTTTGCGCTGTTGGCCCAAAACCTTTAAAGTAATAGCCAACTATTACCCCCAATACAATAGCGATTAGCACCTGGAAGGTGAGGTTGCCGAGCAGTTTTTTCATTGCATAACAATAATACAATAAAAAGATGGCGTTAAATATCTTAGTGCTAAATTTACCGTATGAAAGCAAGCATCCTGGCATTTGGCATTGCCAAAGATATTTTCGGGGCATCGGCTATTGAAGTTGACCTACCCGAACAGGCAACCGCGCGCGATTTGAAAACTGTGCTTGAGCAGCGCTACCCGCGGTTGAAGCAACTAGCATCGTACCTGTTAGCGGTGAATAATGAATATGCTAATGATGCTTTGCTATTAACTGTCCGCGACGAAATTGCGGTAATACCGCCGGTAAGCGGGGGGTAACATTATTTTGTCATTGCGAGCGATAGCGCGGCAATCTCGTAATGCAAATCAAACTATGAGATTGCCGCGTCGCTACGCTTCTCGCAATGACAAACGCTTATAAGTATTTATTTTGAACACACAGATCCATCTTTCCAACGAACCATTGAACATCCAATCCTGTATAGACTGGGTTATGGCCCCCGATTGCGGTGGTATCGACGTGTTTATTGGTACTGTGCGCAATGCTACCAAGGGCAAGCGTGTGCTGCGTTTGGAGTTTGAGGCTTACGAGAAAATGGCCCTCAGCGAAATGCAGAAACTGGCTGATAAGGCATTGCAGCAATGGCCCATCCAGCGTATAGCCCTACATCACCGCACCGGGGTTTTGGAAGTTGGCGAGGTGCCGGTAGTTATTGCCGTTGCCGCCGCCCACCGCGACGCGGCTTTTGAAGCCTGCCGGTTCATTATTGATACGCTGAAACAGACTGTCCCTATCTGGAAAAAGGAAATTTTTGAAGATGGTGAGGTTTGGGTTTCGGCTACGCCGTGATGGTTACTCGGTATCCACCCAAGCTTTTACCCCACCTTCCAGCGATACCACATTCAGCTCCGGCTTCAATTCCTTTAGCTTCCTAACCGCATCGGCACTGCGTTTACCTATTGTACAGTACAAAACCACTGTTTTCGAAGTATCGAAATTATCCAAACTGCGTTCCAGTTTGTAAGCCGGAATATGCCTGCCGCCGATGTTAAAATCTTCATGTTCTTCGCTTCCGCGGATATCAATTAATTCAATTGTTCCCGCTGTTACCCCAGCCTTAAGATCGGCAACAGATATGGTTTGAGCGGCAACGGTTTGCGGCAATTTAGTAATGTTAGCTTTGGTTACCGAACCTATCTTTATGATCCGGCTTTGCATGGTTTGTGTATCCAGTATCAGCATTTTACCCGCCAGCAATTCACCGGTCTGGGTGATATATTTTATAGCTTCATTAGCCTGCATGCAGCCAATTATCCCCGCAAGGGTGGGTATAACGCCGCCTTCGGCGCAGTTGGGCACCTGGGTTGCATCAACTTCAGGATACAGATCGCGGTAATTAAGGCTGTATGTACCATCGGGATTGGGGGTATTCCAAACGGCTACCTGCCCTTCAAACTGGTAAATAGCCCCATAGATGAGCGGCTTGCCCGATAATACTGCCGCATCGTTCAGCAAATAGCGCGTTTCAAAATTATCGGTACCATCTAAAATCACATCATACAAGGCAAACAACGCCATTGCATTTTCAGCAGTAACTTTTACGTCGTGTACTATAACGTGAATATCAGTATTTTGCGCTTGCAATCTCGCTGCTGCTACTGCAACTTTCTCCAATCCCGCATCTGCCGGTGTATATAAAATTTGCCGGTGCAGGTTGCTTATACTAATAATATCATTATCGGCTAATCCTAATGTGCCTATACCCGCTGCTGCCAGATACTGCGCCGCAGGGCAACCCAGGCCGCCCATACCTACTATCAGCACTTTAGCCTTCTGCAAACGCTGCTGGGCTTGCCTGCCAAACCCGGGCAAAGCAATCTGACAACTGTAACGGGAAATATCCATCAGGCGGTAATTGATCTCTTTTGTAAAATGCTTTGTACCCTGTCCTTTTCCTCGGGCGTGTTTACATTGGTAAGGGCTTCGGGGTTCGGCGCTTGTAGTATATTTATAGGGCTATTGATTAAAACCTTGCGCGGACAGGAATATCCCTGCGCCAAAAACGACAGTAAAACGGGGTAACTTTTAGGTTCCCAAATGGTTATCAGCGGCTCGGGGAAACCATCGTAGGAGTTTTTAAAAGCGGTGGCAATAGCCGATGTATCACGCTGATTGACAAGGTAATCCAAAGTGTCCTTATCCAGCAGCGGTAAATCGCACGCTACAACCAGCCAGGCTTTTTCAGGCTGTTCGCGAAATGCTGAAAGGATAGCCCCAAAAGGACCCATCCCTGTAAAGGTATCAGGCAGGGTTTGGTACAATGGGTCAACTTCCTGTTGCTGATCTGCACGACAGGAGATATAGACGCTGTCAGTATAGCTTTTCAGCAGGTCGGCTATGTAATAGCGCTGGTCTTTGCCATGCCAGTTGATGCTGCCTTTGTCTTTTCCCATGCGTTCGCTTTTGCCCCCGGCCAATACTAAACCATACAATTCGGGCTTTGCGTTTTTTAATTCGTTTTGGAAGAATTTAGCGATTTTCTCCGTTTCTTTTAAATTTTCTACCGGAATTGCTTGCCAATTGGGAATAGCCCCTTTTATGAAATCAAAAATCTCGGTTTCACCCTCGGCAAATAATATTAAACCAATATTGGTGAGTTGGCCTACCCGTTTTTGCAGCGATGCTTTTTTGCGGCTGTCGATAATGACCACTTGTTTTTTCCCCGGATGATGGTTGCCGTTGATCAGGATCAGGTCGGCATTGTTAAACAAAATCCGGTTCTGAAAATTATTAAACTCTCCCGAATAGTTCAGTTGCTGTCCGCCCGGTTTAGTAATATATTCCAAATCAGCCCCGGCGGTAAGTGGTGCCGATGCATGCGCTGGTTCATCCCTGTGCCGGGCGTCTACATAAGCTATTTTTGCATTCGCGGATAAGGCGGTTATCACTTGTGCCGCCAATGCTTTAATATCATCACAAGGTGCGCCAACAATTGCCCACTCGTTCCGGCCAAATTGGCCAAGATCGGGGCGGATAAGCGCGGTGTGCTTTTTATGTTTACCCTCTTTTAAAGTCACGTTTCCCTCCCGTTTTGGCCATTAGTTTGGTCTCTTTTATTACAATATCATGACTCATGGCTTTGCACATATCGTAAATAGTAAGTGCGGCTATACTGGCGCCTACCAAAGCTTCCATTTCTACGCCCGTTTTAGCGGTAAGGCTGGCTGTACAGTCAACCACCACTTCCTGCGCATCGTTCAAGCCTATTTGTATATCGCAATTATCTAATCCCAGCGGATGGCACAGCGGTATCAGTTCCCCGGTTTTTTTAGCGGCCATAATACCGGCTATTATTGCAACCTGGAATACCGAGCCTTTTTTGGTTTGCAGGTCGCCACCGGTTAACTGCTGTAATACTTCATCAGGCAAAACCACAATACTGCGCGCGGTGGCCGTGCGGAGGGTTACCGCTTTTTCACCAACGTTAACCATGGTGGGTTTGCCTTGTTCGTTTATATGAGTTAAGCTCATGGTATATTTTAAGCTTGTCATTTCGAACGAGGAACGAGGAGAAATCTTATACGTTAATACCTATCGCACGTATAAGATTTCTCCCGTTGGTCGAAATGACATGTTGTTTTATTTAAACGGCCATAGCCTGAATACCTCTCCGGCTTCAAATTCGCTTCTGTCAGCCGGTAATTCCAAAAACGCGTCCGTATCTGCTAAGTTAGCAAAATCGCCTGAACCATTACCCATTAAGGGCGATGCGATCAGACGGGCATCGGCAGTCAGCGTTGTTTTTACCTGTAAAAAGTATTGCAGGTCGGGCTCAAAGTAAAAATCTTCGGACAGCGCCGCATACATTTCATTCTTCTTATCCAAACCAACAGTTGCATTTAGCCACGGTAAAAAGTAACGGTGCAGGCACATAAATGTAGCTACCGGGTTACCGGGAAAGGCGAACACCAGCACGCCCTGATCGTTCACACCAAACCAAAATGGTTTGCCCGGCCGTTGCTGTACTTTATAGAACAGTTTGGCTACACCCACTTGCTGCAAAGCCTGCGGGATATAATCGAACTTACCCATGGAAACGCCGCCCGACAGCAAAATGACATCGTAGCTTTTTAAGCACCGGGTAATCTCTGTCCGGGTTACTGCTTCATCATCCGCGATATGCACCATATCCGCAGCGCAACCATGCTGTTGCAATACGGCATTTATAGTATGGTTATTTGATTTTCTGATCTGGTAAGGCGCAGGTGTTTCATGTACATCTACCAGTTCATCTCCCGAGGGGATAATGACGACACGCGGTTGTTTTTTTACCAGCACCTGTGTTTTTCCAACCGAAGCAATAACGCTAATGATAGCCGGGGTTATCAATTGCCCGCTTGTGACTACCACATCGCCATACCGCTTATCGCGGCCTTTGGCATGGATGTTCTGTCCTTGCTTAACGGTATCAATAATTATTTCGGCATCGCTTCCGGTAATCAGTACGTCTTCATAGCGTATTACAGTGTCCAGCGTATCAGGTAATACCGCGCCGGTCATAATCTCAATACAATGGCTGGTATCGGTAATATGCAACGGTTTATCGCCCGCGGCTTGGATGCCGCTTACGTGAAACGAGCGCAACCCATCGGCAAAAGCCGAATAACTGATAGCGATGCCATCCATAGTCACCCTGTTAAAGGGCGGCATATCGCGATCGGCATAAATATCTTCGGCCAATACCCGTCCTGCTGACCGATCGAAAGGGACCGTTTCCGTTCCATAATCGCGAATTTGGTTTTGGATAATATATGCTGCTTGTTCTACGGTGGTCATTCGCGTTATCCTCCTATTGATGCCATTGATTCATGTGCGGGGTCGCTCGCTTTTCGCTCTGCTTCAGCCTCCCAACCATCTTTGGCCCTATGGCCAATCACATTGGTTAATACCTGCTGTAGTTCGGCATCGCCTATTCCCCGCCGTAAAAGGTTTTTCACATTTAAGCCATCGCCCTCGTATAAGCAGGTTTTTAATTCCCCTTCGGGTGTTAAACGGATACGGTTACAAGTACCGCAAAAGGTGCGCGAGTAAGCCGCAATGATCCCTATGCTGCCCTGGTGGCCGGGGATATGATAATTATATGAGGTGGAATATGGCGCATCCTTCACTTTATGAATTTCAGGGTAGCTTTCGCGGATATGTTCCAGTATGCGCAGGTGGTCCCAGGCTAATCCCTTGTAGATGTGGCTATCGCCATTGAAGGGCATTTCCTCAATAAAACGCATACCTATGGGAAGGTTTTTTGTCAGATTGGCCAGCGGTACAATATCCTCTATATTCCGGCCATCCATTACCACGGCATTTATCTTCACTTCCATATCATGCTTCAGCAATTCATCAAGCGTATGCATTACGGCTGCAAATTCATCGCGGCGGGTAATGCTGAAAAACCTGCCGGCATCCAGCGTATCTAAACTTAAATTAACCGATTTAATGCCTAAGCTTTTTAATTCGGGGATATATGGCGCGGTCAGCACACCGTTGGTCGTCATGCTGATCTCTTTAAGGCCATCAATTCCGGCTAATGCGTTAAGCAAAGCCATCATATCCTTGCGCACAAATGGTTCGCCGCCGGTAATGCGGATCTTTTCGATCCCCATGCTAACCAGCAGACTGCATACGCGCAGCATTTCCTCGTAACTTAATAATTCGGCACGGCCCAGCCAGTTGATGCCCTCTTCGGGCATACAATAAAAGCAGCGCAGGTTACACCTGTCGGTTACTGCCAGGCGCAGATAAGTTATTTTTCGGCCGTGATTATCTGTCAGCAATTTGATATATTAAATATTAATTACAAATAAACCGCTTATTTGTGACTTAAAGGTAAAGCTTGTAATGTTTACATTTGCAAATAATGATGAGATAGGACTTTAGTTTGACTTTGCAACAATTTGCTTACCTGTACAATTATTAAATCATTTTATCGTTTGCTGATTTATGCCATGGGAATTTTAATTTAACTAAACAGATTGTCATATTAGCGCTAAATATGCCCCTAATGAATATCCGTAGCCTGTCGCTCGTCTTTTTCTTATTTACTTTATCTGCAGCCGGGGGTTTCGCGCAAAATTTATTCCCTCAAAAAATGGACGCCTGTACGCCCAGCAAATATTGTATGGATTGCGGCACACCGAAAGCTACGTGCGATTCTTTCACCTTATCCACTATTAACGATAAGATCAATCGCCGCTTTAATTTTAACGGCGGTTCGGGCAGTATAACCTTCCAGGTATTGGTTAACGCCAACCGTTTTAGCTGTGTGCTCAGTCATACCGATGTTACCAAAAGCCAGTTAAGTGCCGAATTGGTGATAGCCTTAAACACTTGTCTTTGGAAACCGGCCATTGTTGATGGTAAACCGGTTGATGCTTCGGTTAACGTAGTATTCACAATTGCCAACGGCAAAATATCGGGCAAAATGCAGCGGATGGATTTGGCCGAACTAAAAGCCCCCGATAACCCTATTGTTTACAACAAACAATACCAATATACCAATCCATCTATAAAAACATACGATTTTACATCGTGGAACAGGTATAACTCGCCCCTGCCCGATAACATAGGCCAGGCTTGCCTGGTTGATGATACCAATGTGCTGTGGTATGCCACATCGCAGGGGTTAACCCGCTTTGATGGCAGTATCTTTTTACCTGTAAACGAATTTAATTCGCCATTTACGGCTACCACTTCGGTAAAAGATATGGTGCAGGATAAAGAAAAAAATATATGGATGTATGCCAACCACGCGGTATACATGTGTAATAAGGAGGGTTGGAAGGTGTTTGATTCGGTGCATTTGGGTATACCCAAGCCTTACCGCATTGTGGCTGCTAAAACGGGTGAGCTTTTCTTTCCTAGCAGCAAAGGGCTGTTGATAGTGCGTAATGGCAAAGTAAGGTTAGTGGATAGTAAACTAATATGGCAACTACCATCGGACAACGTGCTGTATGCTTATTACGATACCCGGGGGCGCTTATGGATGGGTACCGACCGGGGCAGTATAATGATGGATAAAAAACAAAAGGTTATTGAATTTAATAAGTCCAACTCACCGCTTAATAATACCTGCATTACCAACGTTATTGAGGACGATAAGGGCAATATGTATTTTACCATGACTGCCTGCAAAAAGCCGACGGGAGATAACGACGAGGAAGGCATTGCAATAATGACGGCTGATGGTAAATGGCTGCACTATAACGATAAGAATTCGGGGCTGCCGGCAAACCAGGTAAACAACATCCTGTACGATAAATTTGAAAACGCTTTATGGATAGGCACTCAAAAAGCCGGCCTGGTACGTTTTGACTTGAAGGATGGCTGGGAGGACTACACCCATAACAATTCGGCTATACCCGGCCCCAACGTGGTACAAATAGCCCAGGATTCAAAAGGCGTAATATATGGGGCTACCACCAATGGCATGTTTCGCTTAGTTAAAAAATAGCATTTGCGTTATTTTTTTATGCTTACAGGCCAAAATCATCACAAAATATTTAACCTGCGCCTGCCGTTGTAACTAACGCGTTCAATTCGCATCTTAGTAACATATCTTTTATTATCCATATATGAATTTTAACAGGAAAATTTCTGTAGCGGCTTTGGCTTTTCTTATAGCCACCAGCGGCGCTTTTGCCCAGGTTAAACGTAAACCTACCCCAGCGCCCGACAGACCGCTGAACCCGACATTGCAGCTACGCGGCGATGTACTGCCGGTTGACCCGAATGTGATTATTGGCAAACTGCCAAACGGATTAACTTATTATATCCGTAAAAATGCGCAGCCTAAAAACCGGGCCGAACTTTACCTGGTGAACAAAGCGGGCTCAATTTTAGAGACAGATGCCCAGCAGGGGCTGGCCCACTTTACCGAACATATGGCCTTTAATGGCACCCGCGATTTCCCTAAAAACGAACTGGTGGATTATCTTCAAAAATCGGGGGTTAAGTTTGGCGCCGATTTGAATGCTTATACATCTTTTGATGAAACGGTTTATCAGCTGCCTTTACCAACCGATAGTGTTAAGCTGTTTGAAAAAGGCTTCAACATTTTAGCGAATTGGGCAGGCGGATTGACTTTTGATCCGAAAGAAATTGACAGTGAGCGTGGCGTTGTATTGGAAGAGTCGCGCCTGCGTGGTAAAAACGCATCTGAGCGTTTGCAACGCCAAACCATACCCGTGCTGTTAAATAACTCGCGCTACGCATCGCGTATGCCAATTGGTAAGGAAGATATTTTAAAAACTTTTAAGCCTGAAACCATTAAAAGTTTCTTCCATGATTGGTACCGTCCCGATCTTCAGGCTGTTATTGCCGTAGGCGATTTCGACCCGAAACGTGTGGAACAACTGATCAAGGAAAACTTCTCGGGCTTGAAAAACCCGGCGCAGGAAAAACCAAGGTTAAAATATAATGTACCGGCCACACCAGGCACCGCGGTAAAAATTGTGACCGATAAGGAATTTCCTTATACCATGGTGCAAATTGTGGTGAAACATCCGCAAACCACGGTGCGCACCGAAACCGATTACCTGCGCAGCATGCGCGTTAGTTTATTTAATGATATGATGAACGCGCGCCTGAGCGAACTGATGCAAAAACCGGAACCACCGTTCTTGTTCGCGCAAGCGGGTTATTCCGATTTTCTGGCCGATCAGGATGCATTTACTACCGTTGCTTATGCGAAGTCTGCCGACCAGCTGCAAGGCGCTATAAAAGCTGTTTTAGATGAGGTGGAACGCGCGCATAAATTTGGCTTTACCGAAACTGAGTTAGAAAGGGCAAAACAAAATGCCTTAACCAATATGGAAAACGCCTACAAGGAAAGGGATAAAACCAAGTCTGTAAACTTTGTACAGGAGTATCAGCAAAACTTTTTAGAGGACGAGGCTATCCCGGGTATTGAGTTTGAATATGGTTTTTATAAAAACCATATCGGCAATATTAAGCTGGATGAGATAAATGCTATGGCTGGTAAGTTCATTAGCAATCAGAACCGCGTAGTAATAGTAGAAGGCCCCGAAAAAGACAAAGCTAAGCTGCCAACCGAACAAACACTATTAAACTGGATAAACGCAGGCGGTAAAAATATTACTGCTTATGTAGATAATGTAAGCAATAAACCCTTGCTGGAAAAAGAACCTGCAGGCAGTAAAATTACCAGTGAAACTAAGGACGCCGCTATTGGTACCACCACGCTAACCTTAGCCAACGGCGTAAAAGTGATATTAAAGCCTACCGACTTTAAAAACGACCAGATACTAATGAACGGCTACAGCTTTGGCGGTACATCATTAGTTAGCGACCGCGATTATGTATCGGCCAATATTGCGGCAGGTATTGTGGGCAGCAGCGGTATTGCCGATATGACCGAGATACAACTGGGCAAAAAATTAAGTGGCAAGAATGTAAGCGTATCGCCGTTTATTACCGAAACCACCCAGGGGATTTCTGGCAGCAGTTCGCCAAAAGACCTGGAAACAGCCTTGCAACTGGTTTACCTGTATTTTACCCAACCACGCAAGGATAACGATATCTGGCAATCGCAGATATCGCAAACCAAAGCTATCTTACCTAACCGCAGTCTTGACCCTGCCGCTGTTTACGCTGATACGGTGTCGGCAGTTTTAGGTAACCACCATTATCGCCGTATGCCGCTTACGTTAGAACGCTTGAATACTGCCAGCCTGGATAAGGCATACGAGTTTTACAAAGCCCGTTTTGCCGATGCCAGCGGGTTTACCTTCACTTTTGTAGGCAACTTTGATGTAGAGAAGATCAAACCGTTATTAGAGAAATACCTGGGTGGCTTACCTGCTGCGGGCCATAAGGAAACTTTCAAAAACCTGGGGATCCATGCGCCTGCCGGTCAGTTGACTAAAGAGGTTTATAAAGGCATTGGCGATAAAAGCAATGTGCGTTTAGTATTTAGCGGCGACTTTGATTATACTGAAGCAAACAAAGTACAGTTAGACGCGCTGGAAGAAATTATGAATATTAAGCTGATAGAGCGCCTGCGTGAAAAAGAAGGCGGTGTCTATTCGCCGGGTGTACAGGCAGGGTATTCTAAATTCCCTTTAAGCCGTTACAGCATTACTGTAGTATTTACCTGTGCTCCGGCTAATGTAGATAAGCTGATTAAAGCTACGATGGAAGAGATAGAGAAGATAAAACAAAATGGTGCCCAGGAAACCGACATTAAAAAATACCAGGCTGAAGAAAAACGCAGCACCGAAGTGCAAATGCGCGAGAACGGTTTTTGGGCAAGCCTGCTGGTAAAATCGAGCCAGAACCAGGAAAACCCTGATGCCATTTTAAAACATGTGGATGATTTGAACCAGGTAACCGTGCAAAGCACCAAAGATGCTGCTAATAAATATTTAAGCGGCGTAAACCTGATCAAGCTGATATCGTATCCCGAGAAGAAGTAAACCCTCTCATTTTAGCAAAAACACCCCTGGTATGCCAGGGGTGTTTTTGTTTTATAACAGCACGTTATCCTGAGCGGCAGCGAAGGATCACAAATAAGCAAAGCGGCTTAGCAAGTAGGGGATGCTTCGCTGCGGCTCAGCCTAACGATTAATTTGTTTAATATCGCCTGTTGTTTTGTTGATCGAGCGCTTTTTTTAGCTTAAATAATATCTCGCTCAATCCATTGGTTTTTATCTCGAAGGCGGTAGACAGCAGCATGCCCATTTTGTCTTTTGTAAAACCTTTGCTGGACATCCATTCCAGGTAATACACCGGCAGATCGGCTATAATGGTGCCTTTGTACTTGCCATAAGGCATACGGGTTTGTACAATATCTATCAGGATCTTCGGGTCGGGCTGTATATTTTCCACGGAGATAAATATAGCGCTATCGATCCACAACTTATAGGGTCACTGTCCAATGTTTAAATAGGTTATCGAGCCACCATCGCGGGCAAATACAATAATGGCGGTGCAGCTATTGTTCTTAGCCACTTCAAAAGCGATCCCGTTTTTTTGGTCATTATAAACGCTGATTTCTTTTTTACTGGTTGATGTTATCTTTCGTAACGAAAAATATTTCTGCAACTCCCCAAACGGAGTCCCCACATGTATCATTTCTGAAGTACTAAACGCTGGCGATGTTATCCTGATCGCTTTAACCCGGGCAATATTTTCGTCCGTTGCCCCCATGTTATGATGGCTGAATACGTTTATCTGATAAGTTTTAGCGTTATGTTTATCATACCAGGTCATCAGCTGCGAACCCATGGCGGCGTCGCTGCTATCGGGTTTGCCTAATACCTTTACAACACTATCGGCATTCTCGCCAATAGTTATCTTCCCTATGCCGCCACCGGGGGTTATCATCATATCTATTGGTATGTGTTTAGTCCCGGGCGTGTAACATTGGGCCACAGATTTCTTTTTGGCTGGTTGGCTGCAAGCCACATCAAAACAAATAAGCATTAGCCAAAAGCCGTATTTAATCATATTTTTAGTTCGCTGATTTGAAAATAACTAAATCGGCAATCTTTTGTTTTTGAAGCATGGATAGCATAGGGCAGCAGGTCATCCGCGAATGGTACCGAAAAAAAAACTGGGAGCAGTTTCCTTTTCAAAAAGAAATGGAAGCGGCTTACCTTGGCGGCTATTCGGGTTTGCTGAACGCGCCTACCGGCAGCGGTAAAACCTTCGCGCTGTTTCTGCCTTTTTTGGAATCGTATATTAACAAATACCCCGACACTTACCTCACCCGCAAAAACAACGGCTTACTGATGCTTTGGATAACACCATTGCGTGCACTCACTAATGACATCCGCAAGGCTATGCAGGAAGTGTGTACCGATCTTGACCTGCCCTGGCAGGTAATGACCCGTACGGGGGATACATCGGCCGCGCAAAAGGCGGCCTTAAAAACCAAACTGCCCGAAGTATTGCTCACCACCCCCGAAAGCCTTCACTTAATGCTGGCCCAAAAAGAATATCCAAAGATATTTAACAGCTTAGAAGTGGTGGTTTGCGATGAGTGGCACGAATTGCTGGGCACCAAGCGCGGCGTACAGGTCGAGTTGGGGCTTTCGCGCCTCCGCGCGCTCAGCCCGAAGTCGGAAGTCGAAAGTAAAAAGTCGGTCGACTCAGAACTTAAGGCTCAGAGCTTAAGACTCAAAATATGGGGCATCAGTGCCACCATCGGTAACCTGGAGCAAGCTGCTGAAGTTTTATTGGGTAACACCTTTCCGCCCGACCAGGTGAAAATGGTACGTGCTTTGGTAGATAAAAAACTGGTGATCAAATCGGTCATCCCCGAGGATATTGAAAGCTACTCGTGGTCGGGGCATATTGGGATAAAGCTGCTGCCGCAGGTAATGGAGATAGTGGCCAAAAGCAAAACCACACTGATCTTTTGCAACACGCGTTCACAATCGGAGATATGGTACCACGCCATTTTAGATAATTACCCTGAGTATGCCGGTATTATGGCCATGCACCATGGCTCGTTGGATAACGAACTGCGTAATTGGGTTGAACAGGCCTTGCATGCCGAGGCATTAAAGGTGGTGGTATGCACTTCCAGTCTGGATTTGGGCGTCGATTTTCGTCCGGTAGATACCATTGTACAGGTAGGCAGCCCAAAAGGTGTTGCCCGTTTTATGCAGCGGGCGGGCCGGAGTGGTCACCGCCCGGGTGATACCTCGCTGGCCTATTTTGTGCCCACGCATTCGCTGGAACTATTAGAGGGCGCGGCATTAAAGCAGGCGATTAAAAACGGTGTGTTTGAAAGCCGCGACCCTGTTTTGCTGGCGATGGATGTGCTGATCCAGTACATGGTCACGCTGGCGGTATCCGATGGTTTTCGCGCCGAAGAATTATATTCCGAAGTAAAATCAACCTTCGCTTTTGCAGATTTACGGCGCGATGAGTTTGGCAAACTGCTGGAATTTATTACCAATGGCGGTAAAACCCTGGCCGCTTACGATGAGTTTTTGAAGGTTGAGATAGAAAATGGGCTTTATAAAGTAAACAGTCGCCGGGTGGCTATGCGTCATCGGTTAAGTATTGGCACCATCACCAGCGAACTGAGCCTGCGGGTAAGCTGGTTGAGTGGCGGCAGCTTGGGGACAATTGAAGAAGGTTTCATTTCCAAGCTAAAACCCGGCAACGTATTTTGGTTTGCGGGGCGTAGCCTTGAATTTGTTAAAGTGAAGGAGATGACGGCCTATGTCAAAAAATCGAATGCTAAAAAAGGTATTATCCCAAGCTGGGCAGGGGGCAGGATGCCTTTATCGTCGCAATTATCCGCAGTGTTTCGCGATAAGCTGGATGAGGTAGCGCACGGTGTTGAAAAAGACGAGGAGGTTATTGCGCTGAAACCCCTGTTTGAACTGCAAAAGCGCCTCTCGCATCTGCCGCAAAGCCACGAGTTTATGATCGAGTCGTTTTATTCGCGTGATGGCCACCATTTGTTGTTCTATCCATTTGAGGGCCGGTTGGTGCACGAAGGAATGGCGTCGCTGTTGGCCTATCGGATTTCCAAAATAAAAAGCGCCAGCTATTCCATCGCCATGAATGATTATGGATTTGAACTGTTAACCGACGAACAGATCCCCATTGAAGCTGCCCTGGAAACTGACGACCTGTTTAGCATCCATAACCTGCTGGATGACATTCAAAGCAGCTTGAACGCTAACGAAATGGCCCGCCGCCGTTTCCGCGATATTGCGCATATAGGCGGATTGGTTTTTACCGGTTACCCGGGGCAAACCATAAAAAACAAACATTTGCAGGCATCCACTTCGTTGTTATTTGAAGTGTTTAACGAATATGAACCCGATAACCTGCTGGTGCGCCAGGCTTATAACGAAGCCCTGGCTTTTCAGTTAGAGGAGTTTCGTTTGCGGGAGGCCTTGCAGCGCATTAGTAAGCAAACTATTATCCTGAAACAAATTGAACGGCCTACGCCGTTTGCCTTCCCTATAATGGTTGACAGCCTGGGCCGTGAAAAACTTACGACCGAAACCCTGGAAGAACGCGTGGCCAAAATGGCGCGACAGTACGGCGCTGAAGGCGTGAAAACCAAGTCCCGCGAAGGCGGCGAAGAGAAAAAGTTTTCGACGAAGTTAGTGCGGAAAAAAGGGTTTTAGTTATCACCGCGTTATGCTTAACATAGCGAAGATGCCAAGTTAGCAATCTATAACCCCAATTTTTGAGCTACTTTCCTACGCTTAAAATGATGATTAATTTTATATTTTTATTGCGTTAATCAAATAACATGAATAAAATAATCGTCCTGTTTGTTATTGTATTAAACGTTATCTGCATTGCCGCCGGCGCCCAAACTAAGAAGCCGGCTCACCCGGCACAGGCCATGCCCGATATGTTTGTGAACGATATACTAAAAGCCATGAAAAACCAGTATGGCGATGATGGCAAGCTAAGTATTATACAGGGCGCCGTTAAAAACAACACCGATGGCCTTACCGTTAACCAGGAACTGCGCCTGCTTAACCAGTTTTCAAACGACGATTCCAAACTGCAATGTGCTAAATTCCTGTATGCATGGTCGGTAGATTATAAGAACTACGCTAAGATCCAGTACAATTTAAACACAACAACTGCCCAAAAGGCGTTAAACGATTATATAAAAAAACAAGGTGGTAGATAATGGACTTGATTACCTGGCATGATTTTGAGAAGGTTGAACTACGGGCCGGCACTGTTTTGGAAGTGCTGGACTTTCCTGAAGCACGCAAACCAGCTTATAAGCTCAGGGTTGATTTTGGCGGATACGGCATTCGCTGGTCCAGCGCGCAAATTACTAAGCATTATACTAAAGAAGAGTTGATAGGCCGGCAAATTATCGGCGTAACTAACTTCCCTAAAAAGCAAATCGCTAATTTTATGTCGGAATTTTTGGTGACTGGTTTTGCCGATGCACACGGCGATATCGTCCTTTCGACTATTGATAAACCCGTGCCTAATGGCAGCAAATTAATTTAAAATGGGCGAAGGCGTTGCACAATGGATAATTGGCCCCCAATTGATTGGGGTGGTGTTCATTATTGCCGGTTATATCCAAAAAACCTATCCGCCTAAAAAGATCAACAACTATTACGGCTACCGTACACCCGCTGCTATGAAAAACCAAGAAACATGGGATGAGGCTAACCGGTATTCGGCCAGGGTGATGGTAAAAACAGGGTTCATATTGCTGGTGGCGGGGTTTGCACTTACCTTTTTGTTTCAGGTTATACCCATGCCCCCAAAGATAAAATTCGCGCTAACTTATTTAATGATATTGGCTGCAGCTATGGGCAGCGCCATTATTATGCTGACATCGACAGAGCGGCACCTGGAAAAAACTTTTGAAAAGAATAAAGAATGAGATATGTGAGTTTTGATGGCGAGGATACGATATCGCCCGACGATTTTTTTATGGCCGAAGCCCTGCGCGAGGCCAAACTTGCCTTAACCGAAGATGAAATACCTATTGGTGCTATTGTGGTATGCCAGGGAAAAATTATTGGCCGGGGGCATAATTTAACGGAACGTTTAACCGATGTATCGGCCCATGCCGAAATGCAGGCGTTAACCGCTGCTGCTAATTATATTGGTGGTAAATATTTAAAAGATTGCACGCTTTATGTTACCATGGAGCCTTGCGTAATGTGCGCCGGTGCCAGCTATTGGTTCCAGATAGGAAAAATTGTTTTTGGCGCTTATGATGCCCGGCTGGGCTTTGGCAGGTTAAACCAAAAGATAACCCACCCCAAAACTATTATTACCGGTGGGATCCGCGAAGCGGAGTGCTCGGAATTAGTAAAAGATTTTTTTAGAAAAAAACGATTGAAAGGATAATTTAAGAAACCGTCAATTCCCCGCGCAAATCGGTTTCCAGCCATTCCTTTATCTGCTTGGGGTCGTCGCTTTGGCCCAGCAGGTACATCATTTTGGTAACGGCCGCCTCGTAGGTCATATCATAACCGTTAGCCACCCCAATATCCTTCAACTGCTTACTGGTCTCGTAACGGCCAAGCTCAACCGTACCTACTTTACATTGCGAAATATCCAGGATCACCTTGCCCGAATCGATAGCGTTCTTCAGCAGATCAACAAACCATTGGTCGGTAGTGGTATTGCCGGCGCCAAAGGTTTCCATAATTATGCCCCGTACATCGGCATTCACAATATTCTCCACTACTTTCGGACTAATCCCCGGGTACAGTTTCAACACGGCCACTTCGTTAACCAGGTTATTATGTACAATCAGTCCTCCATCTTCTTTAGGCTGGCGGATATCGTTTATACTATAGCGCATGTGCACGCCCGATTCGGCCAGGATAGGATAGTTAGGTGAACGGAACGCCTCGAATTTTACAGAGTTGTATTTGAACGAACGGTTAGCGCGGAACAGCTTATAATCAAAATATATACAAACTTCGGGCACGCGGGCCTTATCGTTCTTTTTGGCTTTGGCTATTTCAATAGCCGTCATCAGATTTTCTTTGGCATCGGTGCGGATGGAACCGATAGGCAGCTGTGAGCCGGTGAATATTACGGGTTTAGCCAAATTCTCCAGCATAAAACTTAATGCCGATGCGGTAAACGACATCGTATCCGATCCATGCAGTATCACAAAGCCATCTACCTTGTCGTAATTTTTTTCTATCAATCCGGCCAGTTCGCCCCAAATGGTAGGGTTCATGTTCGATGAATCGATGATCTCGGCAAAGGAGTGTACCTTAATACGGCAATTCAGGCGTTCCAGTTCAGGAACATTCTCCATTATCTGCTCAAAATTGATAGGCCTGAGCACCTTTGTTTTCGGGTCGCTCATCATACCAATAGTTCCCCCGGTATATATGATCAGTATCTGGCACATGGAGTTTTCGTTTGCCATAAATATAAAATACTTTCTTTAATTAAAATGTGCCCTATATACCAAAAACTGTTTTTGAATTTGCCGTGGTAATTTCAGCAACGGTTTCCATATCGGTATTATGCAATTCAGCAACCTTTTGCGCCACATATACCAGGTACGAGCTTTCGTTACGTTTACCACGATAAGGGACGGGCGTAAGATAAGGAGAATCAGTTTCTAAAACGATATGCTTAAGGTCAATTTCCTGTACTACTTTATCAAGGCCGCCATTTTTATAGGTTACCACCCCGCCAATACCCAGGTAAAAGCCTAAGTCTATAATCTTATTAGCCTGCTCAAGCGTCCCGCTAAAGCAATGAAATATGCCGCGCAGGTGTTGGTCCTGTTCCTGTAGCAAAACCTCGTACACTTCGTTAAAAGCATCACGACAGTGAATAACTATAGGCAGCTGATTGGCTTTGGCCCAGCCTATTTGTATTTTAAATGCTTCAATCTGCTTATCAAGCGTAGTTTTATCCCAGTAAAGGTCTATCCCAATTTCGCCAATGGCATATATTTTCTGGTTGGGGATAGCAGCACTAATAGTATCCAATTGCTGCTGCCAGTCGTCCTTTACATCGCAGGGGTGCAGGCCAAGCATAGGGAAACAGTTTTCCGGGTACTCTGTCGCAAGGCCCATTACCATAGGGATCGATGCCGCATCCACATTAGGCAAAAACAAACGGGTAACGTCGTTCTCAAAGCAACGGCGCATTAGTTCGGCGCGCTTTTCGGCATCGGTTTCGTAGTATTGGTGCGTATGTGTATCGGTTAATACCATGCTGCAAAAGTAAAAAGCCTTCTGTTGTTAGCAGAAGGCTTTCCGAATTATTTTTTCACCGGAGCTGTAGCCGGTTTTTTCGCCGGTGCGGGTACCGGCTTTTTCACCGGGGCCTTAGCGCCAGGCTTGGCTGTTGTTTTAGCAGCGGTTTTGGTTTTTGCAACCACAGGTTTTGGATGGATAACCTTCACTACCTGCAAATCAAAAACCAGGGTGCTGAATGGTTTAATATCATCACCGGCACCTTGCTCGCCATATCCAAGGCTTGATGGAACAATAAATTCGGCCTTAGACCCTTCTGTTAACAATTGTAACCCTTCGTCCCAGCCTCTAATAAGTTGGGTTTGGCCAAGCACAATTTTTAACGGTTCATATGGGCGTCCTGGTTGGTATACCCCGCCGGTTTTAGCTGCAGCCTCAATGCTTGTATCAAAGATCTTGTCTTCGGTGGTGCGGCCAGTATAATTTACCAGCACCGTATCGCCCAACATTACCTTGCGGCCGGGGCCAACTTTGGTAACTACATATTTTAAGCCCGATGGCGTACTTTTCAACACCAGTTTATGACTGTTTATATATTGATCTGCCGTACGTGCCTCTTCCGATTTCATTTTGTCCATCTGCGCATTTCTTTCGGCAATGGCATCGTTAAGCGATTGTACTTTTTCAATCTTTACTATAAATACAATATTGCTGCCTTTGGGCAAAAATGGCGGGCGTGCATCCTCGTGACCTATAAATACCGAATCGGTAGGTACTTTTACTAATACGCTGTCTTTAGCCGTCAGTAAAGGGAAAACCTCCATCAGGTCGCCAATATTTGTTGATGGCTTTACCTGTGCTTTTATGGCATGGCCCAGGTTGTAAGAACTGAACAATACCGAATCTTTCTCGGTTTTTTGCACCACATGGAAGGTGATCACATCGTCCATTTTAATACGTTCGCCGGCGTTTTTGCTTACAATTTTGTATTGTACACCTTTTGGCGTGCGCATGTAACCATCCTGTGCCTTTAATGCTACAGGCGCTATTAAACAAGCTAAAAAAAGAAACTTCTTCATTATAAAACTAAAAAGCCTTCCGTTATTAAACGGAAGGCTGTAAATATAAAACTTGATATTATTTTTTTGTTGGGGCTTGTGCCTGTGGTTGCAATGCAGGGGCTACAGGTTTTGGCGCGTTAGGGTTTGGTTTAATAATATTAACCATTTCCACATCAAAAACCAGCGTACTGAATGGCGGGATAACTGGGTTCATACCTTGTTCGCCGTAACCCAAGTTATTAGGGATGATCAGTGTTGCTTTCGATCCTTTGTTCATCAATAACAAGCCTTCGTCCCAACCTGGTATTACTTGTTTCATGCCAACAGGGAAGCGGATAGGCTTGTATGGGTTCATTGGGTTGTAGGTGGCTTTATCCTTCATCGCAATTTCTTTCACGTTGGTTTCAAAAGGCTTCTCAACTCCCAGTAAATGGCCGGTATAATAAACTTCTACTGTATCGCCAACAGCCGGAGTAGGGCCTGAACCTTGTTTAGTGATAACATAGTTTAACCCTGATGCTGTTTTGGTAGTTTTTAAGTTATTATCAGCAATGTATTTTTGAATTTTTCCCGGCTCGGCTTTTTTAAGTTGCTCGCCTACGCCTTTAAAATAATCGGCAATGCGGTTTTGAAACACATCCTGCGCCAGGTTACCTTTAGGGATTACTTTTTCTACTTTAATTTGGAATACAATGTATTTCCCTTTTATGCCCGGCGGGCGCGGCTGACCTTTACGCGATGTGGAATCGATATTAACTTTAACGGTAGCGCTATCGCCTTCGCTTAACATTTGCAGGGCAGCAATAACATCACCTTTAAATTGTGATTTTGGGGTTATTGTTGGGATTGGCCTGCCGGTGGTATATGAGTTGGTTAATACCGAATCGCCTTCAGTTTTAGCGATCAGGTTAACGCTGATAAAGTCGCCTTCTTTAATTGTCGGGCCAGATTTGTCTTCGTGGATGTTGTAAAGCATGCCACCCGGGCCCTGTTTAAATCCGCCGCCGCAGCTTGTTAAGGCAATTGCGGCCACAGCTAAATACATTAAGTTTTTTTTCATTTTTAGTTTATTGAATTAATAGTGTTTTGTACTCTGGTAATATGGTTTTAAATTGATTAATTACTTGTTCTAATGTGTCATCGGATGCTCCCCCGGCCGCGTTGCGGTGGCCGCCGCCATTGAAATACTTTTTACATATCTCGTTTGCAGGGAAATCTCCTTTAGATCGTAAAGATAGTTTTACTTTATCATTTCGTTCAACAATAAATGCAGCTAATCTTATCCCGGTAATTGACAGGGCATAATTCACAATTCCCTCGGTATCGCCGGTTATTACATGGTATTGCTCTATTTCAGCTTTGGTAACTGTTATTAACGCTGTGTTAAATTCGGGCAGTACTTCCAGTTTTTCGCTAAGGCAATGCCCCAAAAAGCGCAACCGTTCTTCACTTGAATTACTGTATACTAACTCGTGTATGCGCCAGTTTATTGCCCCGGCATCAATCAGGTCGGCAACGGTGCGATGCACTGCCGATGTAGTATTAGGGAAACGGAATGAACCCGAATCCGTCATAATACCTGTATACAGGCAGGTGGCCACATCGGCGTTTATATATTGCTTTCCGTTTAATTCTTCTACAATAAATTGATAGATGAGTTGGGCGGTAGCGCAGGCGTTAATATTCCAAAAGCGGTAGTCGTCAAAGTCTTCAGGATCAAGGTGATGATCTATCATTACCTTTTTAGCCTGGCTTTTGCCCACCAGTTCGCCCATTTCATTTATACGCCCTAAGGCGTTAAAATCAAGGCAAAATATCAGGGCGGCATTGGCAATCAACTCCGCCGCGGCGGCTTGCTGCTCGGTATAGATCATTACCGAACCATTGCCCGGCATCCAGCTTAAAAATTCGGGATAATCAGTTGGCGCTATTACAGTAGCGTGGTGCCCCAGTTGTATTAAATAGTTATATAACCCCAAAGACGAACCCATAGCATCTCCATCAGGTTTATGATGGGTAGTGATCACTATTTTTTGTGGTTGCGCTAATAATTCCCTAAGCGAGGCTATATCAAACATTTTTTAAAAAAGAGTTGCAAAGCTAAATAAATTAATTAAATACAAACTATGTAATTTATATAAACGCTTTCTGGTTTTAACTTAAAAAGCCTACTTTTGCGCCAAATTAAACAATGCCCGCGGTGGTAAACAATGCCACCAATACCCGGTTACTTTATGGTAACTTAAAAAACAAAAAAAAGACAAACAAAAGATGAAAACCAACAGAACTTTTACCATGATTAAACCGGATGCTGTTGCTAACGGACATATCGGCGCCATCCTGGATCAGATCATTAAAAACGGATTTAAACCCGTTGCTTTTAAATACACTTACTTATCGCCAGAAATGGCCGGTAAATTTTACGAGGTACATAAAGAACGCCC
The DNA here is from genome assembly GCF_015221995.1 of Mucilaginibacter boryungensis. NCBI lineage: Bacteria > Pseudomonadati > Bacteroidota > Sphingobacteriia > Sphingobacteriales > Sphingobacteriaceae > Mucilaginibacter > Mucilaginibacter boryungensis. The sequence goes on from NZ_JADFFM010000001.1 coordinate 142,245, forward strand.
ATTTTATAATGCCCTGGTACAATTTATGTCATCGGGACCAATTGTAGCCGCTATTTTAGAAAAAGATAACGCTGTAGAAGATTTTCGTAAACTGATAGGCGCTACCGACCCATCTAAAGCTGAACCTGGAACTATCCGCCAGTTATTCGCTAAATCTATAGACGCGAATGCCGTACATGGTTCAGATTCGGACGAGAATGCCGAAATTGAAGGCAACTTTTTCTTCTCGGCCTTCGAAAGATTTTAATTATTGTTCAAGGGATATTAACTATTCCTAATTAAATGTCCGGATGGGGTAAAACTTATAAGATCCGGGCATTTTTTATTTATTATTATTTGGTTTTAAGAATAAAGCAGCGTACTTTTATGTTGCTTATAACAATGGAGCGGTTATGAAGGTAGTATTCAGATACATTATTTATTCAGTAGTAATTGTAGCATTATCAATTAGCTGTGTAAATATTTTCAGGAACCACCCCGAAGTACAATTCGCTTTTCTGATGCCTGGTCTGTTCATCATCCTCTATTCTATCATTCGCGATGATATTTACAGAAGGGCCAGCCTTGGTTTATTACGTACAGGTTTCAGAGGAAAATAATCTCTTCCACAATTACCGATTTAGCCCTTTCGTTTATCTTTTGAATGATCTGCTCGCGCATCATCAATAATTCATTTTTTATTACCGATGATTCGATACGGAGGAAAAGCTTTTTATCCCTGATAAATAATTCTTTGGTACGGTTGGCCACGGCTTTGCCTACCAGTTCAGGCCAGGCCTGGGTAATGCCGGTCTCCTCATATTTGCGCTTTATCTTGTAAACCTGCATCATCTGCTCAATAGCTTCCTTCAGGGTCTTATCATTTGTTTTACGCATCTATCTTCCCTCCATTCACTTTAAACAATTTAAAATCAACCTTAATTTTCTTAAAAACATCGGTAGCGCGCTTGGCACTGGTATCTGTAATAAAAACCTGCCCAAAATCGTGGTTAGACACCATTTGCATTAGTTTAGTAATGCGCAGGTCATCCAGTTTATCAAAAATATCATCCAGCAGCAGCAAAGGTTTAAAACCTGTTTGCTTATATAAATAGCTATTCTGCGCCAGCTTCAATGCTATCAGAAAAGATTTTTGCTGGCCCTGGCTGCCAAATTTTTTCATGGCCATGCCCTGTATGGTAAAATGAAGATCGTCTTTATGTATGCCCATGGTGGTGCGCTCCAATACGCGGTCTTTTTCTACCGACTTTTTAAGTAGCTCGCTGAAACCGGCGGTTAACAGCTGCGAATCATAAACCAGGTCTACCTGCTCGGCATCATCGCTTAAAAACCGGTAATGTGCGTTGAATATCTGCGTAAAATCTTCCATAAAGGCTTTACGTTTTGCAAAGATCTTGTTACCTGATGTTACCAGCTGTTCATCCATTACCTCTAATAGTGCCGGGTCATAGCGGCCTGTTTCGGCAATGCGTTTTAACAAAGCGTTACGGCTGCTTAGTACTTTGTTGTAGGTGATCAGTTCATCAAGGTAACGGTTGTCGGTTTGGGATATTACATTATCAACAAATTTGCGCCTTTCCTCGCTGCCTTCAATAATTATGCTGATATCATAAGGTGATATCATTACCAGCGGATACTTACCAATATGATCGGCCAGGCGCTGGTATTCTTTTTTATTACGCTTAAATTGCTTTTTCTGATTGCGTTTAACTGCACAGGCAACGGTATCCTGCTTATCATCTTTCTTAAACAGGCCGCTTATCATAAAAAAATCGGCACCCTGTTTTATCTGCTGGCTATCTATGGGGTTAAAATAGCTTTTACACAGCGACAGGTAGTGTACCGCATCCAATATATTAGTTTTGCCGGCGCCATTGTTACCGGTAAATACGTTAACGCCATCACTAAAAAGCAGTTCTGCTTCTGTGTAGTTTTTAAAGTTGATGACGGAGAGTTGTTCCAGATACATATAGGCAAACCAAAGGTAACAATACCCTTTTGTTTTGCCGATTAATTAGCCCGAAAAATTAAGTGTAACAAATTAAATTAAAAGCTATTGCTTAAAATTTTGAAAAGCGTATTTTTGCAAACTTAATTTTAAAATAGAAATGTCAAAAACTCAGGCCAATACCGTGATCCCGTCAAATGTAAAAGACTCAGCGAGCACAGCCAACTTTGTACGTGATAACCAAAAAAGCTTATTATTTATAGGTGCAGCCATACTTGCTATTGTAGCCATATACTTTGCTTATCAAAAAGTTTACATCGCTCCGCGTGAAATTGCAGCTGCCGACCAGATGCACGTAGCGCAGGACTTTTGGTCCAAAAAAGACTGGGATAAAGCTATAAAAGGCGATGGTAGCTATCCGGGCTTTGAAAAAATTATAGCCGATTATAGCAACACTAAAGCTGCTAACCTGGCTTATTTTTACCTGGGCACTGCTTATTTAAATAAAGGCGAATACCAAAAAGCTATCGATAGCTACGCCAATTATCATGGTGATGACCTGATGGTTGCTGCTGAAGCATTAGGCAGTACAGGCGACGCTTATGTAGAATTGAAAGATTATGATAAGGCAGCGTCTTATTTCCAAAAAGCCGCCGATAAAGCCAGCAATAAATTTCTGACGCCTTTCTACTTAAAAAAATTAGGGCTGGTTTATGAGGCTAAAAACGATAACAAAACCGCTGCTGACACTTACAAACAGATAAAGACCGATTATCCTGAAAGTAACGAAGCGCAAAGCATTGACGCTTATATTGCAAGGGCAGAAGCAAAGTAAATTTCGGATATCGGAGTTTCGATTTCGGATTTGTCCCGTAATTGAAATTTAAAATCCGAAATCAAACATCTCAAATCCGAAATAAATCATGGCTACCCAGCTTAAAAATTTATCCGATTTTTCTAACACAACTGTTCCATCGGCAGCGGGTTTCCGCTTTGGCATTGTGGTAGCCGAGTGGAATAGCGAGATAACCAACGCGCTTTACCAGGGCGCTTACCAAAGTCTGCTAAAATATGGCGCCGCCGAAGCCGACATTATTACTTACGCTGTTCCGGGCAGCTTTGAACTAACATCGGGGGCCGATCTTTTGCTGAAAAATGCTAAATTAGATGCGGTGATATGCCTGGGTTGTGTGATACAGGGTGAAACCCGGCATTTTGATTTTATTTGCGATGCTGTAGCAAATGGCGTAACAAATGTTGCCATAAAATACAGCAAACCCGTTATATTTGGTGTACTAACTACCGATAATCAACAGCAGGCTATAGACCGAGCAGGCGGCAAACATGGCAATAAAGGCGACGAAGCCGCTATTACAGCCATAAAAATGTCAGATTTTGCCAGGGCACTAAACAAATAAGCGGTAATTGACGTTATAAAGAAAATGAAAAAATTAGTTTACATAGCTTTCATAGCCCTGGCATTAGGCGCAGCGCTTTCTTCATGCTCACAAAAACTATGTCCTGCTTACGGTAACAGCCGGGGCAAGTAACATAAAAATCATTTTTACCTTCTCCTGAAACTAATGCGGCTATTCGGCTGTATTTTTGTGTATTAATTTATTATTATGAACTGGACTTCCTTGGAATCAGCCGAGCAGCTGGATAGTATTAAACAAAAACAGGGTTATAGTGTGATATTTAAACACAGTACTCGTTGCTCTATCAGTATGATGGCTAAAAGAAGGTTTGAAATGGATTGGGATAGGTTGCCTACTGAAGTTCCTCTTTATTTTTTAGATCTGATACGTTACCGCGATATATCCGGCAAAATAGCCGCCGATTTTAGCGTCCATCATGAGTCGCCGCAGTTGTTATTGATTAAAGATGGTGAATGCATCCTCGATCAATCGCACGGCGAAATATCTGTGGATGATGCATTGCTGATGATAGAGTAGTATTATCTTAAGACAACAGTCATTGTAGCGTGCAAAATCGAAATACGGGATTGTACGTTGCTTTGCTGTGGCATGTAATGGCATATCTTTCATAGAACGCTTACCCAGGACGCCAGGGGAGATACTTATCCTACCCATTCCTCCATTCACCGACAATTCTCTGCCGTTTACCTAATAATGCTGTGCAAAAAGTGTTTTTTGATGCAACTTTGAATCAACAAACAAAGAAAATAATCAGCTAAAAACACAAACACTTAACAACAAAACGTCATGAGCACCTTACTAAGCATCCCGGTTTTATATTTAATAGCCTCTGTTCTGGTAAAAATTTATGCCATGGTACATGTGTTGAAGTTTGTATAATAGCTTCTATCATATATCACCCCTCCCCCTTCGGGGAGGACTTATAACAAAAAACACCCGGAGTTATCCAGGTGTTTTTTGTTATATCGATCTCTCAGCGCCGAAAGCGGGAGGGCATTATTTTATCCCGTAGTGATCATTCATCAACTTCACAAACAAACCACCCGGTAAAACTGATTTAAGCGTTACCGCAATGGTTTGGCCCATAGCGCCTATCAGGTAGTTGTGTTTAGGGTTGCTTTTACCCACAATTTTAACCACTTCTTTTGCTAAGGTAGCAGGGGCGGCCCCAACACTTTCATCTTTTTCCATAGCGGCAACAGCAGCTTCAAATTCGGCTTTAAGTTTATCGTTATTTAAGGTGAACGGTACTTTTTCGCGGTTACCGGTAAAATCAGTTTTAAAATCGCCCGGGTTAAGTACGGTCACTTTTACGCCTGTATTTCTTAATTCCATTCGCAGGCTTTCAGAATAACCCTCAATAGCGAATTTGCTGGCGCTATATAAGCCCTGGTAAGGTAAACCAAACAAGCCCGCCAACGAGCTGACATTGATAACCAAACCTTGTTTCTTTTCTATCATCATCGGCAGCACAGCGCTGCACACACGTACCACGCCAAAAAAGTTAACCTCAAATTGTTTTTTAGCCATATCAACCGGCATAGCATACAGCGGGCCGGTAATGCCATTGCCGGCATTATTTACCAGTACGTCTATCCTGCCTTCGGCTTTTATAATGGTTGCAACTGCAGTGTTAACAGATGCATCTTCGGTAACATCCATTTGCAGAGGGTTAAATGCTACATCTTTAATGCGTGTTGCATCGCGGCTGGTGCCGTAAACGGTATGCCCCGCGGCAGCTAATGCATTGGCAGTAGCCAAACCTAAACCTGATGATGCGCCTGTTACAAGTATTACTTTTTTCATTTGCGGTGTTTTAACAAGGGGTAAATGTGAAATTATAGTTTTAAAACTTGCGTAAATATTGCACAAAAGCTGCTGATGAGCAATAAATTAAAAAAATATTTTCTTGTTTAAACAATTAATATGTCTCAACGCTTTACATGAGGCGCTTATTTGTACCGGATACCCGTTTGTTATAAATACTATGCATGCATAGTATTTGAATAAATTTGTATCTTGCAACACCAATTATAACACATACATGGATATATTAGCAACAGATAGCCTTGCGGGCTACGATTTTAATACCGACGAAAACCAGCAAATGGTTGGCCAAATGGCCCGCGATTTTGCCGAAAAAAATATCCGCCCGCACGTAATGGAATGGGACGAGGCACAAACTTTCCCCATAGATTTGTTTAAGCAATTAGGCGAATTGGGGTTGATGGGTGTTTTAGTACCCGAAGAATACGGCGGATCGGGCTTTGGGTATCAGGAATATGTAACTGTAATTGTAGAGATTGCCAAAGTGTGTGGTTCGATCGGGTTGTCTGTAGCCGCACATAACTCGCTTTGTACGGGTCATATCCTGGCCTTTGCCAACCAGGAGCAAAAACAACGCTGGCTGCCCAAACTGGCTACCGCCGAATGGATAGGCGCGTGGGGTTTAACCGAAGCCAATACCGGGTCGGACGCGTTGCGGATGGCGACTACCGCTGTTTTGGATGGCGACCATTACGTTGTAAACGGTTCAAAAAATTGGATAACCCATGGCAAATCAAGTAATATAGCCGTGGTGATGGTACGCACCGGAGAGCAGGGGAGTTCTAAGGGCATCTCGGCCTTGGTAATAGAAAAAGGTACGCCGGGCTTCACGCACGGTAAAAAAGAAAATAAATTGGGTATGCGCGCATCTGAAACTACGGAGCTGGTTTTTGATAACTGCCGTGTACCGAAAGAAAACCTGCTGGGTATAGAAGGCGAAGGCTTTAAACAAGCTATGAAGGTGCTGGATGGCGGTCGGATTTCTATCGCGTCATTATCATTAGGTATTGCCAAGGGCGCTTTTGAGGCTGCCGTACAATATGCTAAAGAGCGTCACCAGTTCGGTCAACCGATAGCTAATTTCCAGGGTATCTCTTTCAAACTGGCCGATATGGCTACTGAAATTGAAGCCGCCGAATTATTGATACGCCAGGCTGCCGATTTGAAAAACCGCCATTTGCCTATGACCAAAGAATCGGCCATGGCTAAATACTTTGCATCAGAAGTAGCCGTGCGCTGCGCTAATGAGGCTGTACAGATATTTGGCGGCTATGGTTACACCAAAGATTTCCCGGTTGAGAAATACTACCGCGATGCGAAACTTTGTACCATTGGCGAAGGGACAAGTGAGATACAAAAGATCGTTATCAGTAGAGAAATATTGAAATAGTTTATGGTTTTAATATAAACGCCCGCCCTATTAAGCGGGCTTTTTTATGCCATCATTCCGCATAAGCAATAGTAGCAATACTTAGTTTTAAACCCGGTACGGCGAGCAAAGCCTGCGCGCAGGCTTCCAATGTTGAGCCGGTTGTCACGACATCATCTACCAGCAACACGTGCTTATCGGCTAAAGCCTTAATATCAGCCACGGTAAAAACATCCTGCATATTAACTGCCCTGTCAAACCGGGATTTATGTGTTTGGGTGGCTGTGGCTTTGGTGCGGATAAGATTATTGATAACAACAGCCGTATTTAAAGCTTCAGCTAACCCCTCGGCAAAACATGCGCTTTGATTGTAGCCGCGTTTACGCAAGCGGCTTTTGTGCAGTGGTACCGGTATTACGGCATCAAACATGTTCAAGTGTTCAGATTTCATTAATTGCGCCCCGGCGATATGGCCCAGTTTATTGCCTACCATCGGCGCATTATTATACTTAAGTTGGTGTATCAGTTGTTGTACTTTGCCCCCCTTGGTAAAATAGAATAGCGCGTAGGCACCGTTAAGTTTTACTTTACCCCAAAACTGGCGTGCCACAATATTATCAGGCTGTTGATGAAAATTGGTATAAGGCAGGTTATACAGGCAATCGGTACAGATCAAATCCTCGTGTGCTACCAGGCTTTGGCCGCAGGCATGGCAAAGTTCAGGGAACAGCAGGGCAACAAAGTCGGCCAAATAACTACGCAGCTTCATGCCTTGAAATTAAATATTTTGGCCTACAAAGTGGTATAGATTTTATATCTATGTACCTGTCTGAAAATAACGAATTAACTGCCTGATGCTTCCAGCAATTTAATGTGGTTGATCAGGTTCACCATTTCCAATTTTATAGTGCCATTGTATACCCCGCGTATCCGGCCATGCTTATCAATCAGCAGCACGTTTTCGGTATGCAAAAACTCGTTGGTGGTTTTATTGTAACCGGTTTCATCATCGGCAAAATAGGCTTTACGGGCCAATGTGTAAATGGCATCCTTGTTACCGGTAAGCAGCCACCATTTATGGTTATCAATATGATGGATAGCCGCGTATTTAAATAAAGCCGGTACACTATCCCTTCCCGGCGTAACGCTATGAGATAGCATACGTACAGCATCATCGTTTTTAAATGCCTGCTGTACATCATTTAAGTTATCCATCATCCGCGGGCAAATGCTGCCGCATGATGCAAAAAAGAAATTAGCTACGTATATATGCCCTTTAACCTGTTTATCGGTAATTGTTTCACCCAGTTGATTAGTAAGGCTAAATGGAGAAATGGTATGTATGGCGTTATAGCCTGCATCATCTGGGCCTAACCAAACCGGCGTAAAGTCGGGCGTGTTATAAAATGGCAACGTATTATTTGTCTTCGAGCTGCTGCAAGCAGTAAGTATTGTTAAAAGAATGATAATACCGTATTTCATTTTGTTAAGTTGCGGCAAAGCTTTCTGCCAATCAAACCATATTGCTGGCCATCCTTTACTACATAATTAGCCCTTGTGGTGCCGTTATCCCACCACATTTGCTGCAAACCATCCTCGTGCCCCATGCTGTAATGAAAAAAGCGGCAAAGTTTTCCACTCTCATACCATTCTTTTACAGACCCGTTATACTCGTCATTATTAAAGCTGTATTCAAATTTAAGTTTGCCATTTGGCCACCAGCCCTTGTGTACGCCCTGCTTTTTACCGTCAACAAATAGCCGCTCCTGTTGCAGGGTACGATCAGGATACCAAAAATGCATCAGCCCATCTTGCCGGCCATTAATATAAGGTATTTGTTTAGCGAAAGTGCCATCGGGGAAACGCTCGTAGATACAACCGGTTAGCGGCTTATTGTTATAGTAACAAATGCCATTGGCCTGTATTAAATGCGCATCGCCAATTTTTACAAATACCTGGTCAGTCCATTTAGCCTTTACACCTATCCAAACTATAATTAATAGCAGCAGGATAAGTCCGGGTATATATAGCTTACTGCGAAACGGTGCCTGGCGTTCCATAAAATCCATTTCCATTAATATAAGGATCGGCAGCAGTGATATGATAGTGATAGATCCCTGCCGGATAATCAGCTGTTACACCTGTATGACCATGGTATACATCAAGGTCGGCATTGGTGATTGTTTTACCATTTTCCAACGGGCCGTATACCGGGAAACCATCTAACAGAAAGCCTACAAGGGCATCCTTGCCTTTATTAGTAGTGATATAATAAGGTTCAACATGGTAATGATATACCCCTTGCTGCTGCGGGTGGCCGCCATATTGATCAAAGCCATTAGCCTCATTGGTCAGTGGACTATACATTGCGGCGTACTGATTAAATATTGCGACCCCGTTAACAGCAACCCCCATGGCGCCAAGCGGTGTAGCGGTATGCGTAGCAGCTACTTTAGGATTAAGCGGAATTTTAAAAGTGGCGTCGTTCTCCGCAATTTTATTGGGGTTTTGCCCCCATAGCGGATTAGTACCGTTATAAGCCTCATATTTAGTAGATGCCCAGGCTGTCCCCTGGTAATAGGGCGATTTATGATCGGGCAGGCTGTTGGTTTTAATTACCACATAATCGCCTTCCACATAAATATCGGTGGCGTTATATATCTTTTTAAAAACAGCCGGAACATTTGCCCCTATAGATGGCGTAGTTAACGTTGATGTGGCAGTACTGTCGGTGGTTTGTTTGTCTTTTTTGCAGGCGATAAAAACGGCTACCGTTATCATCATTATGCCCATAGGTTTATAAATTTTCATAATTAAGGATATTTAACCATTAGATGCTTAGGGCTTAGTAATCCTTCGGTATGATGAAAATAATTTTAATCATAGCCTGGTGGCGGCCCCTCACCCGGTGGTGGACCCATTGGCCGTCCGTCCGGACCGCGTCTTCCCGGCGGCGGCGGCATTGGCCTGCCATCCGGGCCAATTCTTTCCGGTGGTGGCCCCATAGGCCTGCCGTTTGAATCCAGCCCTCCCGGCGGTGGCCCCATTCGCCTGTCACCGGGCCTCATTTCACCTGGTCGTCGGTCATCGCTTCCCCGCGGACCGTTCATTGGTTTGTTTCCGGGTTCCCCGGGTGTCGGACCGTTCAGTCCCGGTCGGTCGCCAGGCCTGCCTGCAGGATGCGACATCATATGCAATGCGGTATTAATAATACTATCAAACCTGGAAGCTTGTTTGGGGTTTAACATCACCCTGAAATTACGAAAGTGAAAAAACGTAGCCGAATCCAGTTTCGCCTGGTTCATTAGTATTCGTTTCTCAAGTTGTTTAACAACAGTAGGGTTAGCATTGGGGTTTTTCAAGTTATCAAAAAATGAATCGCGCTGTAAGCGCATTTCCTCGCTGGTTTTGCGCGTAAGTTGCATATGCTGATTGCGTAATACTTCATACTTTTTTACCTGGTTGGGAGTTAATTTCAATTCGCGGGTAAGATATTCGAATGCCTGGCCCTGGGGCTGCGGCCTTGGTTGCATACGCTTTTTATAGTTACTGCGGTACCATAGTACACCCAGTAAAACACAGTTAGCAACCATTAACAAAGTGGCCATAATAACCAGTAGTTTGATATTTTTCATCTCAATTGCTTATTTAATAACTGTAAGCACTATCTTTTGGGAAGTACTCCTGTGCTACGGCATTTATACCCGGTGTTTTTACTTTTTGTACGGCCACTTGCTGGCCTTTATTCAATATATAATAGCTGGTAACATTAACCCCCATAAAAAGTACCAATGCGGCTGATATTTTTAACACTAACCGCGCATTTTTCGATATCGCCTCCTGGCGCTCATCCAGCATGCGTTGCCTTAACTTTTGGTACAGATAGGGGTTGGCTTCGGTCTGTTGCAAATGGTCTATGCTATTCATTGCCCTTTCTGTTAGCTCTTCAATTTCCCTTAATGTTTTCATAGTGTCTGATAATAATTAAATAGAAGTTTCTTCAAATTAGCTTTTGCCCGGGATAATAGCGATTCTACCGCCCCTTCGTTAATTTGCATAATTTCCGCTATCTCGCGCTGGCTTTTATCCTGCAGTTTTTGCAGTAAAAAAGCTGTCTTCTGGTTTTCGGGCAACCGGTTAATTGCCTTAAACAGTATGGCCGATTGTTCCTTGTTTTCAGCCAGTACACCCGGGTGTACAAAATCAGGTGGTTCGTATAATACTTCCTGGTTGCTGCCAAACAGGCTTAAAATAAAACCGCCCCGTTTTTTACGGTTACGATAACGCAGCATATCAGTAGCCTGGCTAATGCTGATGCGGTAGATCCATGTGCTTAGCTTTGCCTGCTGCTTAAAGCCGCCTATGTTCTCGTAAACTTTAATAAAAACATCCTGCGTAACATCCTCGGCGTCACCGGTATTTTGTAAAAAGCCCAATACCGTGTTATATACCATATTTTTATAGGTATCTACCACCGTCTTAAACGCGTTTTCGTCGCGGTTAAGCAGTCCAGCTATCAATTCCTGTTCGGTCAATCGGGTTATTCTATGGGTTAGACGAGGGTTATCTTTTAATCCTTCGGGGGAAGTTAAATAAAATTGCGCAGATGATTAGGGCGGTTTTTGAAAGCCCTCATTTTTCTGAGATCTAACCTCTCAAATCTCATATCTAACCTCTAACTTTGAAATCATGAGTATTTCGGTCACATCCCTTACAAAAATATACGGCACACAAAAAGCGGTTGATGCCATTAGCTTCAAAGCCGAACCAGGTGTACTGGGGTTTTTAGGGCCAAACGGCGCGGGGAAATCAACTACTATGAAAATGCTGACTGGCTTTTTACCACAAACTTCAGGCTCAGCTTCGGTTGCAGGATTTGACATTACCACACAATCGCTGGAAGTACGCAGCCGCATAGGTTACCTGCCCGAAAATAACCCCCTGTATCTTGATATGTATGTGAAGGAGTCGCTGGCATTTATTGCAGGTGTGCATGGTATTAAAAATGCAGATGAACGTATTGCCCAAGTGATTGAACAAACAGGCTTAACGCCCGAACAACATAAAAAGATTGGCCAGTTGTCACGCGGATACCGGCAAAGGGTGGGATTAGCGCAGGCTATTCTGCACGATCCGGAAGTACTGATATTAGACGAACCTACATCAGGGCTTGACCCAAACCAATTGATCGGCATCCGCCAATTGATCCGCGATCTGGGTAAAACTAAAACCATTGTCCTCAGCACCCACATTATGCAGGAGGTTGAAGCGGTTTGCAACCAGGTCATCATTATAAACAAAGGCAAAATAGTGGCCGATGATACTTTGGAAGGCCTAAGAAATAAGCACGCTAAAAAAACGTTAGAAGAAATATTTATTCAACTAACAAACCATAATTAGATACCCCTTACACATGAAAAAACTATTCCTTTTATTGGTTTTACTATCGGGCGCAGTTATAAACGCCAGCGCCCAGGAAAATAGTCGCACAGCATTTAGTATAGGCCCCGAGATGAATTTGCCATCAAACAGCGTATACACTTTTGGCTACGGCGGTTCTGCTAAAATTGAATTGCCGATTGTAAATAGAGTAGGCCTGTCGTTAACAGGCGGTTATACGGAAATGCATTATAAAAGCGGGCTGATAGGCGCATTTGGTCCGCAACCGCCAAGCAAGTTTATTCCATTGAAAGCCGGCATACAGTATATAGCGGGCGGGGGCCTTTATCTGGAAGGGGAAATGGGCGATGTAATTGAAACTACGGGTAACAAAGCCAATCTGTTCACGTTTTCTATTGGCCCGGGTTTCCTGTTCAGGATTACCCCAAAACAGGCTATCGAGCTGGGTTTCCGTTACGAGAAATGGTCTAAAAATGTGCTGACACAAACCGGCATCAGGGTAGCTTACCGGTTAGGCTGGTAGGCCTCAAAAATCAATTGGCATGAAAAAGAAGATTTATTATTTAATATTGTTGTTTATTGTTACCTGTACCTCCGCTTATGCTCAAAACATAAAATCGGATAAGGGGCACGAGAATAACCCATATTATTCAAACACCGATACCAAAAAGCTAAATGTTAGCGATGCGGAGTGGAAAAAGATCTTACCTCCTGATCTATATGCAACCGCCCGCGAAGCTGCTACCGAACGCGCGTTTACGGGTAAGTATTGGAATGCTAATGCCAAAGGTACTTACTATTGCGCGGTATGTGGTAACCTGCTTTTCCGCTCTACTGCTAAATTTGCCAGCGATTGCGGCTGGCCGAGCTTCTTCCAAACCGAGCGTAAAAACAGCGTGATCTATCGTGACGATCACTCGCACGGTATGGAACGTACCGAAGTGCTATGCGCCCGCTGCGGATCGCACCTGGGTCATATTTTTGATGATGGGCCGCAGCCTACCGGTAAGCGCTTTTGTATGAATTCTATTTCTCTTGATTTTAAACCGGACAACGGCGGGTTATAAATATCCGTAGGTAAATTAATCGTAGAAGGTCCAGGAAATACCGATCTTTAATAACCTATCCTGCATAGGATAACGCACGACAGTGTAAAAACCATTGCTCTGCAGGCCCTGGTTAGCGTAATCGTATTGGATAAACAGGTTAGTGCGCTGCAAGGTAGCCTTCAGGTAAACATTGGCGTAAGGGTACGAGTTGTAGGTGACATCGGCGCCGTTATAAAACTGGCCAATGCCAATGGCGTATGATGGCGCTACATACGGTGTATTATAACGAACGCTAACCCCAGCTACCACGTCAATAGCATCAAACATACGCTTACCATAATACAAATTGCTGTATAAATAAACTTCAGGTGTGCGGATAGTGCTTTGATAATCTGTTTTTTGGTAAACCACATAGTTATCAAAATGGAACCTGCGCCAAACTAAATTTTTGCCGACGCTGATCTTCAGCATATTTATAGGCGCGGTAATTTGCGATGGTGTAGCATCGTTACCACCCGGCTGCGATTTAAAGTAAATATAATCGGATATCAGGAAATATTCCGCTTTCAGGTCCAGCTGTAGCGGGTCATTAATGTAATTGAACGACAGGTTTACTATTTTTTGATTTTTCAGATCGGTATGAAAGATATAATGGTTGGATATCCAACTTTGCTGCACCAGGGTAGGGGCGTTGTTTTGCGCATAGCCACCTAAAATTATCTTTCCCACCTTATTACCGCCAGCCAGGGTAAGTTTGGCATCGTATAAATAATCACCAAAGTTACGGCCCTGCGCTACCTGTTGAAAATCGGCATCCAGTAATACACGGTTGCTGAATTTATACCCCAGTTTTGCTTTAAGGGTAATATTTTGGAAGGTAGCGCTTTGTTTTTGAGTCTCTTCACTCACCTTGCCAAAGGCCGTTAGCACCGAATCGGATACATATTGCTTGTAGTTATACAGATCATGAACAAGTCCCAGATCAAGTTTCAACTCGTTCTTCACAAACGAAACCGATTTGGGCCGCAGATAAAAACTATAAGTAAACTCGTTGTGTATGTCCTGTAAAAAAAGTGAGTCGCGGGAATTTACCGAGTTAAAGTAATAATCGGGGAATACCCGGTAAGTATCAGAACCAGCCTGGTTAAACACATAAGTTTGTTTATTATACATAAACGTATGCGAGACGCGTTGCGTGGGCAATATACTGGCGTTTGCACCGCCATTCAATGCGCTATCAATGCGGCCTATGTAATAAAACTGCTTTAAATAAAAGCCATTGTTAGTAATCTGATATTTGGAGTTTGTTAATCGTACAGGTTCGTTAAACTGATCGAATGAACCCTTTTTAAATATGGTATCATTTAATATACCACCGCTTTCTGGGTTTTTTAAATTGTTAAAGAAAATATTGGTTAACAAGTTATACCGCTTACCCTTCGATTCGTACCAGCTAAATATATCGGCATTCAGGTCACTTACATTTTGGCGGTTATAAAACCCCTGCGAACCAATGATATTAAAGTTAGCGCCAATATTTAGCTGCGGATTGATGTTTTCTGAAACTACTGCTTTAAAAACCTGCTCTTTCCGGCCACCGGTATATAGTTGCAAATTAGTGTACGGTACACGCGCCCTATAATATTGAATATCTTGCGGATACAACATATAAGCATCCAAAAAATGCATGCCAACATCAAAGCCTACTTTTTTTACAGGTTCAAAAAGCAAACTGCGGCTGGGAAGCCCTAAACTCCCTAACCCAATTGTGGGGTGCCTGGGTTGGTAAAGGGGGCTGTAGTTTTCAAAATTAACAATACCCGTGTCTATTGGTAATACCTGGGTACTATCAGCTAACAATCGCTCGTTAGTTACCTTAATGAATTTAGCGGTGAATACAACGGTATCATGCTTATTTTCTTCCTTTTTGCGCAAACTGTCCAGCATCTGCGAATCAGTTAAGGTTTTTGTTGGCCTGCGGGTAACCGTATCGCCCCTGAACAGTTGATTTTGCTGCTGTTGCTGCGAATTTGGAAACTGTGCGAAAGCACCCCGGGTAGCCAGGCAGCTAAATAAAATTAAAAGATATTTAAGCTTATTGAACATTAAAGGCCGGCTATCAATTCTTTTAATATTAACGTCATTTTTGGTTCAGCATCATGTGCTGCTTTAATTATTTCTTCAACCGATACAGGTTTCAGGGTTTCAGGGAAACCCTCATCTGTTAATACTGATATAGCAAACACAGGTAAGCCCATGTGATTAGCCACAATAACTTCGGGCACGGTGCTCATGCCTACCGCATCGCCACCTATAATCCGCAGGAATTTGTATTCGGCACGGGTTTCCAAATTAGGCCCGGGCACGGCTACATACACCCCTTTGTGGCAGGTAATGTTATTAGCCGATGCAATATCCAGTGCTTTATCAATCAGGTCTAAACGGTATGGCTCGCTCATATCGGGGAAACGGGGGCCCAGTTCATCTTCGTTACGGCCAATCAGCGGGTTATGTAGCTGCAGGTTAATATGGTCGGATATCACCATCAAATCGCCTTTGCGAAAGTCGGGATTTAACGCACCACTGGCATTTGATACCAGCAATACTTTAATGCCCAGCATTTTCATTACCCTTACCGGAAAAGTAATTTGCTGCATATTATAGCCTTCATAATAATGCAAACGGCCCTGCATCGCCACTATCTTTTTACCGGCCAGCGTACCAAATATCAATTTGCCCGAATGAAATTCAAGAGTTGAGATAGGGAAATCGGGGATATTGGAATACATCAGTTGTTTTTCAACCTCGATCTCGTTAACCACACCACCCAGGCCTGTGCCTAATATAATGCCTACTTCGGGTTCAAAATCACCTATACGGGTTTTAATATATTGTGCTGTGTGCTGTATATTTTCTAACATAATCTGCTATTAAGGTATTAAATTGTTGTCCGCCGTTATTCAAAAACTCCACGCCGATAGGCAGGGTATAAACGGGGAGATTATTAGTAAGGGGCAGCAATTCCTGTTCTCCTAAACGCTGCATATCCTTTTCTGTTGTAATTATTATTTTTTTATCTGCTGCGCAGGCGTTAAAATCATCGGCAAGTTTAGTAATATTTTTTAAGCTAAACGGGTGATGGTCGGGGTATTTATAATGAATTATTTGTGCGGTAGATTTTGCTATATACTGATACATTGGCGCGGGATTAGCAATGCCCGTTAAAAGAAACACCTTAGTATCTCCATCTATTTTTACATCCGCAGTATCCCCGGTTTTATTTTTTAAAGGCTGATAAGCAATCCCTGAAAAAAACACCTTTTGATGGGGATAAGGCGTGA
Organism: Mucilaginibacter boryungensis; assembly: GCF_015221995.1. Lineage (NCBI taxonomy): Bacteria > Pseudomonadati > Bacteroidota > Sphingobacteriia > Sphingobacteriales > Sphingobacteriaceae > Mucilaginibacter > Mucilaginibacter boryungensis. Next base: position 158,618 of record NZ_JADFFM010000001.1, read on the forward strand.
CTTTGCTTCTCGTCCTTTCTATTTCCGCAGTGTCTATATCTAATGGGCACTTAGTAATGATGATTACATCGGCCCGCTTACGCCCACTGAATAATTCGCGGCGGTTACCGGCAGGTAAAAGCAGGTTAATGTTGTTTAATTGCTGATAATCGAACAGCAGGATACTGAAACCCGGTTTGATGGCACGGTGCTGGTAGGCATCATCTAAAATAATAATATCGTTAAACGATTGTAATTGTTCGGCCCCGGCAACCCTGTTCTCGCACACAGTAACATTAACATCAGGAAACTTGTGCTTTAATTGTGCCGGTTCATCCCCAACCTCGCTGGCCGTTGAATCCTGCGTGGCAATACGGTAGCCTTTGGTATCCCGGCCATAGCCCCTGCTTAAAGTAGCCAGTTGGTGGTCGTTTTTTAATAGCCCGATCAGGTATTCCGTCATGGGGGTTTTACCCGCGCCGCCTGCATCCAGGTTACCTACAGATATAATTGGCATATCAAATGCCCGACTTTTAAATAAGCCCCAGTCGTAGCACCAATTGCGGATGATGATAATCAATCCGTACACCAGTGACAGGGGAAATAAAAGCCAGCGTAGATATTTCATTTAGGGATAAAGATACGAAATTAGCCCACCCGGCCTTTATTTACAGGAAAAAGGTTCTCTTTTCGCCCCAAACCGTTTACTGAAAATTATACGTTCCTGCCTTCTATCATTTTGAAAAATTGGTCGCGGTAGGTATCGCCTACCGGGATCACCTTATCGCCGATGAAGATGCGGGAGCGTTCTATGCTATCAATTTTATTTAAGGCTACAATGTACGATTTGTGTACGCGGACAAAGTGCCTTTCGGGCAGTGCATCTTCCATCTTCTTCATGTTTTGCAGGGTAATAATGCGTTCCTGGTTAGTGAAAATGGAGATATAATCCTTTAAGCCTTCAATATAAAGGATATCGTGCAGATAAACTTTCTGAATTTTATGCTCAGTTTTTACAAAGATAAAATCGTGCGAAAAATCGTCCTGTGGTTGCTGAGGGATGGTTGCGGCCTGTGGCTGTTCGGGTATGGATGATTTTGTTGACGGATGTATAATACCCTGCGCCTTTTGCGCCGATTTAAAAAACCTGTCGAATGCTATGGGCTTCAATAAATAGTCTATTACATCCAGTTCATAACCTTCCAGCGCGTATTGCGGGTAAGCTGTTGTTAGTATCACTTTAGCCTTGCCGTTAGCTATGCGTAAAAATTGGATGCCAGTAAGTTCAGGCATTTGTACGTCCAGGTACACCAGGTCAACGCCACCATCCTGCACAATTGTAAGTGCCTCAATAGGGTTGGTGGTTGCTTTCACCAACTGCATAAATGGTATTTTTGAAATATAATCTTCTATGATGTTTAGCGCCAAAGGCTCATCATCAACTACAAGGCATCTGATCATGCTATAAAATTAATGATAATTCACAAGTATAGATATCGGCATCGTCATGAATTTCCAATTTATAAGCATTCGGGTAAAGCAGGTCAAGCCGGCGCTTCACATTACTTAAGCCGATACCACCAGATGAATCACGGTTATGTACATGCTTTCTGTTCTCCATATAAAAAGAAAGATGGCCGTCATCAAGATTGATGATCAATTTAATGGGGTGTTTCGGATCGTTCGCTACGCCGTGTTTAAAAGCATTCTCTATAAAAGCGATCAAAAGCAGCGGAACGATCCGTTGGTTGGTTACCTGTCCATTCACCTCAAAATCTACATAAGCTTTTTTACCAAAGCGTATTTTTTGCAGGTCGATATAGTTTTGAAGGTAGGTAAGTTCTTTAGCCAGGTCAACCTTGTTATCGTTGCACTCATATAACATGTAGCGCATAATCTCTGATAGCTTTAGTATCGCCTCGGGGGTTGTTTCCGATTTCTGATAAGCCAATGAATAGATACTGTTCAACGAATTAAACAAGAAATGCGGGTTTATCTGCGATTTCAAAAAAGCCAGTTCGGCAGTAAGGCGCTGGTTTTCAAGATCGCGTTGAACTCGCTCGTTCGTAAACCAATCCAGCGAGAATTGCAGCACGGTACTCAGGAAAAGGAATAATATACTGGTAAAGCAGGTTTGTGTAAAATACCACCCGAATTTTAATGCTTCGTGCGGCATTTTTTGTCCCTTTACTGTGGGGTGCATCTCTGTCCAAAAAACACTGGCCAGTCCATATTTTACCAGCCCGAAAACAATTATGGTTAAAACCAATACACCGGCATATTGCCTGTATTTCTTTTTATCTAAATACCATGGTATAAGCAACAGGTAGTTTAAATAGAACAGGGCGATATTTATAATGCCGAACCCTAAGAAAATGATCAGCAACGCGCGCATCGATATCCTTTCGCTATGTGCTATAAACACAAAGAAAGAGATAATGCTTACCCAAAAAAGCGTATGCCAAAATATTTTCCAGCCCTTTTTCATCGATGTAAATTACTATAAAACCCTGCTAAGTGCTTCAAAATTTATATATACCACTGTTTTTTTTCGATGAACAGGCAATTATTATCGATGAACAGGTTGGTAGGCCAAATTAACCGTTCATCTATAAATGCAGGCAGTTGGTCTAAATCATTTTATCACATTAAACCTTTGGTGTTTCTTTGAATCATCAAACAATCACACAGCACCATGAAAAAGTTAATTTCAAACTCAAACCCCTTTATCCTGATACTATTACCGGTATTATTTGCATTAGTAATGGGTGTTAGCTACCAGTTTGAACAAAAAGCCAGCGCCGAAGTAAAACAGGTAGGCCAGTTTAATGTTAAACATTCTACCTCGTTGTTTTATAAAGGCATTAATTTGGTTAAAACTGTTTGCGGTATAGCAAAACAAGATGTATGGTAATTGAAACCAAAGGGTTAACCTTTAATTTTGGCAACCAAACGGTTGTAAAGGCACTTTCATTACAGGTTCCCGAAGGGAGCATATATGGTTTTCTTGGCCCTAATGGCGCCGGGAAAACCACTACCATTAAATTACTGCTCAACCTACTGCAAACCCAGCAGGGCGATATTAAGATATTTGGCCTCGATTTTAAAGGGCACCGTAAACAAATACTGGCACAAATAGGTTCGCTTATTGAACAACCTGCTATATACGCGCACCTAACCGGTAAAGAAAATCTGCTTAACCGGGCTATCCTGCTACAAATTCCCGAAAGCCGGGTTGATGAAATGCTGACGCTGGTAAAATTAACTGCCGCAGCCGATAAAAAAGCGGGTAATTATTCACTGGGGATGAAACAACGCTTGGGTATTGCCCTGGCCATGTTATCGGACCCCAAATTGTTAATGCTGGACGAACCTACCAATGGCCTTGATCCTAATGGGATTATAGAGATACGCGAATTGTTAATTCGTTTGACCACCCAGCACAAAAAAACCGTATTTATATCAAGCCACCTTTTGGGCGAAATTGAGCGTATGGCTACCCACGTAGGCATTATTAATTTTGGCGAACTGCTTTTTCAGGGAGAAATAAAAGAACTGCAATCTATCAGTCAGCCAATGGTGTTAATAGAGACCGATAATACGGTTGATGCCGCTAACCTGCTTACCAAAAACGGGTACAATGTAGTTGAGGTTAAGAACGATCATTTAACGGTTACTTATCAATCAAAAGAAAAATCGGCACAGATAAATTCCCTGCTTATTCAAAATGCTTATCCGGTTTATAGCCTGCATAAAGTACAAAAAGACCTGGAAAAACTATTTTTAGATATTACCCAAAAGCCAGCCAACTAATGAAAGGGTTTATATTATCATTACAATCCGAGTTTTATAAAAGCCGTAAAACGCTTGGGTTTTGGTCGGCCATAATTTTGCCGGTGTTGATCAGCTTATTGATATTTCTGGTGATGTATAACAACGCACCCAAATTATCGCGACTGCCGGGTATGATGTTGTGGAGGGCCTATTCAGGGGCCATTATCAATGTTATGGGTATTTTGCTGCCATTTTTTGTGATCTTTATTGCTTACTCTATTAACAGCATCGAACATAAGGCCGACACATGGAAAACGCTTTTCAGCTTACCTATCTCCAAATGGGCTATTTATGCAGCTAAATACTTTTATACCGTTTTCCTAATTTTTGTTTGCCTGTTGCTTTTCCTGCTGTTTACCATTGGGACGGGAGATTTATTAGGCATGATGAAACCCGAATTGCGCTTTGCCGATTTTCATATGGAATGGGCGCTGGCACAAGTTTTCTTTAAACTGTTCCTGGCATCGTTAGGTATTTTATCTATCCAGTTTTTACTTAGTTTAGTATGGGCCGATTTTTTAAAGCCTATGGGGATAGGGTTTGTATGCACCATATCAGGCATGTTTATGGCCGGGCTTGATTGGCAATATGCTTATCTTTTACCTTATTCGCACCCAATGTCGGCACTTAAAAGTATGATGCCGCACGTAAAAGGGAAAGGCCCCAGCTTAAAAGCCGAATACATTGTAGAAATATTCACCAAAGAATTATATGTTGGCCTGGTAGTGGCCGTAATAGTTTTTATAACCGGTTATTATATTGTGCAACGAAAAAGCGTAAAGTAATAATTACCCTAACCAATCACGTATCACCATAAATTACACATCTTCCAGCAATATATCGCCCAGTCTTGAAATTCTTATACCATTTGTAGTAGTGGCCAGGGCGCAACCAATGCCAATTATAGATGCAGGCATATATGCTGGAACGTTGGCCTTGTAAATAAGTATGAAGCCCAAAATGGCCATCAGGCACATCCAAATGCCTAATATGTTATAAAAACTGCGGTTATATAACCTGGCCAAGGGAAAAAAATGCAACCCCACAATTAATGCGAAAAACGGCATGAATAAATTATCGTGACCGGTATTTAGCAGGACGTTCTTCATCACAAAAATGGCGATCCCTTCGGCAGCCAGTATGTAGTAGAATTTTTTGTCGCGCTTTTTTGCTGCTGTATCTTCAACAATTTGTTCCGTGGGAATAGATTTTGCAGCCTTAGTAAGTTTATTATAACTGATGAAAAAATATAAAATAATAACTCCGAATACGCCCGATGTTGCCCATTGATCGCGTCCCATTAAATTAGCCTCGGCAATAATTATCCATATGGTGGTAAAGACAGCCATTAAAAATAATCCGCTTGAAAGGTCTTCAAGCTGCTTTTTGGTTGGAGGGTTTGTGCTCATAACTGGTTGCATTGAAGGTAAAAGAAAGAGCGTTATATAATTTAAATATAACGCTCTTTCTTTAAATATGCAATAGTCTGATAAGCACTTATTTACCTCACCGGCTTAGGGTATATTGGCAAACTTTCATGGCCTTCGGCATCTACTGATTGCACAGCGAAAAAGTAGTTGTCTTTTGAATAATCCAGCGTCACTTCGTTGCCTGTAACATAAAACTTTTTTTCCCAATAAGGGTTGATGGTTTCGCGCATTAGGATGTAATAGCCCGCTGGTTTTTTACCTTGTTTTGGCGCTTCCCATTTTAGGGTAGTATTATTGGTTAACCCGGATGTAGTAACACCTACATTCGCCGGCGCAGCTGGTGCAGATGCCAGGTTGGCCAGTACAGAAAGGTTAGCCCGGGCTACTTTTTGTATGTAGTTATAATCGGCAAACTCAGGTAAATCGCCGTATACTATCCCCTTTTCGGTGCGCAGGTCCTGATGCTGGTGGGTGAAATCCTCGTTCATTTCGGTAAAGCGGATAGCGGTAAAGCCTTGTTGCTGGAACGAAGTATGGTCGCCGCCACGCAGAAAGCGGTCGCGGCGATAAATGAGTTTAATATCCAACTGATCGACATAACGTTCAGCAGTTTCTTTAATATACCGGGCTAATTCGCGCGATGGGCTGTCGTTCTCGCCACCGTTATTAATAAGGCTTGTAATGGCTGCATTAGCGCGGCGCAAGGCCAGGCTATCCATACCCCGGCCAGCACCATCAATAGTAGGAATACCCTCGCTAAAAACGCGCAGGTGCGTGTTGTCTTTCAGGTCGTTATCCTGGCCATGGGTATTGCCAACAATGTCGTTGTTCAACATAGCATCCACATTCCATTTTTCATCTTTAGCACGTTTGGCCATATGGGCCGATCCATTCAACCCCTGCTCTTCGCCAGGAACAGCCATAAAAATAATAGTAGCGGGGAACGCACGTTTAGCCATTACCCTGCAAATTTCCATCGATACTGCAGTGCCCGAGGCATCATCAACCGCGCCGGGTTCAACTGCGTTGGCATTCATCACATCGGTTACGCGCGAATCATAATGGCCAGATACTACATAAATACGGGTATCTGTAGGGTCGGTACCTTTCAATATAGCCAGCACGTTTTTCAGCACGGTTGGTTTATCAACACGTATGCTTACTGGTTGGGTGAAAGCGTCAAATTCCACTTTCATGCGCCCGCCCGATGCAGCGGCGTACTTTTCCATTTCGCTTTTTATCCAGTTACGTGCCGCACCAATGCCTTCGGTTTTGCTGGTAGTATCGCTTAAGGTGTTGCGGGTTTTAAAGCTCACCAGTTTGCGTACAATGGCCTCAATGTTTTGCGATGATACCTCGTCGCACATTTGTTTAATGCCCGCGTCCTGCCTGATGGTAGTTTGCGCCACGGCGGATTTACCGAGGCCAATTGCTACCAGGGGTAATAAGAGTAAAAGTTTATGTTTCATATTTTTTAGTTTGTCGTGGTTAATGTATTGTCATTGCGAGGAGCGGAGCGACGTGGTAATCTCGTAGTTCGCAAATTAAGTTACGAGATTGCCGCGCTGTCGCTCGCAATGACAAATTGGTTTTTATAACTAACCTCTAATCTCTATCCCCTTCTTCTCCCTCTGCCAGTTCCAGCATACTACCCGGTTGTTCAAAATTACTGCGTACAAAGTGGCACCAGTCGCATTCCTTTTTTCCGCAGCCGGTAGCAAAATTGTGCGCCATAATTTTTTGATAGGTTTCGGTAATTTGAGCTGTTACATCTTCTATATCCTGCGGTGTTATAATCACTTTTTCCTTATGATATTCGCCTTCGGCAATAGGCTCTACAAAATCAAATACGGTGCTTACTACCTGCCAGTCTTTGGTACGGTCGTTATCTATCAATAACTTATAAAACACCGCCTGGCGCCAGTAATCACCACCGTTTGACATGTCATCGCCGGGACGCAAAAATTTGTCTTTAGCGTTTTTAAGTTTGCCTGTTTTGTAATCCACTATCGTCACGTCCTTACCGTGAAACTCTACCTTATCCAAATTTCCTTTTACCGGTACACCCGCTATCTCCAGGTTTTTAACAGGCAGTTCAACCAGTGTTATTTTATTCCAGTAAGGGATATTCAAGTTATAATACGCGGGCAATATCTTATCGCCGTAATCCAAACGGCGTTTAAATTCTTCTTTGGTAAAAGCATCACGGTTACGGTAAATGTAGTTGCGGAAATCCTGCATAAATTCATCAACCGGCGGGAATTCGTCCTCTTTATCCTTTACTTTGCGAAAAGCCCGTTTCAAAGCATCGTGTACTGCTGAACCAAATGTGGCAGCGGGGCTTTTACCTGACGGTACCCTGATCAGGCACTGGAAGTAGAACTTTAGCGGGCAATCTAAATAATTGTTTAAGTGGGTTACCGATAGCGTATAGTTTTGTAATAGCTGATTAATATAACTGGTATCCAGCAGCTGTACTTTTGGCTTATCAGCTTCGGTGAACTGGGTAAGATAAAAATCGACCATATCATCAGGCTGTATCTTCGGATACTCAACCTTAAGGTGGGTGGTTGCCAGTATTTCGCCAATAAATTGCGATGCTTCCTGGTCTTTTTCCTTTTTATCTTTAGCCGAATAAGATACCATAAGGCATTGTTTTGCCCGGGTAAGCGATACGTAAAACAAGCGCCGTGCTTCTTCTTTCTCGGCAATATCATTAGCGGGCGCCTGCATTAAAGTATCGGGGTAACTAAAGCCGGTGTTGCGGCCTTTGCTATCCCATATTTTTTTGTTGCAGCCAATCATAAACACGTGCTCAAACTCCAATCCTTTTGAACCGTGGGCGGTTAGGAAGTTTACGCCATTGTCTGAATAGATCAATTGGTGCAGGTCCAGCCGGATGCCGTTCTTCTTCATCAGGTCGATAATACCTATAAATTCGGACAGTTTGATCTCAGGGTTTTTTCGGCTTTCGCCTTTCAGAAAATCGAAGAAATTAGTGAGCATTTGCATGAACTTGCCTTTATCCGGCTGCTTCATGATGTATTTTAACACTCCCATTTTGTTGATCACCTGCTGGAAGAACTCCTGTAGGGTGACACTTACCGAATCTTTTAACAGATCATCAATATAGCGCATAAGGTATTTGATCTCCTGGTTGGGGGGCGCATCAAACATGCCTATTTGCGATGGCATGCGCATTTCGCTGATATACCTACGCAGGGATGTTTTTGGCAGGTTTTTATTGCTGGTACTGTAATTCTCCGTTGCTACCGCAATACTGGCCTTAGCTATATCAATTGGTGGGATGTCGAAGAAATCGTAATGCAATATCTCAAATAGTTTGTCATCGCCACTGTAAGGCGTATCTATTTCGGCAGCCAGGTAACGCAATATATTAGTGATCTTTTCCCCAAAAGGATCGGTCAGCACATCAATACGGCGGCGAGTATTTACGGCTATTTTTTTGCTATCCAGGTAATGCAGCAAGTCTTCGGCCTGGTTATGGTTTCGGTAAATGACAGCTATTTCTCCCGGCGGTGTGCCTTTGGCTATCAGCTTTTCTATTTGCCGGGCTATATCTACCAGTTCCTGGTCGGGATTAGCATATTCACGGATAACCGGCTCAATAACCTCCTCCATAAACCTTGGATGGGCAGCTTGCAGGTTCTTATCTAAATTTAACTGACTGGTTAAACGTTCGCGGTTGTTATCTATCAGCGAGCGCGAAATATCCAATATATGCTGATTGGAACGGTAGTTATGCTTCAGCACAATAGTTTTCAGCGTCGCTACGTAATCACCGGCAAAATCCAGGATGTTCTTCATGTTAGCACCCTGGAAACGAAAGATGGACTGGTCATCATCGCCCACTACAAATACGTTCGGTGTATCCCAATAGCTGATAATAAATTTCAGCAGTTCGTTCTGCGCACCACTGGTATCCTGAAACTCATCAACTAAAACATATTGGTAACGCTCCTGATAACGGCGTAAAATATCCTCGTTCTCGCGAAAGGCGTTCAGCACCCAAATAATCATGTCGTCGTAATCATAACGGCTTTGATTATTCATTTTTATCTGATAGTTCTTGTATTCGCCAACAGCAGCCAGTAATTTATCCATACTGTCGCGGGCTTTGTCTATTTCTTTTTGATTAGGGTCGCCGGGTTTAATGCCTTTAGTGGCGTTACCCCTTTTATAAAAGAAACCATCCTTCAGATGGATATCCTGTAAGTATTCGTTCACCGCCGCGGTAATCTGTGCCTCGTTCCAGTTCTCCTTTTTCATGGTGCTGAACAGGCTCCGAAGGCGGGGCACATCGTAATATACATCGCCCGTAAAACGCTTCAGGGGATGGTTACTACCAAAATCGTCAACCAATTCACGAAACAACATAGCCGATTCCAAATCGGATAATGGTTCTAAACTCAGTTTGCCAAAGTATTCCAGGTTCTCCTGTATCACCTCGTTACAAAAAGCGTGGAAAGTGTGGATATGGATGCGGTAAGCATCGGGGCCAATAAATTCGAACAAGCGCTTACGCATGGCCACCGCGCCGGCATCGGTATAGGTAAGGCAAAGTATCTCGTTAGGCTGGGCATCGGTTTCAAGCAGTATTTTGCCAATGCGGGCAGCCAGTATCTGGGTTTTGCCTGTGCCGGGACCGGCAACAACCAGCACAGGGCCGTCCATTTTATTCACGGCGGCTAACTGCTCGGCATTTAAACCGGCTAAAACTTCTTCAAACTTCTGTTGATATTTTTGGTATGTAGACTGCATTTTGTATCTGTAAATATATAGAAAAGCACAGGTAATACAGCCGTTGAAATGTCAAAAGCAGGTTACAAAAATGGGTATGGGTTATTACGTGAGGGTTATAGGAAACCGCCGTGCGTCTTACTTTGCAAATGACGTGGACTATACAATCCTATAACCCACTCTGTACAATACCAGACCCGTTAGGGAAATAAGTATTTACACTTACCGATAGCTTGCCTGCCGGTTTAATTTGTTTGGTAATAACTTTGGCTGCCGCATGTTGCAATGGTGCTTCTTTTTGGTAACAAGCCAGCAGAGCGCCTGCTTTTTCTATTCCCGGCAAACCGGCAATAGTATATGGGTTGGCAAACACACTGATAACGGTATTATGGTAGGCAGCCAGGTCGGCTATCATCAGTTTTAGGTTACTGCTGTAATCCAGTTTGCTGCCGGGGCGCAGGCGGGTATCATGTATGCCGATGATGATCTGGTCGTAACTTTTCAAATCTTGCAGTATGTTGCTTATATCGGGTGTTTGTGCTTCTTTGCTTACAAAATATAGCTTACTGTTGGTAAATGTTTTGGTCAGGTCTTGTTGATAAACGGTAGTCGCTGTAGCGCCAAAACTCACAATAGCCGTACGCTTAGTTGGGTCGAGGTTTTGGATAAGTGAATCCCCTTTTAACAGGGTTACGGCTTTGTCGCTTAACTGCTGTTGTAAGTCAAGGGCATCGGCACGGTTAAGATCAGCCACCAGGTTATCCGTATTAACGGGCTGGTAATAATTTAAACCGGCCAGGTATTTTGCGGCCAGCACCTTACGTACGCGGGTATCTAATTCTTTTTGATCGATCTGGCCTTTGCGTATAGCTTTTCTGATCATCCGCATTGCCCGTTTCGAGTTTTCTGACAATTCCAAAACATCATTACCGGCAATAAAAGCACGTACGTCGGCTTCGCCGTTAGGAAAAAATTTAACTACACCCTTCATGCCCATCGCATCTGACACGACAAGGCCTTTAAAGTTAAGCGAGTCTTTCAATATGCCGGTGATGATAGGACGGGATAAAGTGGACGGAACGTTTTTGGTACTATCCAGTGCGGGGATATTCATGTGGGCTACCATTACGCCGCTCAGTCCAGCTTTGATAGCTTCGCGGAAAGGGTATTCTTCTAAGGAATCTAAACGGGCACGGCTAAAATTAAGCTGCGGTAAATCGAAGTGCGAATCTACGTCAGTATCGCCATGGCCAGGGAAATGTTTGGCGGTAGTTAGTATACCTGCGTTTTGCATCCCCTGCATGTAGGCAATACCTTTTTGCGCCACATTGTATTTATTATCACCGAATGAGCGATAGTTAATAACCGGGTTGTTGGGGTTATTGTTCACATCCATATCGGGCGCAAAATTCATTTGCATCCCCATACGCTTAAAATCATAACCTATGTATTGGCCCATTTTGTAGATCAGGGTATTATCCTGTATGGCGCCTAAAGTCATTTGATAAGGGTATGATATAGTAGAATCAAGCCGCATACCTAGCCCCCATTCGCCATCCATGGCAACAATTAAAGGAATTTTTACCAAAGCCTGGTATTTATTGGTGAGTACTGCCTGGCGCATAGGGCCGCCCTGGAAGAATACTACACCGCCTAATTGCTCTTTTTTAATCACCTTGGCTACCGAATCTTCATACTTCTGCCCCAAATTGGTATGTGCGCGTACAAATAATAGTTGTTGTATCTTCCTTTTACGGCTCAGTTTTTTGAATACCGAATCGACCCAATGGCTTTGTTGAATACTTTCGGGGATAGGGTTTTGTGCCGAGACGTTAAACCCAAAGATGCTTAACAAAAATAACAGGCAGATTAAATATTTGTACATATGGTTAGCAAATGATATGAACTGTAAAAGTAATAAAATTAGCTTCAAACCCGAAGCTTAACAAATTGATGTAGCCTAATACTTTGAATTGAATTAAAAAAACAAACCCTTTGATTTATTTGTCAATAACAGATAATTTATTGCGTAGAATAAACCTTTAAGCAAAGCGTTACTCTATAGCAATAATAAATTATTATAAAAGTTAACAACTATGAAAAATTTTATTTTTTTGGCCATAGCCTTGCTTGCTGCCGGTGCAGTAAATGCTCAACGTCGTTATCCATCGCCACGGCGTTACCCTAATCAGGGCCACAGTTATCAGCGGCAGCGCGATGATTTTTACCACGTTAAATTTGGTATTGTGGGCGGGGTAAACATCTCGAACCTGGTAAATGTAGATAATAACAACTACAGCACCGATACCAAAGCCGGTTTACACATTGGCGGTAGCCTGGATATCCCCATTATTAAACCGTTAACATTTGAAGGCGAAGTATTGTATTCGCAAAAAGGTTACCGCGCTAACACCGTTGATGGGGATTTTACCCAGCGCAGCAATTTTATTGATGTGCCTTTACTGGCTAAATTGCAGTTAGCGCCTGGGTTTAACTTAGTGGTTGGCCCACAGATCTCGTTCTTAACTTCAACCCAGAACATTTACCGTTCGGGTTTTGTGGTTACCCGCGAGGATGTGTACAACCGCGATGCCGATGGCTACAACAAAAGCCTGATTGACGGCGTAGTAGGCGTAGGCATTGATCTTAGTCCTAATGTAGAATTACGGGGCCGTTACACGCTCGATTTGCAAAATAACGATAATAACGGTCAATACGCACCGCAATATCGTAACCAGGTTTGGCAAATTGGCTTAGGCTTTAAATTCTGGTAAACTTCTGCATTGATTAAAAACGAGGGCCTAAAGATTTTAAAATCTTTAGGCCCTTTGTAGTATGTATGCGAATAACCGGGTCATTTGACCTTGTCTTTTTCAACATCGTCCCTCTCAAACTGATACCACGATGTTCGCTGCACACTAACAAACTTGTCTTCCGGCATGGTCATGCCTAAAAATATCCCCGGGTTTGTGGTGTAGGCCCCAATTGAAAGTACAGACGCGCGCATAATTTCAATCGACGAGAATAATTTGATCATATCCTCCCGCTTTTTTTCTGCACTTAGTTTTATAAAATCTCCATGCACATACCCGCGTTCTTCCTTGTTTACAAGGGTATAAAATCGAAAATCGGGGTAATCCGCTTGCAGGTCTTCAATAACCCGGTAATCGTCGGTCAGAACAAAAATATCTTTTAGGCTTGTGCGCTTGGTCACTTCATCCATATATCTGCTTGCGGATATAAAGTTCCATTCGGTATCCTTATCCCCCCGCCTGATGTTCACCGAAACGTATTGAGCCGGTAAATTGGCAGAAGCGATCATTTTTTCAATTTCGGCTTTTGTACCGGCATTAAACCGGTATACCATTTTAACAATTTCGCGCGAAACATCCCTAAGGTTTCCTTTTAAAGCAAGTTCAGGAAAATCAAATGTTTCTTTTTCGAAATCTTTATTGAAGTGCAGGTTAAAAAGGTCGTAGGTTAAATAAGTGTCTTTATTAAAAAGCTTAAAAAGGTACCATTGCAGGTAATGCTTCACCTTAATTTTAGGCTTTTGCATCCTTTTGTTAAACTTTTTAAGAAAAGGGGAATCAACGGTATCGCAAAAGGGTTCAAAAAAATCTTCCCAGCCTTTATCGGTTTTAAATTTGGAATCGCCCGAGTATAGTACGAACCGGTATTTATATTGCAGGCAATAAATTATGCCGAATACCATATTGTTCAATTCGGAATAGAAACCACCCTCTGACCCGAAATTGAAAATGTATTTTTTTGCGAAAGAACGGTTTACCCTATTGTAGGCCGCTAACTTATCCATTTACGGTACTATTAAAATTAATAAACTGAAGGCTTATACTCGGACGACAATGATGGCGCCGCCTATTATCCTGCTTTGCAATTATATCCAAATAAAACCTGACTTAATAATTTTATCCCGACGAATTGACCAGTATGGCCTATTTGCAAAAGGCGGGTTCGTTGCAGATGGATTTTTACCGTACTTTTGCCACCTGATAACATGCGGAATTTAATAAACGATACCCCGGCAAAACGCAATTATACCTTTATTGATAACATTAGGTGCATTGCCATGATGGGCATTGTGGCCGATCACGCCTTTAACGTTGGCGATTATATTTTTAAAACCCATTCTGCAAGTTTTTGGGCTTATGGGATAAACATACAGTTGGCCAAGTTTGGCACAATAACCTTTTTTTTGCTGGCTGGTTTTCTATTGGGCGATAAATTTGCCGAATATACACCAGCCCAGTATCTAAAGCGGCGCTTTAAAAACACTTTCAGGCCATGGATCATTTGGTCGTTGATATTTTTGATAGCTATTATGGCCAAATCGGCGGTAATGGCGTTGCGTATTTATCATGATCCGTTTGATGTTTGGGCATCGTTACTAAGCACATTGAAAATTGTGTACCTGTATTCTAATTATTGGTTCATTATTAACTTTTTAATATGCATAGGCATATTGCTAATGTTTAAACGCAGACTTTATTCGTGGAAATTAGGCGTTGCGTTATTAGCATGTACCTTGTTTTATAGTATAAACGTGTATTTTGAATGGATAGAACCCATACACACTACCGCGTTGTTTGGCTTTGTGTTTTTTTTATGGCTGGGTGCACAAATGCATAAAAATTGGGAGATGGTTGAACGTAAAATACGTACTATGCCGTTACTGGTTTTTACAGGAATGTTTTTAATGACATTGGCTTTAACTATGGCCGAAACCCATGTGCTTTTGCAGCGGCATAGTATCGAGCCTTATAATACCCTGCGCGTTACTAATTTGTTATATTCGTTGGCAGTGTTTGCTTTGTTGGTTAAAATACGCGACTTTAATTTACTCAGCTATTTTAAGCCCCGTGAAACCACTTTTGGCATTTACCTTATCCACTATATCATTATATATAATATCTTGCCTGAAATTTTAATCCATTTGGATGTGGTTAATGCCGCAGATATGTCATTGGCGGGTATATGTACGTATCAATACAGCCGTTTTATAATAACGTATGTGGTTACCTTTTTTATTGTGAAAGGCATAAATACTACAAGGTTTAAATGGATAATAGGTAACACTGTTAAAAGTTGATTAAATTTACTGTTATGGTTTAGATAATTGCACTTGAAATGGCTTTTTACAAATAATTCACATGGGACTAAATTTTATAAAGAGAATTACACAAATCAGGAACCTGATGACCCTAATGCTGCGTAAGCACGAAGACGACCGCGGTATACAGGTAGCACAGTTTCTGGAGAATAACCTGTACCAAAACCCCAAGTATGCCAATTCCAAGCGATTGAACAAACACGAATACCAGGTGTTTTCGCAATATGGCGAGGATGGCATTATCCAGGAAATATTTAACCGCATAGGTAGCACCAACCAATATTTTATTGAGTTTGGTGTGCAGGATGGCCTGGAGTGTAATACGCTTAACTTGTTATACAAGGGCTGGAAAGGCTTGTGGATAGAAGGAAGCCCACAATATGCCGATAAGATCAGGGCTACTTTTAATGATATGATAGGGCATGGGCAGCTTACGATAAAAAACGAATTTATCACTGCTGAAAACATTGAATCGATATTCAACTCCGCAGGCGCCCCTGCCGAGCTTGATCTTTTATCGATAGATATTGATTATAACGACTATTATATCTGGCAAGCAATAACTAACTTCAATCCACGTGTAGTAATTGTTGAATATAATGCCACCTTTAGGCCCGATACTGAATTTATAGTAAAATATAAAAGTGATACATCGGGCGATGGGAGCAGTTACTTTGGGGCTTCGTTACTGTCATTTCAGCAACTGGCCGATAAAAAAGGCTATTGCCTTGTAAGCTGTTCGTTTGCCGGGACTAATGCTTTTTTTGTGCGGAAGGATCTAATAGGTGATTTGTTTGAAGCGCCATTTACTGCCGAAAACCATTATGAACCTACCCGGTATTATTTGTACTATAAAGCGGGGCATCCCAAAAACCATATTCCGGGGTAATTACTTTGAAGCTGTTTCGTGGTAAAGGTTAAGGGTTTCAGCTACCTGCTTTTCAATGGTAAACAGTTTCAGGCGGTCATATCCTTTTTGGATATAGCTATTCCGGGTGGCATTATCCGATAGGATTTCTTTTACAATATTATATATACTGGTTTTATCGGCAGGGTTAAAGTAGGCAATGGCATCGCCGCCAATTTCGGGGAAGCAGGTATTGTTGCTGGCAGCAACTGGGCAACCGGCGCTAAATGCCTCCAGCAGCGGAATACCAAATCCTTCAATTAATGATGGGAAAACAAATACTTGCGCCTGCGCATATAATTGTTTCAATTCGGCATCAGTGGCATTGGTTTGCCGGCATTGTGCAGTGATATTTAACTGCTGTAAAAGTTGCTGCTCATCTGCATTAAAGCCCCCACCTCCAGCGCAGATTAGTTTAAGGGACCTATCCTGATTTAGCAGCGGGGCAACAGCTTCCACAAACAATGGGAAATTCTTATAGCTTACCCGCTCGCCAATGAAAAGAATATAGTTTTCCTTAGTAGCAGTGTGTTTTTCAGCAGCTTCAAACCGGTAACCGTGGTGTATAACTTTTATTTTGTCAGCTACGTGGGGGTAGAACTTAACAATATTTTTTTTGGTATGTTCGGATATGGCAATAATAGCAGTTGCGGCATTTATTAATTGCTGTTTACGTGCTACAACCGCATCATTATCAGTAAATTGCTTAGGAAACAACTCGTGGATCATATCGTGCACGGTGAGCACGAAGGGTTTCCGCAGGTCTTCTAAAAAATAGGTGTCGTAGTAAGTAGGATGAAAAACATCAAAGTTACCCGATTTTATTTTCCGGATACAGTAACGCTTGTTCCAGCGGTAAATGCGGTTGTAGTGACCCGTGAAAAGTTTTCTTCCAAGCGCGTTATTGAATGGGAAAGGCAGTTGCTTCACATATTCGTTTTCGGTATACAGCAGTGCAATTTTAGCACTGATACCGGGAATAAGGTTAAGCCCATGATTTAAGTTTGCAAAATAACGTGAAATACCACCATATCGCTGAATAGTGAATGTTTGATGGTCGAATAATACTTTCACGTTGTGCTGTTAATCGTTAGTGGGTTTTATTTTTTTGTAGTTCTGTGGCTTGTTACGTTCCTTCCACAACCTTATCATATAACGCATGCCGGTTACAAAACCGTGGTATTTAAATATCAATTTCTTTTTATCGCGCTCAAAAGCGCCATCAAGATATTGGGTAGATACGCCAGTATCATTAAAAAAAGCAAGGGTCAGATCGTGATAAACAAAACGGAACTTGCGCCAGGCCTGCATATTCAGCACATGGTCCGCTGATATTTTATACTTCGGGTCGAAGCGTAAATGTTCGTCAACAAAAACCTCTTTAGGATAGATCATGGCCTGGTGGCAAACAGCACCTTTGGCATGCTGGTAAGCAGTAACTTCCCCACGATATTTCTGACCCTGATAGTTTACATTGGCATAATAAATTATGCCGTGGTCTTTCAGCATAAAGGCCAGGGTAGAAAAATCATCATATAACACATCATCTGCACCTAAAAAATATACCCAGTCGCCGGTCACATAGTCCAATGCCTTGTTCATGGCCTGGTATATACCACTGTCCTTTTCACTTTTCCAGCAGGCAATGCGGTTGTTATTGGCTTTTAAAATATCTACAGTACCATCAGTACTCAGCCCATCCATTAAAATAATTTCAATGGCAGGGTAACGCTGGGCGTAGATACTGTCCAAACATTTTTGCAAATCGGCGGCAGCATTCAGGGTTACTATAATGATGGATATTTTTTCGTGATGGCTATTATCTTTTCCCGTTATTGTTGTCATCGTGTAATATATCTAACTGGTAAAAGTTTGCATATCTATCAACCTGCGATATAAACCATTAGCAGCCATTAATTGCTGATGATTGCCTTGTTCAACTATCCCGCCTTCCTCCAGCACCACAATTGTATCGGCGTTTTGTATGGTGCTTAAGCGGTGGGCAATAATAAGCGATGTGCGGTTCTTCATTAGGTTGTTCAAGGCGTCCTGCACCAATTTTTCCGACTCTGTATCCAGGGCCGAAGTAGCTTCGTCCAGCAGCATAATAGGTGGATTAGCCAATACCGCCCGGGCAATACATATGCGTTGGCGCTGACCGCCTGATAATTTGGTGCCCCGGTCGCCAATATTAGTATTGTAACCCTGGTCGGTATCTAAAATGAAATTATGCGCGTTGGCGATACGTGCGGCTGCTTCCACCTGTTCCATCGTTGCATCGGGTTTACCAAAGGCTATATTGTTAAAAATGGTATCGTTGAACAGGATAGATTCTTGGTTCACCAAACCAATCAATGATCTTAAAGAATGAGCGGTAATGTGTTTAATATTGTTATCGTCAATAAAAATAGCACCGGAATTAGGATCGATAAATCTTGGGATAAGATCCATCAATGTCGATTTACCACCGCCCGATGGGCCGACCAAGGCTATAGTATTCCCTTTAGGTACGCTAAAATTAATTTCTGATAAAACATTTTTCTCTCCGTAGGCAAACGATACATTTTTAAAGTGAATGCCTTCTTTAAATTCTGTAATTGCGATTGCGTCAGCTGCATCCTCTATTAACGGTTTTTCATCTATCAGGGCCAGCACACGTTCGCCTGCTGCAATGCCAGAGTGAATATTGCTAAATGCATCAGATATAGCTTTTGCAGGTCGCGTAACCTGTGAAAAGAGAGCAATATAACCTATAAATGCTGCACCATTCAATCCGCTGGAGTCATTATGTAAGATTAAATAGCCTCCATATAACACAATACAGGCAATCATTGCAACACCTAATGTTTCCGAAACAGGCGAAGCCAATTGCTGTCGTTTAGCCATTGAGCGTGAGATAGAGGAATAGCGTTTATTTTCCTGGTTGAAACGATTTTTAATAAAGGTGGAAGCATTAAATGATTTGATGATTTTTATGCCAGATAAAGCCTCATCAAGATAACTGATCATATTGGCGTAGCTGTTTTGTGCCGCTATAGCCTGCGACTTAAGCCGCTTAACAATACGTGAAATAATAAAAGCAGATATAGGTATCACTAATAATGAATAAACCGTAAGCTGGGTACTTATCAGGAAAAGCGTTACTATGTAAAATATAAGCTGTACAGGTTCTTTAAAAACAACTTGTAGCGTACCGGTGACTGAAAATTGTACCACCTGCACATCTGAAGCAACTTTTGATATAATGTCACCTTTACGTTCATTGTTGAAATAGCCCAGATGCAGATCCATGACATTATCAAAAACCGCCTTGCGTAAATTTAAGAGGGTGTGCACCCTTAAATTTTCCATTATGCGTTGTGACGCATACCTAAACAGATTGCTCAATATTACCGATGTAACCAATATAGCGCAAACATATTGGAGAGTAGCCCAGGCTGTATAATGATCTATCATGTAATGTATATAATAGTTAAAGGTAGCGGTAAGATCTGTTAATGCAGGTTTGGTTGCAGTAGATGCTTTGGCTATCGCTGTTGTTTTGTCGCCCGAAAACAAGGTTTGTAACAGTGGAACCAGCAATGTCAGGTTAAGCGTATTAAATATAATAGCAAGCAGAGTAACAATAATATATGGGATGGCAAATTTCTCAATGGGTTTAGCATAAGAGAGCAGCCTGAAATAAGTCTTCATTTAATAAAATAAGTCTGCAAAAATATTAAATAACGCTGGTTAATGCTATTAAAATAAGCAGCGATAAAGCAGGTAATTAAACGTTGTTTAAATATCGTAATTGTACAGCTTGAATATCGGGCGCCAAAAATCATCGTATTTGTCCCAATCGTGACAACCGAATGGCAAATTAGCCTTATTATAATGACGGGATTTTAACGGTGGTACCTCAAATGCGAATTGGAGTGCGGTATCTACATCAGGAATATTCATCTGTTTTGTTTCCCGGTTCACTTCAATACTCCAAAATACATCTTCATTATAAATGTTGCCGGTTTGCGATAGGTAGTGATCAATAGTAGGCTTCATACTGATACACAGGTCATAAAGTTTTTTTGTGCGGCGCAGCGAAAAGCCCCCGTTACCCACCTTCCCTTCAAAAATGTGTTTGCTGGGGATATTTAACGCATGCATCACGGTTTTTTTGGCTTTATAAAACGCCAGTCCGACCGCACTTTTATGATAAGTTTTATGTATCCATGGTGCACCAATGTAGTCCCAATCCTGGTTGCACCATTGGTTCAATTCGTCTTTGAAAACAAAAGTATCCATCTGGTAAATCAAGATATATTCGTAATTAAGGAATTGCTTATAGCATTCGGCCGAAAGCATCAGGCGGTTATAGCCCGCCAGGGATTTAAAGTAATCATCATCAAAGCTTACGACGTCTGTTAGGTTAATCAGGCCGGTTTCGGCAGGAAGGGTTAAGCTTTTAGGCTTAATGGCAATTTTGGTATAGTTAGGCAATACCCGCTGGCATTGTTCCAGCGCAATCTTCTCGTAAGCCGATAGTGTGTCTTTATAAAAGGGAATTATAATAGCTACCTTATTCATATCGATAACTGCTATTTTACAATTTTGTAGTTGCGGTATTCGCTTACACGCCAGCCGGTAAGGTCCTCAATTTTTTGCAATGCCTTGCGGCGAAAGTTCATTTTTTTATGCAGCGCTTTTAAATCAATGTTCAAATTCCAGTTGGTAGCTGCTACGCGTTTCTGCATTACTGCCGGGTGTGTGCCGGTGAAATGCACCAGCCGGTCGGCATTCTTGTAATCAAATTCGTAGGTTTCGGGTAAGTTCTCGGCCAGCCACGTATCATCATGATAAAACTGGTTAAAATTGCGCAGCTTATTCTTTAACCCGGCTGGGGGCTTTACCCAACCATAGTGATAGATATAAGCGTCAATCAGTTTCACATTTATTTTGCGGCCGTCCCAACGGAAACCCTGGGCATCGCGATAGGAATGGACGGCTTTGTTATTGCGCAGCACCCTTATCTCGCGGCGGTACCAGCGGCGCGAGTGGCCATAGTAACTGTACGATCCATAAAAGTGCAGGTATTTGAACAGGAAGCCTTCAACTTTAGGATTGTTAAGATTATCCTCCATTTCCTTTTTAATCAGCGGCAGGTATTTTTCGTGCACACACTCATCGCCCTGGATATAAAAGGCCCAGTCGGCATCGGGTGATATAGCCGCGAAAGCCTTATCCGTCTCTGCCGCAAACACTGCCCCGCCCTCGCGGATGCTTTCGTCCCATGTGGTATTAATGATCCTGATCTTTGGTGAATTGATGCCTTTCACCAGTTCTTCGGTACCATCATCGCTGTTGCCAAGCGCTACTACAAACTCATCGCAAATAGGTAAAATAGAAGTAATGGCCTCCACAACAGGATAATCATTTTTTACAGCATTCCTTATAAAAGTAAAACCGGCAACCTTCATGCGTGTGGATTTGGAGGACAAATATAGGTTTTCGGGATTATACATTATTTCATTTAAAACAAGAATCACTTTACCCGGTTCATCCTAAAGTAATCCTAAAGTCATACCTGCACTTAGCTGTTTCCTGCCATTGTGCGCAGGTTATACACTTGTATATTTGTGATAAGGAATGCCCCCGATTAATATTTACCATTAAAAATACTTCCTATGATTAAGACAAAAGCTTATGCGGCCCAGAATGAGCATACCCCACTGGCGCCGTGGACTTTCGAGCGTCGCGATGTTGGGCCACATGATGTGCAATTTGATATTTTATTTTGCGGCGTTTGCCACTCAGACCTGCACCAGATCAAGAACGATTGGTTCCCGGGTATATTCCCTATGGTGCCCGGTCATGAAATTGTTGGCCGTGTAGTAAAGGTAGGCGATCATGTAAAGCAATTTAAAGTAGGCGACCTGGCAGGTACCGGCTGTATGGTTGATTCGTGCCGTGTGTGCGAGAACTGCAAGCAGGACCTGGAGCAATATTGCCTGAACGGCAACTCGCAAACTTATAATGGTTTAGAGCAGGATAAAAAAACACCAACCTACGGCGGTTATTCAAACACTATTGTGGTAAACGAAGATTTTGTATTGCATATTTCCGAAAAACTTAACCTGGCTGCTGTTGCACCTTTATTATGCGCGGGTATTACTACCTACTCGCCGTTGCGCCATTGGAAAGTGGGCAAAGGCCACAAATTAGCTGTATTAGGTTTAGGCGGACTGGGTCATATGGCAGTTAAGTTTGGCGTAGCCTTTGGTGCTGATGTAACTGTATTAAGTACTTCGCCCGGTAAAGAAGCCGATGCTAAGAAATTAGGGGCGCATCACTTTGTGGTAACTACGGACCCTGAACAGATTAAGGCGGCCAGAGGCACCTTTGATTTTATACTAGACACCGTATCTGCCGAGCACGATTTCAACATGTATCTGTCGTTGTTACGTACTAATGGCGTGCACATTTGTGTAGGTGTTCCACCCAAACCGGCAGAAATTACCGCGTTTAGCTTATTGGGTGGCCGTAAAAGCTTAGCTGGTTCGGGCATTGGCGGGATAGCCGAAACTCAGGAAATGCTGGATTACTGTGCCGAAAACAATATCGTATCGGATATTGAAATGATCGACATTAAAGATATTCAAACCGCATACGATCGTATGCTTAAAGGTGATGTACGGTACAGGTTTGTAATTGATATGGCTACCTTATAGTGTTAAAACAACCCGCATGTATTATTGTTATTGAGATAAATTAATAAGTTATGATTAACCCAGAAGACGATATCCCAACAAACGACGCCGACCCATCAGAAGCGGACGACCAGCAAAGCCAGAAAGATATCCATTCAAATGGATTGGATGACTTTGCCGAGCCGGATGAAGACGATGGAGAAGCTGATGCCGACCGCCTGCAACAAGCTTCAAAGGCGGCTGAACCATCGTACACACTGAATTTAGACGATGCAACACCAGCAGACGACAATTAAAGTGATATATATTATAATGCGGAGCCGGATCAGTCTTGATCCGGCTTTTTATTGAAGCTGGAAAGGCTTACTCAAACCAGCCCATTACCACCTCTTTTACCGGCATGGTAATATCCAGTTTTAATTTTTTGCGCATACCGCCAAGGTCGTTAAATACTTTATTGGGGTTGGCTGCTTTTAATTCTTCTACCGTATTGAAGCCCATTTTGTTGAGTACAGGTACCCATTCGGCAGGTACCCCTACGGCTATAAAATCATCAGCAGTTGCTACTTTGGCTTTCTTTTCAGGGCGCATTTGCGGGAAGAATAACACCTCCTGTATGGTGCTTTGATTGGTCATTAGCATTACCAGGCGGTCGATACCAATACCCAGGCCCGATGTTGGGGGCATACCGTATTCCAAAGCGCGTAAAAAGTCGTCGTCCATAGCCATGGCTTCTTCATCTCCGCGGCCGGCCAGCAACAATTGGTCTTCAAAGCGTTCGCGCTGATCAATAGGGTCGTTCAGTTCAGAATAGGCATTGGCTATTTCTTTACCATTCACAAACAGCTCAAAACGTTCAACCAAACCATCTTTGGTACGATGTTTTTTGGCCAGCGGGGTCATTTCAATAGGGTAGTCGGTAATGTATGTTGGCTGTATCAGGTTAGCTTCCACTTTGGCACTAAAGATCTCGTCTATCAGCTTGCCTTTACCCATTGTAGTATCAACTTCAATAGCCAGGTCGCGGCAGGTTTGGCGTAAGGCGGCTTCGTCCATTTCAGATACGTTGATGCCGGTATATTTCAGGATAGAATCGTACATGGAAAGTTTCTCGTACGGGCCTGCAAAATTTATTTCGTTAGCGCCAACCTGTACCGCGGCTACACCATGCACGGCGCGGGCTACTTTCTCTAAACACTCTTCCACCATAGCCATCATCCACACATAATCTTTATAGGCCACATATATTTCCATGGCGGTAAATTCGGGGTTATGTGTACGGTCCATGCCCTCGTTACGGAACATTTTACCAAACTCGTAAACACCGTCAAAGCCCGCGACGATTAACCTTTTTAGATACAGTTCGTTAGCTATGCGCAGGTACAGCGGCATATCCAGGGTATTGTGATGCGTCATGAACGGGCGCGCGGCGGCACCGCCATGTACGGCTTGCAATATCGGGGTTTCTACTTCCATCCAGCCTTGTTCGTTAAAATAACTACGCATAGCGCTGATCACTTTTGAACGGGCAATAAAAATATTTTTAAACTCGGGGTTAACTGTTAAGTCAACATAGCGTTGGCGATAGCGCATTTCGGGGTCGGTAAAGCCATCGTGAATATTTCCATTCTCATCACGCTTAACTACCGGCAATGGTTTCAAGGATTTTGACAGGATGGTCAGTTCCTGTGTGTGCACCGATATCTCGCCGGTTTGGGTCAGGAATACGTAGCCTTTTATACCGACATAATCGCCAATATCCAGTAGTTTTTTAAAAACGGTATTGTATAGAGTTTTGTCCTCGTCGGGGCAAATATCATCACGTTTAATATATATCTGTAACCTGCCGGTACTATCCTGCAGTTCAAAAAACGACGCGCTGCCCATAATACGGCGGCCCATAATACGGCCGGCAACTACTACTTCCTTATAAGCACCAGATTTACTTTCAAAGTTATCGGTGATATCTTTTGCAAAGGCAGTTACCTTATATTCTTCGGCTGGGTAAGGGTTAATGCCTAAAGCACGTAATGCTTGTAACGATTCGCGACGTATAATTTCCTGTTCGGATAGGGCAATACTCATTGTTTGTTGGGTATATTATTAAAGGGGGCAAAAGTAAGGTTTTTTTAGCCTCAGCCCAAACCAGTATTCAGTAAACCAGGGAGTTTTACGAAGTTTAATGGCGATGTCACCTTTACAGGGATAGACCTCTTAGGTTTTGAAATGCATTACATTTCTTTCTTTGACGAGGAAAGAAGCTACCTAAACAATGCTCAGAATATTTTTTACAGCAAATCTATTTATACTGATCTACAATCTGTTTTAATTGAGCCGCCTGTACTACACCACTTTGCCGCCATTTAATTTGTTCGTCTTTAAACAGTATAAGCGTGGGTACGCCCTGCACATTATAGGCGCTGGCAGCGGCAGGGTTCTTATCTACATCCACCTTAATTATCCTGACATCTTCACCTGCCATGTCTTTTAGCTGTTTTAGTATCGGCGCCATCATTTTACATGGCCCGCACCACTCGGCCGAGAAATCTATCAGCACAGGTTTGTCGGATTTTATCAGATCTGCAAATGTTGTCATAGCTGCTGTTTTTACTTAAGTAACAAATGGTGCATGGGATGGTTTTGCTATCGTGGGTCTAACGGTTCCATCGGGTTTATCTGTAAGGCCTCAATAGCCGGGTACAGTTCCCAGGCGTTATCATCGTAACGGTTACCCACTTTATAAGGCACATATTTTAGTTCTCTTAAACACCGGGCTGCCATAGCTACCCCTACCGACTCGATATGACTTCTACTGCTGACCGTTAAAAACGGTTTATTGAAAGGTATTCCATAACGATAAATTAACCGTACCCCATTACGCACATTGGTAGTAGTATGCCGCGCCTGCGTTTCTACAATAATGGCATTGGCGGGTACATGTAAATTGTTCACCAGGTATTTTTTCATTTCCAGGGCCTCGCAATATTTGGTTTTGTAAGGGTGCGCCATGCCGCCTGATACGATAATGAAAGGGGCCAATCCTGAAAAATAGCGGCTTGCTCCCATGCGGCAGCGCAGCATACCAATGGGGCTGATAGCCGTATTTAAATCGCCTGGGCCGGCGCCTAATATCAATATGGATGAATATTTATACTTGTCCCAAACAGTTTGCTTAATTTTTACTAATGCGTTTTTATTAAGGCCGGCAGCCAATGGTTCAAAATTGGCGGCATCGTTGCGGCCGTTAATCTCTAATGCCTGTAGCGCATAATTCAAAACCGGCTCAAAAAACAATTTGCTGTCTTTACACGCATTTAAAACAACAGAGGCCTCATCTAAAAGTACATCGGGGTATGTTTTAGACCTTACATTAAAACTGATAGAATCAATAGCCGCATATGGTGGCTTTTTACCATCGGCATAAATGCTGATGGCATAATTTACGCCCGCTGCATCCTGCTCCCAGGCTTTTACCAATTGCTGTTGCGGAGTAAGGTTTTTATTTAAAATATACGCGCCTGAAGGGATCAGGTCGGTTTTTACCAGTAAGCCCAGCGCATTATCGGGTTGATATAACGCGGCCAGTTTATCACCTGTTTGCCTGATCTCATCCGGGCTGAATTTTAGCTGAGCGGTATAACAGGCGGCATCTTTACAGCTAAGCGATGTTTTTAACGCATTTAATTTAGTTGTGGCCAGTTTAGTCAGGTCGGCATCGCTCTCTAATAAGTGCTTTACTGCCGGGGTGTTTTGCATCAGCGTAAGCAAATAATAATTTTTTGCCGAAACATAATTGTTGCCTTTCAATTGATAATGCGGATTGGGTTGTTGGGTATAGCCGGTAAAATGTACAATGGTACAGCTAAGCAGGAATAAGAATAGTTTTTTCGACAACATAAGTAATGTTTTGAGCAGTCGCAAAGGTGGGAATATAAGTTTAAGATTTCAAAATTCAATTAGCTTTCACCTTTAAGCTTTCCTTCAAAACCACTCACGGTAAAAATTCTGCCATTCACCGAAAAGTTTATGGAAATATGGTTTTTGTACACCATTTTTACATCATGGCACAACAACCTATTATAACAGTAAATAACCTGGTGAAAAACTACGGCGATTTTGCCGCCGTAAAAGGCATTAGTTTTGAGGTTTACGAAGGCGAGATCTTCGGGCTGCTTGGCCCTAACGGTGCAGGTAAAACCACTACGCTCGAGATCATCGAGACTTTACGGGATAAAACATCGGGCAACATTACGGTAGATGGCTTTAATATTGAAACCGCTGCCGACAGCATTAAGCAGCGCATTGGTGTGCAATTGCAGGCAGCGGGCTATTATCCCAATCTGAACCTGACCGAATTGATAGAATTGTTTTGCGGTTTATATGGCGTAAATATATCGCCAGTAACAATGCTGGAAAAAGTGGCCCTGACCGATAAAGCCAAAGCCAAATACAAAGACCTATCGGGCGGGCAAAAACAACGGTTTTCTATCGCAACTACGCTGATCAATAACCCACGGATTATTTTTTTAGATGAACCGACTACCGGACTTGACCCACAAGCGCGCCGTAACCTTTGGGACCTGATACGCCAGATACGGGATAACGGGACTACGGTAGTTATTACTACTCACTATATGGATGAGGCGGAAGAATTATGCGACCGCGTAGCTTTTGTGGATGGCGGCCACATTATTGGTATTGATACGCCCGACCATTTTATAGATGAACTGATAGCGGGCGGCTTTAAACGTAGAAAAGAAGTTAAAGAAGCTAATCTGGAAGATGTATTTATAGCCAAAACAGGTAAGGAATGGCGGGAAGGATAGGTCGAAAGTTCTGAGTCTTAAGTTTTAAGTACTCAGCAATGATAGATAATCCCAAAAATGACTTACGACTTTAAACTTACGACTTATGACTAATAATAAAACATATAGCAACCTACGCGCCACGCTGGCTATTGCCCGGGCAAGTTTACGTTCCATATTGCGCAGCCCATCGGCTGTGGTATTTACCTTAGCCTTCCCGCTGATATTTATTGTGGTGTTTGCCAACATTGGCGGCAGTGGTGTAAGCGTTGATGTAGGCGTATCTAAAACCTGCGATACTACTAACGAGATCTACCAGGCGCTGAAAAAGAACCCGCTGATCAACCTTATCAAAACACAAACTGCCGATGAGATGAATAAAAACCTGGCAAAAGGCAGCCTTGACGCGGTGATAGATATTAAACCCCATGTGCAAATGACCCCGTTCAGCATCGATGTGAAGTATAGCAAAGCATCGGGCAAGGGGCCAATTCTGCAATCGGCTTTAAACAATATTTTTTACAGGGTGCAGTCGGCAG
This sequence comes from Mucilaginibacter boryungensis, assembly GCF_015221995.1. Classification (NCBI taxonomy): domain Bacteria; kingdom Pseudomonadati; phylum Bacteroidota; class Sphingobacteriia; order Sphingobacteriales; family Sphingobacteriaceae; genus Mucilaginibacter; species Mucilaginibacter boryungensis. The sequence goes on from NZ_JADFFM010000001.1 coordinate 186,690, forward strand.
TGTTGAGTAAAATCCAAAGTTATTCTAACGTTCAGTTACCTAAAATAGTGGATTTAAAAGAAACTACTGTAAGCGGGCGCGAGTATAAATACATCGATTTTATTTTGCCGGGGCAATTAGGCTTCTCGCTGTTAAGCTCGGGGGTGTTTGGTACGGCTTTCGTGTTTCTTAGTTTGCGCCAAACGCTGGTAATTAAACGCTTTTTTGCTACCCCGGTTAAGCGCTACAGCATTGTATTGGGCGAAATGATAGCACGTATTGTATTTGCCCTGGCTGGCGCTTTAATTATTATTTTGATAGGGCATTCGCTGTTTGGCTTTACGCTGATACATGGGGTTGTAACCGTGCTTAATATGCTGTTATTATCGTTTATTGGCCTGATTATTTTTATGGGTTTTGGCTTCACTGTTTCAGGCATTGCTAAAAACGAAAGTACAGTACCGCCCTTATCAAATATTATTACGCTGCCGCAGTTCCTGTTATCAGGCACGTTTTTTAGCACCTCGGCTTTCCCAAAATGGCTGAGACCATTAAGCGAAGCATTACCGCTTACCCATCTTAACAACGCCATGCGTAAGGTGGCTTTTGAAGGCGCGGGACTTGGTGATGTTACCCATCAATTACTAATATTGCTTATTTGGGGCATCGTGATATATGCAGTAGCGATTAAGACTTTTAAATGGGAGTAATGTAAAGGTGCAGATGTGCAGATGTGCGGATATGCAGATGTACAAATGAGGAAATTAATGAATTATCAATTAAATTGGTGAAATCCTCGTTACCTCAATATTAAATAATATATTACTTTTGGCGTTGTTAACAATAACTTAACAATGCCAAAATCTTTTTACGTTTTTTTCATATTTCTCATTGCCGGCATTTCAGCATCGGCACAAAGCAAAGTTGGTACCTGGGGTATATTTACAGCAATAATGCCGGGCGATAGTGCACACCGCTGGGGTGGCTACAGCGAATTACAATTACGTGAGAACAGCACCTTTAACCAATTCAATTATTACGAAATTAAAGCAGGAATTAGTTACGACCTGGATAAAGCATTTACCGCGTTAATAGGCGGGGGCCGGTATACTACCTACGATTACCAAAATCTTGGGGCTGGCCCTAATACTATTGAAGCCAGGTTTTGGGAACAAATGATTGTTAACCAATACCTGTACCGTATAAAATTAGAACACCGTTACCGGATTGAGCAGCGCTGGCTGAACGGTATTTATCGTAACCGCTTCCGTTACAGGTTGAATGTTTTTGTACCGCTTAACTCTACCAAAATTGAGGCTAAAACCTGGTTTGTATCGGTATTTGAGGAGATTTTTCTGAATAACAAGGAACCAAACTTCGAACGTAACCGTATATCGGCCGCATTGGGCTACCAGTTTGATAAGAAATGGATTTTGCAGGCCGGCTGGATAAACCAGTATAACTATGTACCTAATCTTAGTAACGATAAAGACAATGTTTTGCTAATGCTGATGTACCGAATTAACAGAAAGAACAGCGCCAAACGCGAACATATGCCAAGTACGGGAGATTAATCTTCAATCGGTGTAATCAATTCATTATCTGTGAAATCGCAAAAAATGATTGCGATTTCCTGATTTTGGTGGTATATTAGCCGCGTTTCTTATTGTACTTTATACACTACTAACAATACACCATAAAAATGAGCTTAATTATTGATGTCCACGCCCGCCAGATATTGGATTCGCGCGGTAACCCTACTATAGAGGTTGAAGTTTTAACCGAAAATGGCGCGCTTGGCCGTGCTGCCGTTCCATCTGGCGCCTCAACCGGCGTACACGAGGCTGTTGAACTGCGTGACAACGACAAAACAAAATATATGGGCAAAGGCGTGCTGAAAGCCGTTGCCAACGTAAATGATGTTATCGCACCTGCATTAAAGGGTTTCGATGTGTTTGAACAAAACGCTATCGATAAGTTAATGATTGAACTGGATGGCACACCAAATAAAGGTAAACTAGGCGCTAACGCTATTTTAGGTGTATCGCTGGCCGCTGCTAAAGCTGCTGCCCAGGAAAGCCGCCAGCCTTTATATCGTTATGTTGGTGGTGTAAACGCCAATACGCTGCCTATCCCGATGATGAATATTGTGAACGGTGGATCACACTCGGATGCGCCTATCGCCTTCCAGGAGTTTATGATCATGCCGGTTGGCGCTTCCTCATTCTCTGAAGCATTGCGTTGGGGTACCGAAGTATTCCATAACCTGAAAAAGATATTGCACGATCGTGGCCTTTCAACCGCGGTGGGTGATGAAGGCGGTTTTGCACCAACCTTTGAAGGTACCGAAGATGGCGTAGAAACTATTTTAAAAGCTATTGAAAAAGCAGGCTACAAACCTGGAGTTGACATCTGCCTGGCGTTTGATTGTGCCGCTTCTGAGTTTTACAAAGACGGGAAATACGACTACACTAAATTTGAAGGCGCTAAAGGTGCTATCCGCACCAGTGCTGAACAAGCCGAATACCTTGCCCAGCTGACTGAAAAATATCCTGTGATCTCTATCGAAGATGGCATGGCCGAGGATGATTGGGATGGCTGGAAATTATTAACCGACCGTATTGGCAGTAAAGTACAATTAGTAGGCGACGACCTGTTCGTAACCAACGTGCTGCGCCTGCAAAAAGGGATAGATCAGGATACGGCTAACTCTATCCTGGTAAAAGTGAACCAGATCGGTTCGTTAACTGAAACTATCGACGCGGTTAGCCTGGCACAAACTAATGGTTATACCTCAGTTATGAGTCACCGCAGTGGTGAAACCGAAGATGCTACCATTGCCGATTTAGCCGTGGCCCTTAACTGCGGTCAGATAAAAACCGGTTCGGCTTCACGTTCGGACAGGATCGCTAAATACAACCAGTTATTGCGTATTGAAGAGGAACTTGGCGTTAACGCCAAGTTTATTGGTAAAGCTTTTAAATACTATAGAAACCGCTAAGCGGAAATTGCGAATTACATAAATTTTAGAAGCCCCTCAGTTATTGAGGGGCTTTTTTTATTCCCTCATTTACCAGTAACGAAATATTATCTCAGTTAATTAGCAAACGGTATCTTCAGATATATGATTTTTTGTAATTTCAAACATCAATAGTCGCAATATTAAATGAAACGTTTTTTTATATTACTTATAGGCCTTGTTACAAGCACAGTAGCGTGGTCGCAAATCCTTAAAACTGAAACGGATGCAGCAACGGGAAAGGAAATCAGATCGGCAGTCACGTTATTGGGTAACGGCATGGGGCACGAGTTAAATTTTTTTTCGAAGGGAAATGAAAGGCTTATTGAATTTGTAGAGGGAAGAGCATTAGAAAGCTGGCCGATGAAAATTTTAAAAACAATGTCCATCAACATTAAACTTAAAAACGACAGTGTGTATCATTTCCCTGTTGATACAACGAAGTATACCGCTATTGATAATCACGGAGCTATCCGCTCATCTATAGTCGCTGTGGTGAATGATGATCAACTAACACCGTTGCTAAATAACCAGGTGAGGGCAATAAGCCTGGGCTTTGGGGATGGAAAAGATCTTAATATTCCCGCTATTTCAGATAATAATCGCAGAGAAATAAAACGGGCTGTGGCTTACATATTGGGCAACAAAAGGTAAAGTTGTATAGCTATATTTGGCCTAAATTTTCGAAATGAACCATCATGTTTCAAACCTGCTTACCCTTGCTATCAATTACTTTAAGCCTCTTTTCTTCAAAACAAGATATTATATATCCATATGCTGTATCGTAAAGGATGAGAATGAATATCTTAAAGAATGGCTTTCTTATCATCTGAAAGTTGGGGTGCAGCATTTTTTTATTTATGACAATGGCAGTGTAATTCCAATTCAACTAACGATAGCGCAACTTGGATTATCAGACCAGGTTACAGTAATAAGTTTCCCGGGCACATCTAAACAAGTTGAAGCTTACCGGCACTGTCTGCGCAATTTCGGCTCACTTTCGCAATGGATAGCGTTTATAGACGTTGATGAGTTTATCGTTCCAAAATCAAAACCAAATGATTTAGCCCAGTTCTTAAGGAAGTTTGAACCGTATGGGGGGCTGGGAATAAATTGGCTGCTATTCGGATCGGGGGGGCACCAGGCAAAAAGTAAAGAGCCGCAATTGAAAAAGTTTACATTAAGGGCCAAAAATGATTTTAGTGTAAACCGGCATATTAAAAGCATTGTTCAGCCCAAATACGTGCGTATTGTCCGGGATCCGCATAGCTTCAAATACATAACAGGGAAATACTGTGTAAATGAAAAGTTCGTACGTATTGATGGCCCTTTTGCGGATGTCAGCGTGGAAGCGATCCAGATCAACCACTACTTTTGCCGGTCGTTAGAGGAGTATGTGGAAAAAATAAAACGGGGACGGGCCGATGATGCGAACATTCAAAGATCGTTAGAGCAATTCCATGGCTCCGATAAATATGCTAATGATATTGAGGATAAAACGATATTGGCTATAATTGATTAACACTAAATTAAAAACCGTATCTTTGCACTAATAATACCCGTTAGCTTACGGTTTTGATCATTTCCGCAGACGAGAGACTCTTCAGACCCGCTTATGCAATCGCGTTAGCAATAATATTTAGAAACAATACATGTCATTTCAAGATTTAAATTTAATTGAGCCTATCCTCAAGGCCTTAAACACCGAGGGATATACTACCCCAACACCTATACAAGCTAAGTCGATTCCCATCATACTTAAAAAGCGCGACCTGTTAGGCTGCGCGCAAACAGGCACAGGTAAAACTGCCGCGTTCGCTATCCCAATTTTGCAGCTACTGTACCAGGATAAACAACAGCATAAGGAACAAAAAACCATTAAAACGCTGATACTTACCCCAACACGCGAGCTGGCCATCCAGATAGATGAAAGCTTTGCGGCTTACGGTAAACATTGCGGGTTAAAGCATATGGTCATCTTCGGCGGCGTATCGCAAAACCCGCAAACCGATGCATTAAAGCGCGGAATAGATATTTTGGTAGCAACCCCGGGACGTTTACTTGACCTGATGAACCAGGGCTTTATCCGCCTGGACCATCTGAAAATTTTGGTGCTGGATGAAGCCGACCGTATGCTGGATATGGGTTTTGTGCACGATGTAAAAAAGATTATTGCTAAAGTGCCTAAACAAAGGCAAACGCTGTTTTTCTCGGCCACCATGCCGTCAGAGATACAGCAACTGGCCGATACTATTTTATATAAACCTGAAAAGGTAGAGGTAGCCCCGGTGTCTTCTACTGCCGATACTATTCAGCAAACAGTATTTTTTGTTGGCAAGGAAGATAAAAGGGGATTACTGCACCATGTGCTGAAAGATAAAAACATTGCTACAGTGCTAGTTTTTACGCGTACTAAACATGGCGCCGATAAAGTAGTAAAAGATTTAAGCCGAGCCGGCATTACGGCCGAGGCTATACATGGCAATAAATCGCAAAATGCCAGGCAGCGTGCTTTAACCAATTTTAAAAACCGTACTACCCGTGTTTTGGTAGCCACCGATATTGCCGCCCGCGGTATCGATATTGACGATTTAACCCACGTAATTAATTACGAGATACCCAACATCCCCGAAACTTATGTGCACCGTATAGGCCGTACTGGCAGGGCTGGGGCCAGCGGTATAGCATTCTCTTTTTGCGATGAGGAAGAAAAGGAATTTTTAAAGGATATTCATAAACTAATAGCTAAAACTATCCCTGTTGAAGAAGAGCATCCGTTCCCTATGAAACAATTGACAACACAGGAACGCATAGCCAAAGAGTTGAAAGGCAACCAGCATCTTAACAGCAGGCAGGGGCCGCGTAATCCATCAGCACAGCGCAACCCTAATGCTGCAAAGCCGGGCGGCAACCGCAACTGGCGCCGCAGCAGGTAGCGAAAGATAACACACATTGAACTAAACGCCAAAAGCCCCGAATTACCGGGGCTTTTGGCGTTTAGGGTGTTTTATAGCTATGTTAAGTATTTATTATCAGTTTGTTAAGTGCCTTTACGCTATGTTTAAATTAGGGATATTTAAGGCAGATTAATTTATAGAAGTTAATTTGTTGATAAATATCGGATACAAAAAACATAACCTGATCATTAATTTACTGAACAACTATGAAAATTTTATACGCCATACAAGGGACCGGTAATGGTCATTTAAGCCGCTCGATGGACATAGTGCCTTTACTGAAAGAATACGGCGATGTTGATGTATTGGTTAGCGGTATGCAGGGCGACCTTTCTGTGCCTTTCCCGGTTAAATATAAATTAAATGGACTGGGGTTTATATTCGGTAAAACAGGCGGGGTTGATCTATGGAAAAGTTTGTACAAGGCTAAACTGCGTTTATTTATTAAAGAGATAAACAAGCTGCCGGTTGAAGATTATGATTTGGTAATTAATGATTTTGAACCGGTATCTGCCTGGGCCTGCCATCTTAAAAATAGGTTTTGTATCGGGTTAAGTCACCAGGCTGCAGTGATAGCAAAAAACGCCCCCAAACCACCGGATGTGGATTTAATGGGGAATTTTATTCTCAATCATTACGCCCCAACCAACGTACAATACGGTTTTCACTTTGCCCAGTTTGATAAAAATATTTTTACACCGGTTATCCGCAAACAGGTGCGCGAGCAGGAAATAACCAATGCCGGCCACTATACAGTTTACCTGCCCGCTTATGATGATAAGCGGTTAGTGAAGCGTTTGTCGGAAATTAAACATGTTACCTGGGATGTGTTCTCTAAGCACAATAAAAAGGTTTCCAGGCATAAAAACGTGCATATACAACCCATTAATAACCAAAAATTTATTAAAAGTATGGCCAGTTCGGCTGGGGTATTATGCGGTGCGGGCTTTGAAACACCTGCGGAGGCTTTGTTTATGGGGAAAAAATTAATAGTTATCCCTATGAAAAACCAGTACGAGCAACACCTGAATGCTGCTGCACTGAAAGTAATGGGGGTACCACAGATGAAGAGCCTGAAAGAAAAACATCACCACATATTAGTAAACTGGCTCGAAAATGGTAAGCCTGTTGATGTACATTATCCCGATAAAACAAAAGAGATCATTAAAATGGTCGTTGACAAACATGTTGATCAATAAACGTGTTAAGCAATAACAACAAGGGTACTGTATTATTTAGGCTGTTAAATTTAGAATTTATAAGCTTTGTTATATACTTTTACAGTAGTTGTAAGCATTAACAAGGTTAATCATCTTTTTAAGCCTGAATAAAAGTTTAATATTTTAAATTAATTAAAGCAGATAGAATAGTACATTTTTGCTATTTTAACATGCTTTAAATAAAATTTGAATAATTAAGGCACAACGGTTAATTGTTTATTAATTTCAGATGAAAAAAGTTTTACTGATTGTTGATGATGACTTAAGTATACTAAAATTGCTTAATTTTATATTATCTAAGGATTACGACATTGTGGTGAAAACCAACGGTTTTGATGCACTTGATTGGCTGGAACAGGGTAATATGCCCGAACTAATTATATCTGACCTGGCAATGCCTACTTTTGATGGGCAGGCTTTTGTTAAAAATGTTAAAATAAGCGGTTTTTATAAGGATATCCCCGTTGTGCTGCTTTCGGCGGCGCACGATCTGGACGATCAGGTTACAACTATGCCATTTAAAGTTGACGCTTACCTGCATAAGCCATTTAATCCAACTATATTAAAATCCGAGATCAGTAAAATTCTGCAAGAGCATGACATACATAACAACTGATTGGAACGAAAGTGCGGGGTTAAGGGTTAAACTGGCTTACGCCGGAACCGAACTTAGGGATTTGATATTTGCCGAATTGCCAGCACATTACCAGATATTTGCCAGTCCGGATATTCCCCAGTTAGATGAATACCTGGCAGAGCAATCTATTTTAAGCATGCCCGATATTATTGTGGCCGAGGTTGATGAAGCAGGCGAAACTTTGAAGTTTGTTGAAAGGATAAAGAAAAACAACCTGTTTAAGCAAATGCTTATTGTGCTTGTTTCAAAAGAACAAAATTTAGAAGTGCGCCAGCAAGCTATAAAGCTTAAGGTAAACGATTTGTATGCCATGCCTATTAACCTGGCACACCTGCGCGAACGCCTTAACTTCCTGGTGAACTTTAAGCTGATAAAGCCAACCTTATCCGAACTTTCCAAAAAAGTTGATACAACCTATACACTGCCACCTGGCAAGCGCTTTATGGACATCTTCTTTTCGGGAATGGCGCTATTGCTTTTATCGCCCATTTTTATTTTTGTAGCTATTGCTATTAAGCTAGGTTCAAAAGGGCCAATTATTTATAAAAGCAAGCGTGTAGGCACCGGCTATAAGGTATTCGATTTTTACAAGTTCCGGTCGATGCGCAGTGATGCCGACCAGTTGCTGGCCAAACTTTCGGTAGAGAATAACCAGTATGCTGCCGAAACAACCGAAGGCAAATCAGCCTCTTTTGTAAAGATCAAAAACGACCCGCGGATTACCCGGCTTGGTGCATTTTTACGTAGTACAAGTATTGACGAGCTGCCGCAATTTTTCAACATCCTGAAAGGGGATATGAGTATTGTAGGTAACAGGCCTTTACCTGTATATGAAGCCGAGATGCTAACATCAAACGAATGGGCCATGCGCTTTTTAGGCCCGGCTGGCTTAACCGGCCTATGGCAGGTAACTAAACGCGGCAAGGATGATATGAGCGAGCGCGAGCGTAAAAAATTGGATAATTTTTATGCGCAAAACTATTCTTTATTACTCGACCTTAAAATTATTTTAAGCACTATACCGGCATTGTTTCAAAAAGAAAAAGTATAACAAATGCACAAAAAAATATTACTGATCATCACCTTTTTATCCGCTCTTTTTATATCAGGCAACCTGTATGCACAAACTGCGCCCCCGGCGGCCCCATATACAGCTACGCCGGACAGTTTTGTACCTGATATTTCTTATCCTTTTTTGCAAAAGTTAATAGACACCGCCAAAAAGTACTACCCAGAGGTGCGTTTAAGGCAAAAACAAGTAAACATTGCCAATACCAGTTATCACCAGGCACAGTTATCCTGGTTTGATATTATTACCCCTTCGTATCTGTACAACCCATCGCAATCAACCAATTTAATAACACCTATTGCTGCTAATAGCTATCAGTTAGCCGTTACAGTTAACTTAGGGTCGTTAATCTCCAAGCCTTTTATTATACATAATGCCAAACAAGCGGTAGATGTAGCGCTTTATCAGCAACAGGAATATATGTTGACTTTAGAGGCTACTGTTAAAAAACTTTACTTTACTTACCTTGGTTTACAGGCCGATTTACGTTTGCGATCTAAAGCAGAACAGGATGCCGGCGTAAATGTTAACCTGATGAAGTATAAGTTTACAAAAGGAGAGGCCATACTGAAGGATTATAACGATGCGATGATGATTCAATACACACAAGTATCCTACCGGATACAAGGTGAACTGGCAGTTTTTAACGCCAAGGTAAACCTGGAGGAGATTGTGGGTAAAAAATTGGAAGATATTAAATAATGGAATTAAAAGATTTTTTTAAGCTTTTAAAAAAATATAGAAATATACTGGTTATTATACCCCTGGTTATAGTAATCATCTCCTATTTCCTGGTGCGCAACCTGGCGGACGAATATGTGTCCAGCGCGAAAATAGCCACCGGGATCGTCGATCAAACCCGCCAATTACCCGGCCTGGCCAGCGCCCTGCAGGAAAGTAAGGTTTTTGCCCAGTTTAGCAACATCATGGAGGTAATGCAGCTTAAAAAGATGATCGATATGGTATCATACCAGCTCATCATTCATGATTTAAGTAGTAATGACCCATTCCACAAGTTGGATAAAAAATTTGCAGAGATGACCCCGGCCGATAAGGCCAAAGCGCTTAAAGTATTCAGATCTAAATTACAGCGGCTGGAACCGCTTTCGTTGTATGACCCTTACGAGGAATGGTTGAACAAGTTGCTGATCTCTATGCATTATGATGAGCGCTCCATCCGTAAAGCGATAAGCGTAAGGCACGACGACTCCAGCGATTTTATCACCGTAGTAGGATCATCAGATAAACCCCAATTATCGGCATTTATGGTAAATACCCTATGCCAGGGCTTTATTTCATACCATACTAATATTGTACAGCAAAATGAAACCCAGGCGGTTGAATACCTGTCAAACCTGCTTACTGAAAAGAAAAGATCGCTGGATTCGGCAACCAATACGCTGCAACAATATAAAATAGCCCATAATGTGCTTGATTTGCAGGAGCAGGCCAAATCTGCCAATGCACAGATAGCTGCTAACGAGGATAAAATTTTACAGGCTCAGAAAGATGTTGCCTCAAACCAGGGTGCTCTGGATAACATCGACAAAAAGTTTGACCCTGCCGACCGCAAATATGTAGACCAAAGCGCTACTAAATTAAACCTGGCAGTGACTACTACTATGGAGCAGATGCACCAAGCCGACGATCGCTATATCCGCAGTAATTTTGACCCTAAATTAAAAGTCAAAGTTGATTCATTACAGGCGCGCGTAACTGAACAGCTAAACCAGGCGACCGACAAATACATCTCTAACCCATTGTTAGCCAAAGAGGATCTGTTAAAACAAAAACTGGCCTTAGAAGTAGCCCGCGACTTAGCCGCTCATAGCATACAAGCTATGAACCGCCAGCAGGAGAATTTGAATAACAGCCTGAAAAGATTAGTACCCCTTAGTGCAACCATTGGCACTTACGAGTTTGCCATTGAGGTTGCCACAAAAGAATACCAGGAAGTATTGAACCGGTACAACCAGGCTAATTTGCAGGAAAAAACAAATCCTAAATTACTGATGGTGGAATATGCTGTACCCGATATTGCGCAGCCATCTAAAAAAATGCTGTTGGTGATTATAAGCGGGGTGGGCAGTTTTATAATTTGCATGGTAGCCATGTTTGTTTTGTTTTATCTGGATGATACGATAAAAACGCCATTGCAATTGGTTAATAAAACAAACCTGCCTGTGCTGGGATACCTTAACCTTATCAGCGGTTCATCTATCGATTTGCGTAAGCTTTGGGATATTGAACACAGGGATAAAATGCAGCAGTTTAAAGACCTGCTAAGGGCTATACGTTTTGAAATAGACCAGGAGATGGATGGCGAAAAAGTATTGGCTATTACCAGTATGAAAGCCGGCGAAGGCAAAACCCTGCTGGCTATTAGCCTGGCCTACTCGTACAGTATGATCAATAAAAAAGTTTTATTGATTGATGGTAACTTTGATAACCCTACCATAAGTAAAACGGTTAACCCGCGTATTTTTTTGGAGGATGTATTTAAAAATGCAGACACAAATAACGAGCAGCTTAGCAATACCAGTGGTGTTTTAGGTAACCATGGTAATGATGTTACCCTGCTGGAAATTAGCGACGAGAAATTTATCCACGAAAAGTTTAACGAGCTGAAGCGCGTTTATGATGTGATTATTATTGAGGCCCCATCGTTGGATACCATGAATAAATCGAAAGAGTGGTTATTGTTTGCAAATAAGTTTATTGCTGTTTACGAGGCGGGGAAAGAGATTGCTAATGGTAAAAAACAGTTAGTTAAATATTTGCAAAACGCAGGCGATAAGTTTGGTGGCTGGGTGCTTAACAAATCCCTGGTAGCGCCTAAAAAAAGGTAAGCATACCTAATTATTTGCAGCATGGGTATTAATATTATATACATCATATGGATTATCGTTCAGGTTGTTTTGGGCTTCAACCTGATTTTTCCCATAGTGCTTTACTTGTTTTACAGTTTAGGTAAAAAAGATACAATTGGTGATAACCCTGCATTGCCCGGTGTTGAGAATGATTATGCCATTATTGTAACCGCTTACGAGCAAACTGATACCATTAAAGCGGTAGTTGAATCCATTCTTACCCTGAAATACAGTAATTATATAGTTTACATTGTTGCCGATAAGTGCGATGTAAGCAATTTAATATTTGAAGATAAGCGCGTGGTAGTATTGCGCCCCGAACAAACACTCTCCAGCAATACACGTTCGCATTTTTACGCCATTAACCGGTTTGTACGCGCGCATACCTATTTAACTATTATAGATAGCGATAACCTGGTACACCCGGATTACCTTATCCAGCTTGATAAATATTTTAACGCCGGATTTAAAGCTGTACAGGGTATCCGCGAAGCGAAAAACCTAGATACTACTTATGCCTGTTTAGATGGCGCCCGCGATATTTATTATCATTTTTATGATGGTAAGGTGCTGTTTGGCATAGGTTCATCGGCAACCCTATCCGGTTCGGGTATGGCGTTTACTACGGCCCTGTATCGCGAAAGCCTGGAGCATTTAGATGTTACCGGAGCAGGTTTTGACAAGGTGCTGCAATCGGCTATTATTGGTAAGAATGAGCGCATAGCCTTTACCGATAAAGCTATTGTGTACGATGAAAAAACATCACAATCAGATCAATTAGTAAACCAGCGCGCCCGGTGGATCAATACCTGGTTTAAGTATTTTAAACTGGGCTTTAAATTAATAGGGGCGGGTATCAAAAACTTCAGCAAAAACCAGTTTGTATTTGGCTTGGTGTTACTAAGGCCGCCATTATTTATCTTCCTTATCTTATCCATGTTTTGCTTATTTATTAATTTTTGGATAAGCATAACTGCCGTTGTTGTTTGGGCGATAAGCTTTTTTCTGTTTGTTGCCGGGTTTCTTTTGGCATTACGCCGTTCGCATACCGATGTGCGCATTTACAAATCACTGCGAAATATTCCTATCTTTATGTTTTACCAGTTGGTTTCGCTATACAACTCCCGCAGGGCCAACAAACGCTCTGTAGCAACCAGGCATTTTCATGAAAAAAGTATTAACGATTTAATGAAAAAAGATGAGGATTGACCCCAAAGGCTATAAAACTAAACAAGCCAAACCCGAAACCGACGTTAACCATAAAAGGACAGCAGCCCTGATCTTTGTATTTATCGGTGTTTTTTATTGGTTTTATAAGGTGGTTTTTTAGGCATGTTTGATCAGCTACCCATAAACAACGAAAAGGAGAAGCTTTCTTTTTTACAAAAACTTCATAAAATTACTATTGTAGAAAAACTGGTAAACCCCGTAGGCTTTATCCTGCTATTGCTGGCTTCGTTGTTTTTTACAATGGTGGTTGTAAAAATGGGTTTTGTAATGGGGGTATTATTTCTGATCGCCGTTGTGGCTATACCGCTGGTTTATGGGATAGTAGCACATCCTAAATTTGGCATTATTGTGTTGCTCACGGGCGCTTATTTTATTATGTTTCTTATCAGGGTCGTCAGTACCACCTTCCCGTTGGGGACGCTTATGGACGCGCTGGAAGGGCTGCTTATACTTGGTTTCTTTATTAAGCAAAAGCAATATAAGGATTACAGTATTTTTAAGGGCCCCATTAGTTATATGATATTAATTTGGGTGGCTTATAATATGTTAGAAGTGGCCAATCCGTCGGCCGAATCGCGGCTGGCCTGGGTTTATACCGTGCGCACGGTAGCCTTTGTAATGTTGATGTATTTTGTATTTATGTACAATATCAACTCTATAAAATACCTGCGGGTGCTTATTATCATGTGGTTGGTATATACAGTAATAGGGGCAACATATGGCATTTGGCAGGAGGTGTTTGGTTACTCAAAAATAGAACAGGCCAGCATGGATGCCGACCCCGACCGGGCCGCCCTGTATTTTATTGACGGGCATTGGCGTAAGTTCTCAATTTTTAACGACCCGGTGGTGTTTGCCTATAACATGGTATTATCTTTCCTGCTTTGTGTGGGTTTAGTTTGGGGGCCAACCCGTCCATGGAAAAAGTTTTTACTGGTAGGCTTAGCCTTAATATGCTTTGTTTCTATGTTATTTTCGGGTACGCGGGGCGCGTTTGCTTTGATCCCCGTGGGGATGATTTTGTTTTGTATCCTAAACTTTAATAAAAAAATAATGGTACTGGGCATTATTGGCGCTGTAGGGTTCATCGTCCTTATTTTTATGCCAACCTCTAATCCCAATATCCATCGTTTTCAAACGGCATTTAAGCCCAGTAACGATGCATCCTATTTATTGCGCCAGCAAAACCAGGCACGCATAAAACCGTTTATACATACACACCCTATGGGCGGCGGGCTGGGCTCGGTAGGCGTTTGGGGGCAAAAGTTTTCACCTAACTCTATGCTGGCGCATTTCCCGCCTGATAGCGGTTATGTACGTGTAGCGGTAGAAATGGGCTGGATAGGTATTATCCTGTTTTGTATATTGATGTATACCATTTTGCGAACGGGAATAATTAATTTTTATAAGATAAAAAATGGCGAGCTTAAGGCCTATTGCCTGGCTATGACCATTATGATATTTGCTATTAACGTGGGGAACTATCCGCAGGAGGCATTGGTGCAATTTCCTACCAATATTTATTTTTATTTGATGGTAGCCATACTTAACAAATGTTTGGATTTAGATAACCAGCTTCAACTTGAAGCAGGGCAAACCACGCCATTAAAACAAGCACTTGTAGCATGATATTAGAGGGTAAATACATTTTCATATTTGCACTCATGCGGTTTGATGGTGAGTACGAATCTACCAACTACACTATTGCCCGGCACCTGGCCAAAAAAAACAAAGTATTTTATATTGATAACCCTTACACCCTAAAGGATTATATCAAACTAAAAAATACCAGGGAGTTTAATACCCGCAAACCATATTTTAAGCTTTCGTCGAACGGGATAATTGATACCGACCTGCCCAACCTTAAAGTGGTAGCCATGCCTATAGTAGCCTCGCTTAACTTTTTGCCCGAGGGCTTTTTGTACCGGATGGCCTTAAAACTAAACCAGCAACTGCTTGTTAAACGGATAAAAAAAGTTATCAGGCAATATAATATCCCCGGCTATATTTTCATCAACTCGTATAATTTCCACTACCCCAACGTTAGCGATTACCTAAAGCCCGCGTTAAAGGTATATCACTGTGTCGATCCGCTTATTTCGCCTTTTGATTTAAAGCATGGCCTGATCTCTGAAAACCATATTGTTAAAACCAGCGATGTAATTATATGCTCGAGCAAACAATTGTACCTGGAAAAGAAACAGCTGAACCCCGAAACTTATTTTGTGCCTAACGCGGCCGATATTGAGCATAGTCAGAAGGCGCTGGACCCGGACCTGAAAGTAGCCGATATAATAGCCGGTATTGTGAAACCCGTAATTGGCTATTTTGGAAATATTGAGCGCCGGATGGATTTTGATATGCTGAAGGTTGTAACAGAACAAAACCCGGATAAGAACTTTGTTTTTGTTGGGCCACAAGGGAAAATATATATTCCCGACTGGTTTTTTAATACATCAAATATTATCCTGACCGGGCGTATGCCTTATGAAGCAATGCCATCTATATTAAAAGGCTTTGATGTAGCGCTTTTACCTTTTAAAAAGGACGAAGTGAGCCGCACCATTTTCCCGTTGAAATTATTTGAATATCTTGGGGCTGGTAAACCTGTAGTTGCCACCGATTTTAATGATGATTTGCGTGATTTCACTGAAGATACAGTAACTTATTGCCGTACTGCTGAAGAGTTTTCGGCAGCGATTAACGCCGCGTTGCAGCAGGGCGAGGCCATGATACCAAAAAGGCTGGCGGTTGCAGCCAATAATACCTGGGCCAGGCGCGGGGATGAATTTTCGGAGATATTATATAACCAACTGGAACGTAAAAACGTAAAACAAATTAACTAATTACGCGCTAAAAAATGTCAGCATCAAACACCACCATACCCATAGTTGTAGTTACCGACGAGCATTATGTTATTTTGCTGGGTGTACTGCTAAAATCTATCGAGGCTAATCACAAAACCGGCGAAAAGATACATGTGTATGTAGTAGAGGATGGTGTTAAAAAAAGCAGTCAAAAGAAAATACATGCCACCGTTAATCCGGATATGTTTACCATATCATGGGTAAAAATGGAAGATGCCGTTGCGGGTGTTAAGTTACCAATTGACCATACTTCCTTCCCGCTTACTACTTATATGCGTTTATTTATCCCCAACATTGTCCCACCAGGCACTAAAAAAGCTTTGTTTTTAGATGTGGATATGATTGTGCTGGAAGACATAAGCAAACTATGGAACGAAGACTTGGGCAATTACGTAATAGGCGCCGTGCAGGACCCGCGCCTGCTTACCGTTGATAACGAGTGGGGGGGTATATTTAACTACAAAGAATTGGGCTTGGAACCTAAAACCAAATATTTTAACGCGGGCCTGTTAGTAGTAAATATCCCGCTGTGGACCGAACAAAGCTTAACCCAGCGCATTATTGATTGCGTTAACAATAATATTAAGTTTGCCAATTATCCCGACCAGTATGGGTTAAACGTGGTGCTGGCCAACCAATGGCACGAATTAGATACCCGCTGGAACTATTTTGCATCCGGCGATTTGAAGGATCCTTATCTTATTCATTTCGTATCGCGTAAGCCAATTTATACTACTTATACCAACAATCCGTACTATAAAGAGTTATTTGATAACTACCAAAAACTTACGCCATGGAAAAACGTAAAACCAATTGGCGAGTTAAACCGGTATATTAAGAAGCTTGATAACGTTTGGGTAAAAATTAAAAAGTTATTTTAGTTGCACCTTATTATCAACCGCTGCTGATTTATATTTAAACTACAATAGCAATGAATGCCTTTAGTAACCCCAAATGGCTTGATAAATATACTTTTAACTATAAAAGTATTGATGAGATACCCGATACGGTGTATAACGCTATTAATAGCAAGCTGGATAATTTGCTAAGCGAGACACCCGAAGTAAGTATTACCATTGCTGCCTGGAACGAAGAGGTGAATATGCTGCCTACCATTAGCTCACTTGCCGATAGCAGCACTAAAATTCCATTTGAAATTATTGTAGTAAACAACAACTCTACCGACAGGACACAGGAGGTATTGGATAAGTTGCATATTAAAAGTTTTCAGCAACCTATACAAGGTTGCGGCCCTGCGCGCCAGGTGGGCCTGGAACAAGCTAAAGGCAAATATATTTTAACGGCTGATGCCGATTGTATTTACCCCCCGGGTTGGATTGATGGTATGATAAATGCGCTTAAAGAATCCGGCGTGGTTTGTGTTTATGGCAGATACTCGTTCATAGCAAACGATCATGCACCTCGCTGGAAGCTGTACCTTTATGAAAAAATGAAGGACGTGATTGCCGAGGTGCGCCAGCAAAAACGCCCATATTTAAATACCCTGGGTATGACCATGGGGTATATACGTGAATATGCCTTAAAGGTAGGCTATGTAATGCAGCACATACGCGGCGAAGATGGGCGCTTAACTTTTGACCTGATGCAGTTTGGCAAAGTAAAACAGGTGAAGGATGATAAATACCGCACCTGGACAGGTACCCGCACCATCGATCAGGATAAAAGCTTGTTTAGGGCTATTTCCACCCGCGTAATTGGCGAACTGAAAAATTTAACCAGCTATTTAAAGCCCCATCCGCCGCACGATACCAAAACGTCAAAAAATTAACGGGCAGCAAGCATCATTATTAAGATATAGCCCTTACATTTAGGTTATAGTTATACATTTTATGCATATATAAAACACGCTTCAATTGGAAATAAAGCCACTTTTTAAAAACAAGCAATTCCTGTCTCTTGCGGGCAATGTTATTATGTCAATGTTAAACATTATAACTACCAGCATTTTATACCGCCATATGGCTAAGGAAGAGATTGGCGTTTGGTTTTTTTTTCAAACCACCTTTATTTTAATCGATACTTTCCGCACCGGGTTTTTACAAACGGCTTTTGTTAAGTTTTATGCGGGTGCCCAACCCGAACGGGCCGAAAACATTTTAGGTAGTACGTGGTACCTGGGGTTATTAATTACAGGCATTGTTTTTCTGATAAATATACCCGCTTTCTTTTTGCTTAACTACATAGATAACCTGGGTATAATTGAAGTAATTAAATGGACCACCATTACCTTTGTTTCTACCTTACCTATTGTAATGGCTACCTGGTTATTACAAGCACAGGCACGCTATGCCGAGATACTATACATCAGGGCGGTTAACCAGGCATCGTTCATTATATTTGTTATCACGCTTATTCTTTCTAAGCACATTACTTTAAATATGGTGTTTATTACCAATGTGCTAAGTTGCTTACTAACCTGTATTGTTATATTTTCATGCCGTTGGTCGGGTTTTAAGAGTGTAACAAAACAAACCCGCGGATCTGTAAAAGAACTATTTCATTTCGGTAAATTTAGTGTGGGCACCAGTATCAGCGCCAATCTGCTGCGCAGTTCTGATACGTTTATAATAAATTTTACCTTAGGGCCCGGCGCTATAGCCATTTACAATATTTCGCAGACGCTGACAAACTTGATTGACATTCCTTTGCGCAGTTTTGTAACCACAGGCATGACGTCTTTGGCGGCCGCGCAAAACAATAATAAAAAAGAAGAGGTAGAGTATATTTTTAAAAAATACGCCGGTGCACTAACCATTATATTTATCCCGGTTATAATAGGCGGTTTTATATTTGCCGATGTAGCCGTAAGCCTTATCGGCGGAGGTAAATATGTAGGCACGCCTGCGGCCAATATTTTCAGGATCTTTATGATCTTCGCGTTTTTTATCCCGTTGGACAGGTTCATCGGTGTAACGCTGGATGTTATTCATAAGCCAAAGTATAATTTTTATAAAGTGTTAATTATGCTGGCCATTAACGTAGTGGGCGATTTTGCAGGGATTTACTTTATGCATAGTATTTACGGTGTAGGTATTGCCAGTATTCCTACTTTTGTGTTTGGTACCGTAATAGGTTATTTCTCGCTAAAACGGTTCCTTAATTTCGATCTTACCTCCATATTTAAATTGGGCTATACCGAAACACGGATATTGATACAGACCGTCCGTAACAAGCTTGGCCGGACCAGAGAAATATAGTAATTAACCCGCTAACCAACAGCAGACATGTACGGTAGTGTTGATTGCAGTTTTATTCACCATCCAAACTGGATAGAGCGCCCCTTATTTACTGATGGCCTAAAAACAGATACAATTTATATATGGAAAGGCAATATTACGACCCTGCTTAGCTTTTATGAGGTTTGCAGCAACCTGCTGAATGATGCTGAGCGCGCAAAAGCCTCTACTTATCATCAGCAGGCCCATCAGCAGCGCTATGTGCTGCAGCATGGCATATTAAGGTGTTTATTAAGCTGGTATTTAGGTAGCCCCGCAGCAAATATTGCTTTTACCTTTAATCCTAACAAAAAACCTTATTTACTGAATAGCAACATCCCTTGCTATTTTAGCCTTTCCTACTCGGGGCCGGAAATACTGATAGCCATTAGCGATAGGGAATTAGGAGTAGATATTGAACGCATTAACCAGCAATTTGAATACCGGGATATTGCGGCCCAATATTTTAGTGCAGCCGAAGTAGCTTTTATTAACAAAGCCGATAGCCCCATTGAGGCATTCTTTTTATTGTGGACCAGGAAAGAAGCATTATTAAAAGCATGGGGCAGCGGGATTGATGATAATTTACCCGCCATACCCGCATTAAACGGAACGCATAACTCTGCGAACGCATCCGAGAACACAAGTTGGCTAACTGAAAGTTTTAATGCAGGTACCGATATTATAGCAAGCGTAGCTTACGCATCGCCTAAAAAGGAAACGGCTTTTAGTATGTTGGATACAAAATTAATAACGGCATTGCTCAAAGGTATACATAACTGCTATTAAGCCAGGTTAATAGTTACTGTAAATATACTTTGTTTACTTGATGGGTTGTATTGGTATACAAATGAATTGCTGGCGCGGCAAATAATAACCAGGCCAAAATGTTCAGATATATCGGTAAGGATCACATCATCGACAGGGTAGCTTTCTGTATAAAAACTTAGGTTATAAGGGGCGGTTACTTTGGCAAACAGGCCGTTTAATGCATCGGCGTATATGGTTATTGTAGTGTCAACTAGGTCGGTAAAAGGCCATTCGGCCGAAGGATTGGTGATATGAAAGGGGTCCCCCTCGTCTATTTTTTTTATAGTTAAAGCATCGTCGGTGATATTTAATTCCAGTCCTGTTACGTTCCCGGTGGTATGCTTAATGCTGTTGGTAAGCAGTTCGGTGACAATTACGCGGGTTTTAAAAGAAAGTTCCTCTTCTTTTTCAAGCGAATGTTGTTCAATAAAAGCTACTACACCCTTCAGAAAAGGATATATCGTTTCCACTTTGTTATTGAATGTAAATAGATGTTTCACCGTTTGTTTATTATAAGGTGTTATTTATATCAGCAATAGCCTCTGATTCATTAGTATATATTTTAAAAACTTTATCCAGTCTTATCAGGGTAAATAAGTCGGATATATCTGCCGCAAGGTTTATTACGGCAATATCTGTTTTATTAGCTACCGCGTATTTCAATGATGAAACCATTGCCCCTAAGAACGAACTGTCTACATATTGAACTTTACTAAAATCGATCAAAATATTTTTAGGTTTTTGGTCTATTAGGGTCACCATCTCTGCTTTTAACAGTTCAGATTGTGAAAGGTTGGCCTCGGGCACCAGTATTTCTGCCACCAGGGTCCCGTTATTATTATGCGTGTTTAATATCATATCAAATCTTTTTGCAAAAACACAAAACTACAATCATCTACTTGTTCCTGTGCTTTTTTTATTAAAAATTCACTTGCTTTTAAATGATCAAACGTATCCGGGCTGCCTAAAAATGGTGAAACCGCCTCTTCAAACAATTTATAATCCGATTTTTTTCGCCCTCCGGTTTCAAAATCAATAATACCATCGGTTATCATAAGCAGTTGGTCGCCGGGGTTTAGCGGTAGTATATATTCATCAAAATCACCATCCTGTCGTAACCCTAATAATAACCCGTCAGATTGTATCCTGCTGGCTTTCCTTTCAGGTTTATTATAATACAGCAAAGGCAGGTCACCAGCGCCCGAATAACTTATCTGCGATAATTGGGTATCCAGCATTACCAATGATAAGGTGGATAACACCTCGCTTACTACAGGGTCATGATGTACTACCAGGTTTATTTTTTGCAAAATGCTTTTGGTAGACAGGTCTCCTTCAAAGATACACAATCTTACCGCGGCGCGTATATAACTTAAAAACCCGAATGAAAAGAACCACGCGCCCCATTTTTTGCCCATTACATCGCCCAATACAATAAAAGTATAACGGTCATCAACCTGTATAAAGTCAATAAAATCGCCGCCAGGGTAGTTTTGGTAGGGCTTATGCCAAAAATCAACCCTAAAGCCATTCAGTACAGGTTTTTTTTGCGGTACCGAATTTAAATTAAGCGCAATTGCCGCACGGCTCAACTCGCTGATAGAACGCTCGTGCTGCTCGCGTATGGCGTTTAAAACATTGGTTATTTTAGCTACAATAACCGGAATGGGCACATCTTTAATAATATAATCAATGGCGTCCATATTCATGCCCTGCTGCATCAGTTCCGCATCATTCATTGATGTTAAAAACATGAAAGGGATATGGTTGTACTGGCCGTTTTCGCGCAGCTGCTGCCTGAATTCAAACCCATTTACCTCGGGCATGTCATAATCAGAAAGGATAATATCGGGGATATCTTTGCTTAACAACTGCATTGCCTGCTTAACCGATTCGGCTTTTTGACAAATAAACCCCTCGCGGTTAAGGGCCCGGCTCATTACTTCTAAAACAAGCGTATTGTCATCAACCAATAAAACTTTATGCTGTACTGCCATAACTGATGATTACGATTTCGGCTTCTTCATAATAGCATTAGCAAAAAGATATATCCCCGTTAATACAATAAGTAACGATAGCACGTCCATTATAGTAACCCCATCATTAGGGTTAAAATAAAAAAGAGTGAACATTTCAAAGTTAGGTGGGGCTGGCATAATGATCATCCCCAGGCCAAGTAACATCATTACAATGCCGATGATGATGATCAGGCCTTTGTTTATTTTTTCCTGTATCAGGTATTTTTTTGCAGTTGTATTGTCAAGCTGATGCTGCGATAACAATAGCTCCAGGTCATCCATTAATTCCAGTCTGTTGGTAACGGTGTCAAGTTCGCGAAAAGCTTCTAACGACTTTGGTACCGATGCATTATCCAGCGCCTCGTTTATTTTACCCTTTATTTGGATAGCCTGTTCTATGTTAGGGGGATTCTTCCTCAACAGTTCAACCAACTCGTTGACTTTAGCCTCTATCAATGGCGCATTATCCATTTCTTTATGTGTAATTAAATATTGATATTAAAGGCTTAAATTTTCAATAAATATAGTAAGGCATTTTAATAAATGTATTTTAGTGTCAACTTATAAATGAAAAAAGTTTCCATTGTTACAGTCAATTTTAATCAGCCCGAGGTAACCAGGGAGCTGCTGCTATCGATTGAAAAAGTAAATACATACAATAATATTGAAATTATTGTTGTTGATAATGGCAGCAAAACCGGCCCGGTAACCGAGTTGGTAACACAGTTTCCTGCCGTAAAGTTTCTATCCAGCAAAATAAATTTAGGTTTTGCCGGGGGAAACAATATTGGTATACATGCGGCCACCGGCGATTATTTTTTTTTGGTAAATAATGATACTGAATTTACCCCCGGTTTGGTAGAAAAACTTGTTGCTATATTAGACCAGCATCCGCAGGTAGGCATGGTATCGCCCCGGATAAATTATTTTGATGATAAAACATTAATACAATACGTAGGCTATACCCCTATGCAGTTTTACACTATGCGCAATGGTACGGTAGGCCAGTTTAGCCGAAACAACGAGGAGTATGAACAGGTTACCGGCCCTACAGCCTACGCCCATGGTGCCGCTATGATGGTAAAGCGGGAGGCTACCAATAAAGCAGGATTGATGTTTGAAAACTACTTTTTATATTACGAGGAGATGGACTGGTGCGAACGTATTAAACGCGCGGGCTATGAAATATGGATGCGTGGCGATGCACTTATCTATCATAAAGAATCAATCTCGGTTGGGAAAAACAGCTGGCTAAAAGAATACTTTATGAACCGCAATCGCATTTTATTTGCGCGCCGCAACGCCCCTGCCTTTGCCGCTTTTATATTTTATATTTATTTTATGGTATTGGTAGCGCCTCGAAATGTACTTAAATATATAAAGGAGGGCCATAAAAATTTTACCAGCTACCTGCTTAAAGCTATATGGTGGAATATAACCCACAAAAAAGACAGTGCCGATTTAGGCATTAAGCTGCAACAATAATTTGATAAGCACGGGTTAAGATTATAACGGTAATTATAAAAGAGCTGATTAAACAATAAATACATGGAGATACTGTTTTGGATAAGTTTGTTTATGGCCTTTTACACCTATGTAGGCTATGGCATACTGCTGTTCATCATCATTAAAATAAAACGGGCCATACGCGGGCGTAAAGTGGTAGCCGATGCAAATTATGCGGAACTACCCTTTTGCACACTGGTAATTGCGGCTTATAATGAGCAGGATATCATCCGCGAAAAAATTAACAATACGCTTGCGCTGAAATATTCGGAAGGAAAGCTTAAGGTGATTTTTGTTACAGATGGCTCATCAGATAAAACACCTGATATTATTGCCGGATACCCGCAAATCCAATTATTGCACCAACCCGGCCGCTCGGGCAAAATAGTGGCTGTGCACAGGGCCATGACTTTTGTGGATACAGAGATAGCAGTGTTTACCGATGCCAATACCATGCTGAACGAACAGGCGATGTTAAAAATATGCCGCCATTATGCCGATAAAACAGTAGGCGCGGTAGCGGGTGAAAAACGGGTGAAAATTGAAGAAACTGATGACGCCAGCGCGGCTGGGGAGGGCTTTTACTGGAAGTACGAGTCGGCGCTTAAAAAATGGGATTCAGAACTGTATTCTGTTGTAGGTGCCGCGGGGGAACTATTTAGCGTAAGGCGGGAATTATATAAACCTGTACCGGACGATACCATACTGGATGATTTTATGATATCCATGTATATAGCGCGCGATGGTTACCGGATAGTGTACGAACCGGATGCCTATGCCACTGAAACCGCATCTGAGAACGTGGGTGAAGAATTAAAACGTAAAGTGCGGATAGCTGCAGGCGGGATACAATCTATTATGCGCTTGTTAAGTTTGTTCAATATTTTTAAATATCCGCTGCTATCGTTCCAATATATTAGTCACCGGGTTTTACGGTGGACGGTTACCCCATTTTTTATGATACTGGCTTTTGTTTTGAATGCGGTAATTGTTGCCGGGCCGGGCGGCCTGATATATAACCTTTTAATGCTGGGGCAAGTGATGTTTTACCTGTTGGCCTTATTGGGCCTGATTATGGAAAAACGGCAAATACGTATTAAGGCGCTATTTGTACCTTATTATTTTTGTGTAATGAACTATGCTGTGCTGGCTGGTATTATCCGTTATTTTAAGGGTAAGCAAAGCGCAGTCTGGGAAAAATCCCAGCGCAAGGGTTAACAATGCCTACAAGGTTCATAAAGCGTCGGCCATTAATCATACCGTACAGACCGGGTTAACCGGGCGTTTACTTCCAGTTGTCCAGTAATGAGTATCTTGCTTCTGTTTGGGATACTGTAGGTTTACACACTACGTCGATGATCATTAAATTAGGCGAACCACTTTTATAAGTATCCCATTTTTCCAGGCCTTTCCCATTTGGGTTTCCGCTTTTAATAAAGTTTGCAAAATAGTTTTGCATGGTTTCCGAAACCTGGTAATCATCCCGTGTCCAGGCGTACACCTTATTAGTTGCCAGGTTGCCCAGCGCGTATTCAATTTCAGCCGAATGCACCGCGCCGGGACTGTTATTTGGTTTCCCATCGGCATAGGCCGGTCGTTTGTGCGTATAATAATAACGATAAACGGGCTGCCCGCTGGTTTTACTTTGCATATCAATAAACTTCCAGGTACTAAAGGCTATAAATTTGTCCGATGCCAGTTCGGTGGCTACCCGGCTAACATCCGCATCGGTAGCGGGTGCATATACTTTTAAAATATCAGCTGCACGGTTACCATATTGTTTTTGTACTGCCGCTGTATAGTTAGCTAAGTTGGGTTCATCTTTACCCAGAATGGCGGTGTAGCCACCCTCGGCCGAATTCCAACCAGCTAATAACGGCACATGCATTTGTTTTCCGGCGGCGAAAATGGTCTGCGGCTGTTCCGGTAAAAAATAACCGTCGATAGTCGCTCCGAAACGTGCTTTGGCTGATATTTCCAGCAATTTATCAGCCGGAATTTTGCGCAGGTCTGCAAGCGAAGTTGCGCCTGTGGTCATAGCAAATTTTTCGCCGTTTTGCTCGGCAGCTGCTAATGGCATAGGGGAGAGGTTGCCCAATAAAGCCCCGCTTTCGCCTATAGCCCCGGCAAACAAACCTTTTGACAGTGGGGAAGCCACTTGCCCGCTCACAGACATGGAACCCGCCGATTCACCACCAATAGTTACCCGTTTTGGATCACCGCCAAAAGCAGCTATATTTTTTTGTACCCAAACTAATGCGGCATGCTGATCAAGCAAACCATAATTCCCCGATGCATGGTTAGGTGATTCTTTAGTTAATTCGGGGTGCGCCATAAATCCGAATATGCCCAGACGATAATTTACCGTAACAGTGACTATCCCGCGTTTAGCCAATGCTTCGCCATCGTACCGGTATTCAGAACCATCGCCAGCGCTAAAACCGCCGCCGTAAAAGTATACAAGCACAGGCAATTTTTCATGGTTGGTTGTAGCGGGCGTCCAAACGTTAAGGTACAGGCAATCCTCGCTAACGCCCGCGCTGCGAAATTGCATATCGCTGTAAATGAAACGCTGCATAGCCTGCGGCCCAAAGTGATCGGCTTTGCGCACGCCGCTCCAGTTTTGCGGTGCCTGTGGTTCTTTCCAGCGTAAATCGCCAACTGGCGGTTGCGCAAAGGGAATGCCTTTGAACGATCGTATACCGCTTGCCTCTGTAATACCTTGTAATGTTCCGTTCGCTGTTTTTACTACAGGGCCTTGGGCATTAGCTTTAGCTGTGATTACAATGATTAAGAGCAGGCATGTTTTTTTCATAGGTACATCGTTTAAAAGATGGTTTTATTGGGTATAACAAACTTAATATTTATACCTCACTTTTAGTATGCCGTTATATAGTTTAACTTAGTCCTATCAATATTATTTAATTTAATGAAACAAGGCCTGTATCTTTTATTTGTATTCGCACTGGTTTGCTTTTCCTGTAATCAGCACCCAAAATCATCAGCGCAGGCAAATGTTGCTGAACCTATTGACATTGTTAAACCGGTAATGGTAAAAATACCCGGCGGCACTTTTAATATGGGCACAAACGACCCTTCGTTTCCTGACGCCAAACCAGTACATGCTGTTACGGTTGATCCGTTTTTGATGGACGAACACGAGGTGACCAACGCCGAATTTGAAGCGTTTGTAAACGCTACCCATTATGTTACAGTAGCCGAGAAAACACCGCTGGCTAAAGATTATCCCGGTGTGCCTGCCGAAAACCTGGTAGCAGGTTCGGCGGTTTTTACACCGCCGACGCAACAGGTTGATTTAAACGACCCCGGCCAGTGGTGGGTTTATGTGCATGGCGCTAACTGGCGACACCCTAAGGGCCCGCAAAGTAACGCGGCCGATCACCCGAACAATCCGGTGGTGCAGGTATGTTATGAAGATGCATTGGCTTACGCTAAATGGGCTGGTAAACGCTTGCCAACCGAAGCCGAATGGGAATTCGCGGCCAAAGGGGGTAAAGGCGACCATGTATATTACTGGGGCGACGAACTGAAACCCGGTGGCAAATTTGTAGCCAATATATACGAAGGAAATTTCCCCGACCATAATACGGCTGAGGACGGCTTTGAAGGAGTAGCGCCGGTAAAATCGTTCCCTAAAAATGGGTATGGTTTATATGATATGGATGGTAATGTGTGGGAATGGTGCAATGATTTTTACCGGCCCGATTACTATAGCAAAAGTCCCAAACTAAACCCGCAAGGCCCTATAGATAGCTATAACCCCGACGAACCTGGTACTGTTTGCCGTGTGCAGCGCGGCGGTTCATTTTTATGCAGCGATCAGTATTGTATCCGCTATAAAGCCGGCAGCAGGGGCAAAGGCGAGGTAAAAAGCGCGTCGGATAATTTAGGGTTTAGGTGTGTGGAGGATATTAAATAAATAGTATTATTCTATAAAAAGGAAGCTGTTAAAATATGCTTTAAATAACAAAGCCACCATTCAATTTGGTGGCTTTGTTGCTTAAACTGGTAATTAGATCTGAGTATCACTATCAAGATCGTCATCGTTTAGGTCTTCAGTGCTGAAACCTGGCTCGTTGCGTTGTGAGCCGGAATTGCTGCGCGAAGCTTCCTGGTCGTGGTAACCCATGTCACTTCCCGATTGCTGTTCCTGCTGATTGCCGCGGTTACTGTCCTGCTGGCCCTGGCTGGAATTCCAATCCTGGTTTTGCGAACTCCTGTTACCAGAGTTGCCCATGTCGCCACCTGTGCTGCCCATGTTACCGCTTGATTGCTGTTCCTGCTGGTTGCCGCTGTTACTGTCTTGCCGGCTCTGGCCTGAATCGCGGTCCTGGTTTTGTGAGCTGCTGTTGCCCATACTGCCCTGGCCCGAATTAGCTTGTTGTTCCTGGCCGCTGTTGCTGCCCATGTTTTGCTGATTGCCTTGTTGGCTGTTTTGATCTTGTGAACCAGAACGCTGATTCTGATCGTCGCGATTGAACGATCCTCCGTTATTGTTTTCCATAATGTATATGATTTATTTGGTAAAGGAATAACAGGGCGGGTTGTAAATTTGTTTCTTAAAAGTTAAAAATATTTATTTAACCTGCGGTTGATATCTTGCCGGGCGGCCATATCAACTATACCGATGGCAGCTTCCAATTGCGCCGTATAGCGATAATACGAATGGTGCATACCACTATAATAGCAATGGCTTCGGCAATAAATTTATCGGTGCACATCAGCAATAATATATAACAACTACCGCCGGCAATGCAGGCCGTGGCGTATATTTCCTTGCGAAAAAGGACAGGTATTTCGTTAATTAAAATATCGCGCACTACGCCGCCAAAGCAACCGGTAATAGTGCCAAGGGCAATACAGGCACCGGGGTTCAGGTGGGCGTTCAACCCTTTCTGTATCCCAATAATGGTAAACAGCCCTAACCCTAATGCATCAAACAAAAACAGGGTGATCTTTAAATTCTTAACGTACTTTTTAAACAGGATGGTGACAATAGTAGTGCCCAGAATGATCAATGGCGTCTTCATATCGCGCATCCAGGCTACGGGCACATTGCCAATTAAAATATCACGTAATGTACCGCCGCCTATAGCGGTTACAAAGCCCAGTACAAACACCCCGAAGATATCCATACGCTTTTGCATAGCCGAAAATGCGCCAGATACGGTGAAGGCAACTGTGCCCAGTAATTCAATAATGGCCGGGAAATTATCGTTCATTTAAAATTGGTTGATAATGATTGGTTATTCAAATATAAAACTCCTCATGTCATTTCGACGAACTAAAGGGGTTGAGTGTGGGCGTGAGGAGAAATCTTCTATAGGAAGCCGGCTGCACTTGGAAGATTTCTCCTCGTACCTCATTCGAAATGACATTACTTTATTGTAACGTCTCTCATCCATAGTTTATATCAATACCAATTAATTTCGATCAAACCCTTTGCGGTATTTTTTCAAAGCACGACAGATAGAGCGGGCAATTTCTTCCTGCCCCTCGTCCGAATTCAGGTACTTCTCTTCGGATGGGTTATTGATAAACCCGGTCTCTACCAGTACCGATGGCAGGGCGCTGTGGGCCAGCACCAGTAACCCTTGTTCGTGCACACCCTCGCTGCGGCGGTTATCGTGTTCAACAAATTCTTCGTTTACCAGCTTCCCAAATTTGATGCTCTGGTCGCGGTAGGTTTTCATATACATGTTCAGCATAATAAAATAGGCGGGGTCGTTGCCTTTATAGCCTTCGTATTTTTTGCTGTAATCCTTTTCCTGGTAAATAGAGGCATTCTCGCGCAAGGCTTCCAGTTGTTCGCCCTTGCGGTGGAAACCGTAAACCAACAACAGGGTGCCTTTGCGACTGCCAGTCCGCTCGGGCGATGAATTGCAGTGAATAGAAATAAACAAGTTGGCCTTATTGCGGTTGGCAATGGCTGCGCGTTCCTGCAGTTCTACAAACTTATCGGTAGTGCGGGTCATAATTACGTTTAACGATGGCATTTCATCTTTAATGATATCCCGTAGTTTTAAGGCAATGGCCAGCGCTACATTTTTTTCCTTTGCCACTTCGCCATGCGCGCCAGGGTCTTTACCGCCGTGCCCCGCATCAATCACAACCGTTTTAAACTTAAATCCAGGGCCGCTGTCATCATCACCCTGGTTTTGCGCTTCGGCACGGGCATTACCTATAAAAAGCGCGCCCAGCAAAAATATAAGGGTTAAAACCTGGGATTTGAAGCGGGTAAATATTTGCAGCATAGCTTAATAGCGAATGGATAATTAAAATGTTAATCAATACGATTAAAAGTTTGCAAGCCGCAAATATACATGCTGCAACCATAGCCTTTTATTAAACTTTTAAACGTTGGCAAACTTTAATTATAGACTGACTAATGGGCTTAAAGTTAATAGCAATGGCCTGCTTTATTTTGCTGTTATCATAATTGCGCTCCACACTGGCGCTTCGCGCCGCTACCTTATCAATAGCTGGGGCACCACCGCGTATGGCTGCCCATAAGGCCGCGCCGCGCCAGGCCAGTTCCATCATCCAGGGTTTGGCTTGTTTGGCAGGTGCGGGCAGGTTAAAGCCGCGGGCTATCTCGGTCACTATATTTTGGTAAGGCCGGTTTTCTGCATTAATAATATAGCGTTGTTCGGTAATGCCGCTTTCCATTAACATGATCATGCTTTTGGCCACATCCTCCACATCCACAAACCCAATG
Organism: Mucilaginibacter boryungensis; assembly: GCF_015221995.1. Lineage (NCBI taxonomy): Bacteria > Pseudomonadati > Bacteroidota > Sphingobacteriia > Sphingobacteriales > Sphingobacteriaceae > Mucilaginibacter > Mucilaginibacter boryungensis. Next base: position 216,847 of record NZ_JADFFM010000001.1, read on the forward strand.
CTGCCCGATGTATAATATTTCAGGCCCTTACGCACAGTTTCAAACAATTGCCCGCTGCCTGCAGTACCTGCGTTGGGGCCAATTATTATAGTTGGGTTTACAATTACGGCATCTAACCCTTCGGCAATGCCGCGCCATACTTCCATTTCACTCTCGAGTTTTGATGTCGCGTAACCGTCATGGTCGCCGGTTTGGTCAAGGTGATGGTTCTCGTTAATCATTTCGCCTGGCTTGGCCTCGCCAATGGCTGCTACCGAACTTACATGTACCAGGCGGACGCCGTATTGCAGGCACAAATTAACCACATTAGCTGTACCCTCAACATTGGTACGTATCATCGGGTCCTTATCGGCCTGTTTTAATGATACCCAGGCCGCGCAGTGATATACCTGGGTTACGCCTTCAAATGCATCTTCAAGGGCTGGGTGGTCCATCATGTCGGCATCTACCCAATCAATCATATTCCCGTAAGGAAGCAACAGATCAGGAATAACAGACGAAGCCCGCTTAGTACAACGGATACGTTTGCCTTGTTCGGCAAGTTGTTTGGCCACTTCCGACCCAAGAAACCCCGTAGCACCTGTTATTAGGATCATAAAAATGTGCAAATATGCAGATGTGCAAATGTGCAGATAATTTTTTGATGTACTAATGCCTAATTCTCATCAGCATTATCCTTCATTTGCACATCTGCATATTCGCATACCTGCACATAATTTGCACATCTGCATATTTGCACATCCGCACATTATCTTACATTTGTAAGCATATGTCTTTGTCAGATTTTTTTTCGCCGGTCGACTTAAAAAAGATCGTCCCTAAAACTGGGTTTTACACCAGTCATATGGGGAGTAAAATAGAATCCTATTCGGTTGATTTCCCCGATCTGGAGGCCGACAAAATAGACATAGCCATTATAGGTGTGCTGGAAGACCGTAACGCTGTGGGTAACCCCGGCTGCGCGCTGGGTCCCGATTATGTGCGCGAGAAATTATACTTGTTGTACGAAGGGAGCTATAAAACCAAAATAGTGGACCTTGGCAATATTAAACAAGGCGCCAGCATTACCGATACCTATTTCGCACTAAAAACGGTTGTTGCCGAACTGATAAAAAAAGATATACTCCCGTTGATTATCGGCGGCGGGCAGGACCTTACCTATGCCCAATACCTGGCTTACGAGGAACTGGAACAACGGGTTGACCTGGTTGTGATAGACCCGCGTTTTGATTTGGAAGATGATTCGGTTGCCGAAACTATTGAAACCACATCTATATCCTACCTGAACAAAATTTTTCTGCACGAGCCTAATTACCTGTTCAACTTCAGCAATTTGGGCTATCAAACTTATTTTGTGAACCAGGATAGCCTGCGTGTAATGGATAAGCTTTATTTCGACACTCATCGCCTGGGCGAATTAAGCGGGGAAGTGGCAGTTGCCGAACCGGTTATCCGTAACGCCAGTATGATCAGTTTTGATATAGGCGCTGTCCGTTCGTCCGACGCTATGGGCAATGCCAACGCTACGCCCAACGGTTTTTATGGAGAAGAGGCTTGTCAGCTGGCGCGTTATGCGGGCTTTAATGATAAGCTGACTTCGATAGGCTTTTACGAGTTTAATCCGGCTTATGATAGTAACGGACAAACCGCCACGTTACTGGCGCAGATGATATGGTATTTTATTGATGGTTTTTATAACCGCAAGCGCGATTTCCCGCTAAACCCCAAATCGCAATACCTGATCTATAAAACCAGTTTGAAGCACAACGAGCATGAGCTGGTATTTGTGAAAAGCAAAAAATCAGACCGCTGGTGGATGCAGGTGCCTTACCCTACGGGAGGCTCGCAAAACGAGCGCTTCCACCTGGTGCCCTGCCGGTACGACGATTATAAAATAGCCGTATCGGGCGAAATGCCCGACCTTTGGTGGCGCACTTATCAAAAGTTAAACTGATAGTGTAATAAGCATCTTACAATAATATGGCTGATTACCAGCAGCCAAACCATAATTTTAACCCCTTATTATACGTTAGTAAGATTTATATTTAATTCATGAAGAAATTATTTTTCTATATACTGGCTTTTGTGCCCCTGTTGGCCAGTGCGCAGGACGATTTTGTAGTTACCGCGCAGGTGGGTAAACTAAACACACCCGCCAAAGCCTATTTGCTTTACCAGTTAGGTGCTAACCGTGTCCTTGATTCGGCCGCTATTATTAACGGCACCTTTGTAATTAAGGGGCGTGTACTAAACCCTGTTGGGGCTATATTGGTAATAGACCGTGCAGGCGTTGGTATTAACAAACTTGACCGCAGTTCGGATAACCTGAGTTTTTATCTTGAAAAAGGAGAGATCAATATCAGCACTGCCGATTCGGTTTCCAAAGCGCAAATAACAGGTTCGAAAATTAATGAGGATAATAAAGCCCTTACTGCTAAGTTAGCCCTGGTAAATAATAAAGCCAAAGCCGTAGCAGCCGAAGCTAAAGCTGTTCCGCAGGAGAAGCAGCAATCGGCCGAATTTCAAAACAGCCTGCAGGCTAAATTAAAAGCCCTGCAAACCGAACAGGAAGGCGTTTTAAAAACCTACATCAGGGAAAATTCTAATAGTTATTTAAGCCTGCTGGCGCTAAGCTCGTTAGGTGGGCCCTCTGCCGACCCAAAAGAGCTGGAACCGCTTTATACAGGCCTTTCTGATGCGTTGAAAAGTTCGGAAGCGGGGTATGCCATGAAAATCTCTATTGATGAGCTTAAATCGACAGCGATAGGGGCTATCGCTCCAGATTTTACACAAAATGATGCTGATGGCCACCCTATTAAATTATCATCATTCCGTGGCAAATATGTGCTGATAGATTTTTGGGCATCATGGTGCGGCCCGTGCCGCCAGGAAAACCCCAATGTAGTGCGCGCTTATAATAAATACAAAGGGCAGAAGTTTACCATAATTGGCGTATCGCTTGATCGTCCTGATGGTAAAGCCGACTGGATGGCTGCTGTGAAAAATGATGGGCTTACCTGGACCCAGGTATCCGATTTGAAATATTGGAATAATGAAGCCGCGGCCCTGTATTTTGTACGTTCTATCCCGCAAAACTACCTGATAGACCCGGATGGGAAAATTGTTGGCAAAAATTTGCGCGGCGCCGACCTGGAAAACAAACTGGCCAAAATTTTTGGGAAAATATAAGCAAACCATTATCTTGCATATGATATAATACCAAACTTAATCTTTGCGGATATGAAAAAATTAATCATTACTATACTTGCCGGCCTGCCGGCATTTGTTTTTGCACAATCGGCCTATACCATAAAAGGCAAGGCGGGCAGCATTGGCGCCCCGGCCAAAGTTTATTTAAGCTATGTAGTTGACAAAAAGCCGGTTGTGGATTCAGCTAACATTGTTAACGGTAACTTCGCTTTCGCGGGAGCTGTTAAGGATTTAACACCAGCCTCGTTAACGCTGGATTATAAAGGCGCTGGTTACATGAACCTTAACAGGAAAGTTAAACAGGATGTGATTAGCATATATCTTGAACAAGGAACTATAAGCCTGAATAGCCCTGATTCCTTAGCAAAATCAACAGTTACAGGTACCCGTACCAACCTGGAAAATGCAGAGTACAAAGCATATATGAAACCGGCCACTGATAAAATGACCATGTTAATGGCCGAATATAATGCAACCCCTGCGGAAACTAAGAAGACCAAAGAATTTGACGATGCTTTTATGCCAAGATATAATGCGGTGCAAAAAGAACAAAGTGAACTAACGAAATCGTACATTAAATCTCATCCCGATTCGTACCTGAGTTTGGTGAACTTAAACAGTGTGGGTGGTGCTTATCCGGAATATGCCGAGATGGCACCGTGGTTCAACGCTTTATCTGAAAGGGTGCGCAATACTACTACAGGTAAAACTTACGCGGGCCGTTTAGAAAAATGGAAACTGGTTGCGCTGGGACAAATGGCCCCTGAATTTTCACAGGCCGATACCAGTGGCAAAATGGTTAGCCTGTCATCATTTAAAGGTAAGTACTTGCTGATAGATTTTTGGGCTTCATGGTGCGGCCCTTGCCGTGCAGAGAACCCTAACGTGGTTAAAGCTTATAATAAATACAAAGATAAAAACTTTACTATCCTGGGGGTATCGTTAGATCAGCCGGGAGATAAAGCCAAGTGGCTGGCTGCTATCCATAAAGACGGACTAACCTGGACGCACGTATCTGATCTTCAATATTGGAACAATGCAGCATCAACTGCTTATGGCGTACAGGCTATCCCTCAAAACTATTTGTTAGACCCGACAGGTAAAATTATCGGTAAAAACTTACGCGGTAAGGACCTGGAAGATAAACTGGCGCAGATATTTGACAAAATATAATTGCTGACATTGCTAAACAAAAAGCCCGGTGCAATTAATTGCACCGGGCTTTTTGTTTACTGTAAAATCGGTTTGCACAAAATAAAACCTGTATGGCGTTGATGCGTTACTCTTTATAAAAACGAAAGAATATATGCTTCAATATATTAATGATTTGCCACCCCATGTAGTGGGTATACGCGCCACGGGCGAAGTAACCAAAGACGACATGGAAAAAGTACTGATCCCCCGCATTGATGAACTGGTAGCCCGCCAGGGTGAAATTAATTATTTACTGGTACCGCAAACTGATGTGGGCAACTTCACCTTAAGTGCCTGGTGGGACGACCTTAAACTGGGTTTGAAAAACTTTACCAAATGGAACAAAATAGCCGTGGTTACCGACCAAAAGGGTGTGGAATGGTTTAGTGATGTGTTCCGGTTTTTTGTCCCGGGAAAATCAAAGGGCTTTGCTTTGAATGAACTGGATGAAGCGGTGGCGTGGATCTCGGCAAAAGAATAATTTTAGTAGGGTATGGACGACCTGTCAGCAAGTAAATTCTTTTCCGGTACAAGCGGATTGGTATTGCCGGTACCTAACAAACAGGCATATCCGGTAGAGTTTCAGGATCAGCCCCGCCTGGCTTTTTATGCGTCGTTATTTAATAGTATCGAGATCAATAGCTCGTTCTATAACCCGCCCATGGGTAACACGGTTGCTAAATGGAGCAGTATAGTGCCGGATAATTTCAGGTTCACTTATAAGCTGTGGCGCGATATTACACATAACAAGGAACTGGTTTTTAATCCGGACAATATTTTCCGGTTTATGGAAGTTATTAACCGTGCGGAAGCAAAAAAGGGCAGCCTGCTTGTTCAATTCCCGGCATCTGTAAGGGCGGACAAGGTACCGCAACTGGAAAATCTGCTTAATTATATCAGGCAGGCTGATCCGGATATGCAATGGCAGACGGCGGTAGAGTTTCGTCATGCATCCTGGTATCAGGACAGCACCTACTATTTACTGGACAAATATGGCATGGGGATAGTACTGCATGATATGCCGGCATCGGCCGCGCCGCTAATGGAAACCGAAGCCAATTTTATATACCTCCGTTTTCATGGCCCTAATGGCGGCTACCGGGGCAGTTATACCGATGATTTTTTACAGGAATACGCGACTTACATACAGGATTGGATGGCCGATGGCAAAACCGTATATGCCTATTTTAACAATACCATGGGCAGCGCTATCGATAATCTTATCAGCCTGAATAAATTTGTAGCGGGCAATTTTTTTTAATACCACTGTTAGCCAGGTTTGGCACATTTTTGGCATTACAGGTAATATGAAAGTATTAAAATTGAATTCGCAACATCGCTTAACAGCAACCGAAAAATTTATTAAAGCGGTACTGAAAGACAATCTGGATGCTTTTAAAGCTACCAGCAGGCAATTTTTACGCAACAACCAGGTTTATTTCCCTAATAACACGGGATTAATTGCCTGATCAATATATACGTTACCTATTGAAAACATGCAAGCAGCGCTTCTATAACAGATACGCTGCTTGTTTTTTTGCCCTATGTTTTAGCAATAACAGTGTAGGATAAATCGTCCAAATGGCGTATTGCCGGTGTCTGTTTTTCTGATCGTTTTTTATTTAGTATGAGGATAAAACATTAACCACATTTTGTTGGTTATTATTAAGCATCTATCAATATCAAAATGAAAACTAAAAGTTACATCACATATTATTGCTTTAATAAAGCGTGCCATGGGTCTGTATATTTTAGTGATACGATACGTGTGGACGAGCTACCCTTAACCATTACTACTTTAACTGAAAACCATTATTGCGAGTTATGCCATTCGCGGATGATATCTATCGCTGATATTGAAGTTAAACTGGCGGTCAGCCAGATCGAGCCCCAATCTTCCCGGGTTTTGCATTATTAAGATAATAGCTATGAAAGTTATTACAGCAATGACGGAATGCCCTAAAGGCAGTAACCATAAATTAGATTACGACCCCCAAACCAACCGTTTTAAACTTAGTAAAATATTGCCCGCAGGGCTGAGTTTCCCATTCGATTTTGGTTCGATACCCGGCACCAAAGGCGAGGACGGCGACCCGCTGGACATTATTATTATATCCGAGACCACCAGCTTCCCCGGCTGCCTGATAGATTGCCGTATTATTGGCGGCATACAAGCCCTGCAAACCGAACGCGATGGTAAAACCGTTCGTAACGACAGGTTTATAGGTATACCCGAGGTTTCCCAGTTGTATGCTGAGGTTGATGAGTTGGAACAACTGTCCGAAAACATACTAAACCAGCTGGAAGCTTTTTTTAAAAACTATAATAAGCAGGCCGGTAAGCAATTTGAAGTATTGGCACGGCTGGATGCCGCAGCGGCCTACCGCTTAATAGACAGTTGATTTGAAGTGCCCGGAACGAGATTCGAACTCGTACATCCTTACGAATGCCACCCCCTCAAGATGGTGCGTCTACCAATTTCGCCACCCGGGCTTGTTTTAAAGTACAAAGTCTTAAGTTGTTAGTCATAAGTCAGTGCCGACTTTTTAGACTTTTAACTTAAGACTTTCGACTTAAAGGGATGTGCCCGAAGAGAGACTCGAACTCTCAAGAGACAATTCTCAACGGCTTCTGAGACCGCAACGTTTACCAATTTCGCCATCCGGGCCTGAAATAGCTCAAGCGCATTTTTAAATGCTGTCTTTTGCTTAACAAGGGTGCAAATATAAATCTTTTCTGCAATAACCGTTTAATAAAATCGCTAAAAAATCAGCGTTATTTTGCGTTAAGCCTTGTAAAAGCTACCTTAGTTTCCTTATCAAATCCCAATTGCTATGCGCATCATCTGTAACGTAATCCTGCCTGTTGTATTGCTGTTTTGCACCAGTTCAATTAAAGCGCAAACCATCACCTTATTGCAGCAGGGCAAGCCAACCAGCATCCGCGGCCTATCCGTTGTAGATGATAAAACGGCCTGGATAAGCGGCAGCAAAGGGTATATAGCGCAAACTACCGACGGCGGCAAAACCTGGAACTGGCAACAGGTGAAGGGTTACGAACAGTTCGACTTCAGGGATATCGAAGCATTTTCGGCTAAGGAGGCCATCATCATGAGTTCGGGCACACCGGCGGTTATTTTAAAAACTACCGATGGCGGCACTACCTGGGAGCTGAAATATAGCAATAGCGATAAAGCTTACTTTTTAGATGCGATGGATTTTGCCAATAAAAAGCACGGCTTTATTTTAGGCGACCCGATAAATAATAAGTTCCTCGTGCTGGAAACCACCGATGGCGGCAACAGCTGGCGCCCCCTGACTACCCAACCCGATGCGATGCCCGGCGAGGCGGCGTTTGCAGCCAGCGGCACATGCCTGCGGGTATATAAAGGGCAAATTAGCATAGTAACCGGCGGGAAAGTTGCGCGTTGGCTAAGCAGCCCTACTAACAACACCAAATGGACATCGGCATATTTGCCGGTTAAACACGGGGAGGGCAGCCAGGGCGCTTTTTCTATAGATGAAACAGGGAAGGTAGTTACCGGCGGGGACTACTCGCACGATAAAGTTACGGATAGTACGGCCTGCCTGTTTGATATTACTACGGCGGGTTATTTAAATAGCATTCGGCTCAGCAACACATTCCCGGCGGGTTACCAATCATGCGTGGAACATATACATGATGACGTTTATCTGTCAACAGGTACGCCGGGCAGTAACATAAGCACAGATGGCGGCCGCAATTGGCAGCCCATAGACAACGTGAGTTATAACGTTTGCCGCAAAGCCAAAAAAGGAAACCTGATACTACTGGCCGGCGACAAAGGCAAAATAGCCATTTTTACACCCGCGAAGAACTGATGCCGGAAACTGCAGTGAACAGGTTGGATTAAAGCGCAAGTATACGGCGCCCTGGTCAGCGGTGCATACTTGCGCCAGATGGGTGGCTTTACCGTTAAGCCATAGAGTGCAAGCCTATCAGGTTCCCTTCGCTATCTTCAACCAGGGCTATAAACCCAAAATCGCCAATATTCAGTTTCGGGCGCAATATCCTACCGCCCGCGGCTTCAACGCGGCTTAGTTCATCATTAATTTCCGCCGAATCAAAATATACCAAGGTGCCGCCCGCGCCGGGTTTCACCTCGTCCATTTTAACCAGGGCGCCGGCAATGCCGTTTACCCCAACCGGGAAAGTAGCGTATTTCATTTGCGAATGCCTGTCGCTGCTCACCGGCAAATCGGTCAGTTCCAATTTAAACACATCGGTATAAAACTTTTTAGCCCTGTCGAAATCTGAGGTGTATATCTCGAACCAATTAATTACGTTGTTCATAGTTTCAGCTTTTAATTTCCGTTTAATACCGTCAAAATTAATTGCAGTGCAGAACAATGCACTTGCCATATGGCAAGAAACTAACCGGCCGAAATTTCTTTCCTGATCCTGCTTAGCGAGGTATCGGTAATGCCTAAATACGAGGCTATGTACTTCAGCGGCGATTGTAAAATAATTTGCGGCTTCCTGTCCATCAGGGTTAAATACCGCTCGGTAGCGCTAATGGTCAGCGCGTCTATAGACCGCTGCTTTAAAACAAATAGCTGGTTGGTTGCCCACGCCCGCCCCCATTCCCTAAAGCCTTCTATGGTAGCAAGCAGTTCCTGGAATGCATCATACTCAATTTTCCAGGCGGTGCCATCCGTTATGGCCTGGAAGTTTTCTTTCGAAGGGATCCGTTGGAAAAGTGAGAAGGACTCGATCAATATATCGCCCGGGCAATAAAATTCGGTAGTGATCTCGTTCCCTTCATAATCATACAAAAACGACCGGAATAAGCCTTTTTCGATAAGGTAAAACGCCTTAGCCGTGCTGCCAATTTTTAAAAGCGTTGCGCCACCCGCAAATGCTATTTGTTGGTGTGCTTTAGCAATTAGCTCATAGTCTTCCTTTTTTAAAGACGGGTGATTGTAAATTTCCCGGAAAAAGCTGGCCTCCATTAATGTAGATGATAATACGCGCTCCCTTTTGATGAGAGGGTGCGCTACAAATATCTGAATTAGATTTTTAAAGTAGATGAGTATGGATAGCGTTTGCTTAGTTACCACAAGCGGGGATGCTTGCGGTAGCGGAGGGATTATGGCGTTGCCCTGATAACCATCGGGGCCCGCGCTATTCGTTCATACGCCTGCAGGCCTTAGCCACAAGGCCGGTATCCACTGCTATCGCTAACGCGGGAGGGAGCTGACGGGTTCTGTGAATCATTACTCCGTCATTGCGAGGGACAAGCAATCTACCAATTTGTGTAATTGATTAAACACACGCGACACGCGTGCGCCAGCACGGAGGGCACAAATATCTGAATTAGATTTTATTAAATGTCAGAGACTTGCGGTAGGTTTTATTACTTGGTTACAAGTGGGTGTGTGCGGTAACGGAGGGAGAGTTAAATTTATTTAAACAATAAATAATGACTTTAATAAATTATTATTTTATTTCAATATTTGCCAAATTCATTTTTTTTCCGTTGAAGACCATTTCGCTTGTGCCATCATCGATTAACTTGTCATCTAAAAGTTTGCCGTGGAAATAATAAATAACGTCTCCATTATTCCAACGCACTTTAATGACGAATCCCGGTGGTATTTTAGAATATTGAAAGTTATAGACTCCTGTAAAAATTGGGAACCGAGAATTGGGGGCTACAGAACCAATATTGGTATTAAACTCAACTTCTTCTTGTTCTTCGGGTTTTAACGGAGGTCGACGTCCTACCCATCCACCTAATGTTCTAATTTCTCTTACATGTTTTTGTGTTGCTGCGCAACTAACATCATTAACTGTACATATAACATTTTGTAACGGATACTTACCTTTATTTTCAAGATCAACATTGATTGAATAGCTATCACCTATTAATTCAAAAGGTCTTTTAAAACAATTAATTAGAATTGTTGGCTTAGTATTACCCCCAGTCACATAATTGTTTAGCTCTTCCTGCATTTGGGCATTTTTTTTATATTGCTTTGATAATTCTTCAGCCTTCTCGAGGTTTTTATTTGTTATGTCATTAATTTTCTGTTGAAGTTCAATAGTTTGTCGTTGAAATTCAATCGTTTTTTTATCGTCTTTGTTCTTCTCACTCCAAGCTACTATCCCAGCAAAAATTGCAAGAACACCAGTTAGGGTTGAAAGGAAAAGCGACCAATTGATTTTACCAAGCATATCTACAAGAGGCATATTTATATGTTAATCAAATATTTATATACACTATCTACTCCAAGGTAAGGTATAAATAAATTTAAAAACGGTTAAAGTTAATTAGCAAGAATAGTAATTTAAACACAAAACCATTGTTATCGCAATCGCTTAGTTAGAGCAGTATTTATGCTCATTTGTTGTTATATGATAGGTTGGAGCTGGGGTGTTGTACTGATGATAAATATTAAGTCATACCCTTCAGTGATATTACCCCAAGTTGATTTCTCCAGTGTTATATAGTAACAACCGTGTTTAAATTTTAATTTTTTTAAGTTTATTAAGCTACTATTTAGTTTCAACGGTGGTTCTGAGCCTACAGCGACTTTGTAGAGGATGAGAGCTTTTTCACGAAACGTGATACCCAAAGATCCTATTTTTGGGGGCTCATACACCGTTAGACGTAGCTCTAGTTCATTTGCTACTAGCTTGGTACCGGTGACGCTATAATTAATCCCGTTGCCTGACCAATCCTTATCCAGTTTCAAATTACCTGATCTAGCAGCCCATTTTCCTTCATAAACAGGATCATAAAATGTCGGCCTTAACTTTTCGTCAGACAACAATTCTTTCGCCCAATAAGGTGACCAGCCCAACTGTGGCGGAACTGTTGGAGGCGCTTTTTCCAATTGCTGTTGTGCCTTGAAGTCATTGATAGTTGCTACAATTTCACCACGAGTTTGTGGGCGTGAAAGATTCCATCGGTTTACCCACCTTTTTAGCCCAGTCAAATCATTTTTAAACTTCAATATCGCTTGACGTTCGGCGAAGCGCTGCAATTTTTTGTTTTTCAACTTAAATCTCAACAACACAAATTGCTCTTCATAAACTATCCGTAGGGACAAAGCATATAAAAATGGAATAAAAATTAAAGTCAAATTTGGAACAAGTAAAATTTGTCGGAGTGTATCTATCGAAAGTAGGTCACGAATATGCTGAATAAATGAATAACTAACATGGCAAATCACAATAACGCCAGCGATCGTCCATATGAATTTAATAAGTTTATTAACTATTCCGGATTTAGTATCGCTGCGCGTGGCCCCTTGCATACCGGCTAATAAAACTGCCATGGGTATAATAAATAGTTCAATCCATAATGGGAATGGGTATTGACCTATTAAAAATTCAAAAACAATACCGAGTTTTAAATTTTCTTTAAGCATTTGCAAAAAAAAATGTTTGCCCTCGCTGATTTTACTCGCCTTAAACATGCTGACTGTTGCTGAAAATAACATATAAAATATTGTATCTTTCAGCAGTTCGGGAGTCCACAATCCAGCCTGATAAAAACCATAAATAAAGATTGAGATATAAACAACCATAGCCAATAACCAGATCATTATTTTCCAGACAAACAATGTTTTCAGGATATCCTTTAAGCTATTTCGAACGGAATCGATACATAAACCTACTATCATGGCTATTATTAACCATATACACAAAGCGATTTCTCTAGTATTAAAAATAGTATCCAACGTATTTATCAAGTTGATGTACGTCTCTAAATTATTATAAAAATATCAGCTTGAAGCTTGATATTGTAATAACACGACATTTGCAATGTCCTTTCACCTATGCTGGTGCACGCGTGCCGCGTGTGATATAGTAGAAAAAGCGGCCGGCGTAGGCGGGAATGCCGTTTCAAATCGCCCTCTTGCGAAAATTTGAAACGCAGGGCGGGCAGAAGCTCCTTGTTCCGTCCACTGATACTATTTTATTGAATTATCAAACAAAATTGCGGACAATATTAATGTGGTAATTATCATGCTGTTTAATTGGCATATTTGATAGGGTCAACTATAAATCATCGGCGCCAGCCAAAGGAAATTTATTAAATATATCGCAAAATGATCAAAGAAAGCTTCAACCGGTTTCAATGTAAATTTTATCTTTTCACCTTATTGCTTACCGGCTTTTTAACCGCGACAGTTGCCAGGCCGCCAATCGTTGTCATTAATCAGGGCTACAGGTTAGTTATCAACTCCGATAAGGGGACTATAGAATCGTTTCAGGCTACTAATAATGGCGGTATCGATGACCTGCTAATTCCCAGGCATGGCTTGCTGCCTGTGTTCAAAATAGAGTTTATGAGCGCGCCGGGAAAGTTTCAAACGGTAAACTCGTCCGATGCGCGGAAGATCAGCGTCACCAAAACCATCGAAGCATCGGGCGATATCATAGTGCTTAATTTTGAAGGCGTAGGCAAACTTGATGTTAACGCGCGTGTAACCGTGCGCTGCCCCAACGACAAGCCGCTTACCTACTGGAGCATGGAATTGGATAACCGCACTGCAATGTGGGTGGGACACATCCAATTTCCAGTAATAGAGATACCGTTTGATGATAATCCTACTGAAGAAAATTGCGGCCATATCCTGTCGTCGCTTTACGATGGTGTGCTGCTGGGGCCTATTAAGCCGGGCATGGTGGCCGGTGCATGGCGTACCAGCAGGCGCAATACGCCGGAGACCTGGCGATCGACCAATTATCCGCGCGAGTGCACCATCCAGATGATGGCTTATTATAAACCTACTGCTGGTTTATATATGGCTTGCGAAGACCCTGCCGGCACGCCTAAACTGGTTGCACCCATGTTGGAACCCGACGGTGTGACCATGGTGGGGCATTATCCTGGTACACAAACCGGTCATACCAAGCTGCCTTACGAAGTAGTGCTGGGTACTTTTCGGGGTAACTGGTATTCCGCCGCAGCTATTTACCGGGATTGGGCCGAAAAGCAACCTTTTTGCGCTGTAAAACTTGCAGACCGTATAAATTACCCCAAATGGGTGCTCGAGCCGTTGGTTGGCGCTACCTTCCCTATGCGGGGACAGGCCGATTGGGATCCGCCTGCTGCCATTAACCCCGAATACACCCCGGCAACCAACGCTTTGCCTTATCTTGATAAGCTTGCCGCGGCATTTAATGCGCCGTTAATGCCCATTATATTTAACTGGGAAAACGCGGGCCCCTGGGTGCAACCCGGTGCTTTTCCCCCGGTTGGCGGACAAGCCAAAATGCTGGAATTTATGAAGAAGGCTAAAGCCAAAGGCTGGCACCCCATGCTTTATGGCAACGGTGTGAACTGGGTGGTTGCCCAAAAAAACACCGGGTATGATGGGATGCCTTATTTCAAAACCCATGGCGGCGATTCGGCCATTGTGCACCGCTGGGATGGCAGTACGGGTGCGGCAGTGGGTTGGCGCACGCTTTATAATACCTGCGTAGCATCCGGACCTGCGCGCAAAATGATACTGGGCATGACCCGTGGCATGGCGCAACTTAACCCGGATGCGATACAGCAGTTTGACCAGGGCGTGGGCGCCGTAGCCTGCTATTCAACCCAGCATGGGCATTCGCCGGTGCCCGGCCCGTGGATGACGGCGGCCTTTACCAGTTTGCTGAAACAGGATAACGAAACCGCGCGCTCGGTTAACCCTAAAGTGGCCATATCATCGGAAGGCGCACCGCCTGAGGTTTACTTGCAAAGTTTCGATTTTTGGGACGCACGCACAGGTGGCGGCGGGGAAATGATGTGCCCTTTATATTCCTTTGTGTATCACCAGTATTTAAATGGCCATTCGGGGTCATACACCAATTCGGTTAATGACGAGGCTTTGCGCGCCTTTGTGGCGCGGGCACTGGTATCGGGCTATTTTTTGAATTTCACCCTGCGCGATAAGGGACGGGTGGAATATGACTGGGACCAGCCTTGGGAACGATCGGTACCCGACCAGCTGGCTATTACCGATTGGGCCGCACGGGCTACAAAACTGCGGAACGGCATTGGGCGCGATTATTTAATTTACGGGCGGATGCTGCAACCCTGGAACGTCACTAATATGACCAAACGCGATTACGGCTACGGCAAGGAACCGCTGGTACAATCGGGCACCTGGCAGGCTGCCGATGGGCGCATTGCCGTTGTACTGGCCAACTATGCCGATGTTTATCAGTCGCCACGTGTAACGCTGGAAGGACGGGGTAAAAAGCATGTCATTATCTACAACGATGATCAGGTACAAGCCCTCGAGCTGGAACTACCCAGCGTAATAGACCTCCGTATGCCCGCCCGGTCGGTAGGAATGATTGAGGTGAAATAGCGCAGGCCCGGCGAAAAAAGCGTGCCGGCGCAGGCGGGAATGCCGTTTCAAATCTCTATGCTGGCGCACGCGTGCCGCGTGTGATAGAATAGACTAAAAAAAGCGTCGGCCGGACGAAAAAAGCGGGCCGGCGAAGGCGGGAATGCCGTTTCAAATCGCTCTCTTGCGAAAATTTGAAACGCAGGGCGGGCAGAAGCTTTTTTTTCGTCTTGATTTATTCACATGTTAATGTTTTTTCAAGGCGTTCATGAGATCGCTATCGCTAAGTTTTTGTTACTTTTTCATCAAGGAAAAAGTAATAGGCCCCTGCGGCTATGAGCAGACTAACGTTGATATACTTACAGCAGAAAGGACATACCCCTGACCCCTCTCAAGAGGGGAAGCGTTGTGGCCCTGCATGACGGGGATAGTTCGCTGCCGCTCACTATGACGCGGCGCGGGAGGGTGATTAAAAGTGAGCAGGCCCGACGAAAAAAGCGGGCGGTTAGCATACTCTTTTAGGTCAAAATCATGGTTTACACGATTTTTTGTTAATTTGTTGTTAATCAAATATTTAACTCGAAAAAACCCTTGATTTTGTAAACCATGTAAACCATGATTTGGGTGAAAAATGGTGTTGAGGCGCTACTAAACGGGGCAGTCCGTTGCCACTCAACCACCAGCGGCATACTTAAGCCGCCAACCCTATTCCGACCCTAACAACTGACTATATATGGCCAGGTATTGCTTGGCGGCATTCTCCCAGGTGAACTGGCCGGCATGGGCGATGATCTGCGGGGCGCGGTTGTTCTGGGCATAATGCAGCATGCCATTGGTGAAGACCTGCTGCATGTGGGGGGCTTCCAGCTCGTCAAAATAGTACGCTACACTACCCCCAACCTCGGGCAGCGAGGTGTACCTGGACAGGAACACCGGCTTGCCAAAGTGCATAGCCTCAATAACCGGCAAGCCAAAGCCCTCGGCCCGCGAGGGGAACACAAAGGCCGCGCAGTGTTGATAGTACCAGGCCTTGTCGGCCTCAGTAATTGGTCCGGTAATAATGACCCTGTCGGCTACACCGTATTGCCGGGCTGCATCCAGTATGGTTTGCTTGTGCGGGGTTTCCATACCGGCTATCACCAGCTGGTAATCGTTCCCCTGCAACAGCGGCGGTATCAAATGAAAACCCTTTTGCGGCGAGAGCAGCCCGATAGTAAACAGGAAAGGCTTACCGGGCACGTATGCCGGGGTATGGTTGGTCGGCACCACCAGTTGGTCGGCACCGTTGTGGATCACGCTCATCTTATCCCGCGCCTCGGGGATGTACTTCATAACGTCGTCGGCCACAAACCGGGATATGGCCACCACGCGATCAACCGCCAGTATCTTTTTGCGCAGTTGGTTCAAAAACGCCCGGATGCGCCAGGGCTTGCTTTTGTTAATATGCACCTTATTAATATCATGTATGGTCATGATCTTTTTGGCCTTCAGCCGCGAGGGGTGCAGGCGCGTGCGCTGGTCGGTAAGGTGTATAAGGTCGTATTGGTTGTGGTCGCTAAAGTATAGGTCGTGCAGTTTGCTGCGGCGGTTAATGGTTACCTTGCCGTCGAAGTAATCGGTTACCGGGAAAAGGTAAAACTGTAGGTCGAACTGGCCGCCGTTCTCCTTAAGCAAAGCATCGCCCAAACCCTTGCCGAACGAAAAATACCCGCAGTTGGTATCCTTCATGGAATCGAACGTGACTAACACTTTGGGTTTGGACATGCGGCAAATATAATTATAATCTTTGCTATGCAGATTAGCGCGGCGCGTTACGCACTGTCGGCAATATTTTGTTTCTTTACTGCATAATTATGCCTGCAAACTCAAATATCATACAGCCCACCTGCCACGACTTTAAAACCGTTGCCCGCGCGCTTACTGTGGTAGAGAACGACCTGCCGGGTGCCGCGGAGTTGCTTAGATCGCTTGACTTAAGTAACAAAGCGCCGGTAGTGGGCATAACCGGTCCGCCGGGTGCAGGCAAAAGCACCTTGGTTAATGCGCTGATCACGGAGTTGAACACAGGGGGCAAAAAAATAGCCGTATTGGCGATAGACCCAACTTCCCCCTTCAATTTTGGGTCGCTGCTGGGCGACAGGATACGCATGGCCACCCATTTTAACCATCCGGATGTGTTTATCCGCTCGTTGGCTACCCGCGGCTCGCTGGGCGGCCTTTCGGCTAAAACTATTGAAATGACCGATGTGCTGCGTGCGTCGGGGTTCGATTATATCCTGATAGAGACCGTAGGCGTAGGTCAATCTGAAATAGAAATAGCCGGTCTGGCCGATGCCACCTTATTGGTACTGGTACCCGAAAGCGGCGATGAGATACAGAATATCAAATCGGGCATTATGGAGATTGCCGATGCCTTTATTATAAATAAAGCCGACAGGGATGGCGCCGACACCTATTATAATACCCTGAAAAAACTGATCCATCAAAAGGAAACGGCTATACCTATATATAAGGCTATCGCATCGCAAAACACAGGCATTGCTGAGATTGCTGAATATGTCCGCCAATTACCTCACACAAGTAATGCACGACGGGCGCTGCTGCTGGCTGAAAAAGCTTACCAGTTGATACGCCACCAGCGCATGGCGGGTATAGACAAAAAAAAGCTCCAGCAGGATATTGCTGAAGCTATAGAGAAACCAGGGTTTAATATTTACGACTGGATCAGTAGTGCGAAATTCGAAATGCCAACTTCGAAATAGTTTCGCAATTGGCATTTCGCACTTCGGGTTGTTAAGAATTCATTATCTCTTCAATCTCCTCCGCCTCTATAGGTATATCAGCCATCAGATCGGTATTGCCATCTTTAGTTATCAGGATATTGTTTTCTAAACGGATACCCAAGCCTTCAGCAGGAATATAAATGCCAGGCTCGCAGGTGAGGATGTTGCCTGCCGCAAATGGCGTGTAACGCCCTGCAAAATCGTGCACGTCTATCCCTAAATGGTGCGATGTGCCGTGCATAAAGTATTTCTTGTAGGCTGGCATTTTAGGGTCCTGCTTTTCTACATCATGTTTGGTTAATAAACCAAGGCCGATCAGTTCGCTGGTCATTATTTTGCCTACTTCGTCATGATACTCGTTCCAGATGGTACCCGCAACAAGCATTTTTGTAGCAGCACGCATTACCCGCAGTACGGCATCATAAACCTCGCGCTGACGTTTAGTATAGCGGCCATTAACCGGGATAGAGCGGGTCATGTCGGCATTGTAGTTGGCGTACTCGGCAGCATAATCCATTAGTATTACATCGCCATCCTTACAAACCTGGTTATTATCTATATAATGCAATACAATAGCATTTGCCCCCGATGCGATAATAGGGCTATAAGCATGGCCGGTAGCCCGCTGGCGGATAAACTCGTGGATGATCTCGGCTTCTATTTCATACTCTGCTACACCGGGTTTAACAAATTTAAGCACGCGGTAAAATGAATCGCGGGTAATATTGCATGCTTTTCTGGTCAGTTCCACCTCAACTGTACTCTTAATAGCACGCAAATCGCGCATTATTGGTGCGGCGCGTTCATAATGGTGCAAAGGGTACTTTGCGCGCAGGTCGTCCAGGAAGCGCAAATCGCGGTAAGGGACGGTATGGGCATAACGATCATTCTCGTTAGTATTGATGTATACAGTTTCAGCATAGTGTATTACGCTATGTAAAATGCTTTCAAAATCGTTTAGCCAATATATTGCCTGTATACCCGATGCTGCGCGGGCTTCGTCTTTTGTATACTTGTGACCTTCCCAAACAGCGATATGTTCGTTGGTTTGTCTTAAAAAAAGTACTTCTTTGTATAGCGGATTAGGACAATCCGGAAATAAAAGCAGTATGCTTTGCTCCTGATCAATGCCTGTCAGATAAAAAAAGTCAGCATTTTGTTTGAAAATAAAATTTTGATCGCCACTTCTTACAAATTCATCATTGGCATTAAATAAGGCAATTGATTGCGGTTTTAATCGCGAAACGAAATTTTTTCTATTTAAAGTAAATAAATCATTACTAATAGGTAGGTATTTCATTATTCTGATATATTTTAATTTATGGCAAACAAATTTTGTATTTATTTGTCATGTAATTATGAAAAATTGGAACGGTGTTTGGTAATGAATTTCAAACATAATTACTAATTTTGAAAAAAATCACAATTAATTGTTTAATCTTAAAAACTATGAACTATTCTACATTAAAGAAAACAGTCGCCTTATCATTTGTTGCAGCGCTGGCAGTTGGGATGGCAAAAGCCCAAACAACAGACGCACCAATGACTACGTCGTCTTCAACCACTTCGGCCAAGGTATTTGGCGGTAGAGGTCAGTACAACACTTTTAGCCTTGGGGCTAATGTTGGCATCGTCTCTCCATTTTTGGGTATTGGCGGTACTAATGATTTTACAGATTTTAAAGCCGAGTTAGGGTACGGTCTTTCATTAAGAGACCAATTGGCTCATTCTTTTGGGTTACAATTAGACGTACACGGTGGTAAAGTTGCTGGTGATAACAGCAGCGCACCTGGTGGCGTTAAAAACGGCGTTAAAAGCTTTGAAACCAAATTTTGGAGCGGTACTTTAAGCGGTACAGTTAACGTTGCAACTATCGACTATATCCGTCGTAAAAACGCAGTTAACTTCTTTATTACTGGTGGTGCTGGTTTGTTGTGGTATAACCCAACATACGTAAGAACCAACGGTTCTACCGTGGATTACAAAGCAGTATTAGGACGTGACGTTAAAGAGTTAATTATCCCTGTAGGTGCAGGTGTTAAATTCAGGTTATCAGATGCGTTAGCATTAAACCTGGGTTACACAGTTAACTTCCTGGATGCTGATAACCTGGACGGTGTATGGGCTAATGGTCCATCTAACAAAGATAAATACTCTTACGGTTATGGTGGTTTAGAGTACACTTTTGGTCCTAAATCAAAACCAAACCTGGATTGGGTTAATCCTGTAGCTATGATGTATGACGAACTGTACGATGCAGAATTACGTCGCGAAGTTGCAGCTTTAAAAGGTCGTGTTAGCAACGTAGAAAGCGCTGTTAACGATCTGAAAAAAGATTCTGACGGTGACGGTGTATCTGATCAATTTGACAAATGCCCTAACACTCCTGCAGGTACTGTAGTTGATGGTGCTGGTTGCGAAATTCATTTCCCTAAAGTTGATACCACCAGGGCTGCTACTGCTACTGCTCCTGCTGCTTCAGCTTACTCAAACATCCAGTTTGATTTTGACAGCTCAGTGTTACGTACTTCATCTTACCCAGTGTTAGATGCTACTTCAGCCGACTTACGTAGCAGCTCAAGTTCAGTGACATTAAACGGTTACGCTTCATCAGAAGGTACCGCTGCTCACAACCTGCGTTTATCAAAAGACCGTGCTAATTCAGTTAAAACTTACCTGGTAAATTCAGGTGTTGATGCAAAACGCATTAAAGTTAAAGGTTACGGTGAAACTCACCCAATTGCTGATAACTCTACTGAAGAAGGCCGCGTGTTAAACCGTCGTGTTGAATTCAAAAAATAATAACTTGTAAAAAGTTATTCATTAAATAAGCAAAGCCCCCCGATATTTGTCGGGGGGCTTTCTTTTTTTATTAAATTTGTGCATGTATTTCTTTCGCAAAAAAGATCCGAACAGGCCAACCAGCTTTAACCTTAAGGTAATGCATATTATTAATGCTACGGCAATTATTATGTTTTTGCTGGGTATTATATACAAATTGGTATACTGGTTTATTTTGAAGAAGTAAAATAAGTCCGGAAGTCCGCTAAGTCGGAAAGTCCGGAAGATAAATTGTATTTGATTACTCCCGGACTTTCCGACTTCCGGACTACATAAAACACATGAAAGATATCATCAGCAAAAATGCCCCCGCGCCAATAGGCCCTTACAGTCAGGCTATAGTAGCCGGTAATTTATTATTTGTTTCAGGCCAGGTAGCCATTAACCCGGTAAACGGCGAATTGGTAACACAGGATATCCAGGCCGAGACTACCCAGGTAATGGAAAATATTAAAGCAATTTTAATCGAAGCTGGAACCGATTTTAATCGGATTGTTAAAACCACTATTTTTTTGAAAACCATGGACGATTTTGCAGCGGTGAATACGGTGTATGGATCGTATCTAAGTCAGCCATTTCCGGCTCGTGAAACTGTAGCGGTAGCTGGTCTGCCAAAAAACGTAAACGTTGAGATTTCGGTTACCGTTTTATTAGGCTAATGGCAAAAAAGCAAGGAAGCATCATATACCTTGGCTGTGCTATCGCGGCTGCCGTACTGTGGGGCTTTTTTGCATTTCCGTTAAGGCGTATACAACAATACCCGCCGCAGCAAATACTTTATTACCGCGTATTTGTTTCTTTTGCAATTGTCTGGGCAATTAATCTGTTATTCAGAAAAAAACAACTGTTAAAGGATTATCAGTTTATAAAGAATACTGATGCCCGCACTCGCAAAAAGCTTGTTTGGCTGTTCATAGGTTCGGGTGTATTTATCACCGGTAATTGGTACACGTTTATTTATGTAATGAACCATATCAATTTAAAATCGGCGGCATTTGCTTATATGATATGCCCTATTATTACAGCTGCTGGCGGTTTCCTTTTACTAAAGGAACAAGTTACCAGGCCTAAATTAATAGCTATTGGCATTGCAGTTTTAAGTGTAGGGATACTGTCAACAGCGTCTTTATCCCAAGCCATATGGTCGGTTGTGGTAGCTTTGATGTATGCTTTATATCTCATTATCCAACGGGTATTGAACGAGTTTGATAAACTGAATTTGCTGGGCATAAACCTGTTTATCTCTATGCTGGTATTATTGCCATTTTATTTATACGATAACAAGCCAGTACCCATGGCTACTGAGTTTTGGGTAGTGATCCTCATTATCGCTGTAGTTTTAACTATTGTACCATTATTGCTAAGCACTTATGCGTTGAATGGGTTGCCATCATCAACCTTGGGGATCACTATTTATATAAACCCGTTCATATCCTTTACAGTAGCATTTGTTTGGTTTCATGAGCAGGTGAGTTACCACCAGATCGCGGGTTATTTGTTATTAATGCTGGCGGTAGTTATTTTTAACTGGTCAATTATCAGGTCGGCTTTTGGGCGTAAAACCGACACGACAAATTAACCTAATGTCAGCACACTTGAACCAGCTATTTCAAACACCGGTTGAATATTTGAAAGGTGCAGGCCCGGCGAGGGCCGAGGTGCTAAAAAAGGAGTTAGGTATATATAACTTTGAGGATATGCTGCGGCATTTTCCTTATAAATATATAGACCGTACCCGGTTTTATAAGATCAAAAACATTAATATCGAATTGCCGCATGTACAGGTAATTGCCCGTTTAACACACAGGGAAATTTTAGGCGAAAAGCACACCAAACGTTTGGTAGTGCAGGTGCAGGACGATACCGGCATAATGGAACTGGTATGGTTTCAGGGAATTAAATGGATAGAAAAGCACCTGCAACCCGGGAAGGCTTATATTATATTCGGTAAGCCGGGATCGTTTAACGGGAAAGCGCAAATGGCCCACCCCGAAATAGAGCTCTACTCGCCCGCGGCTTTAAAACGCAAAGGGAACGCCACCCTACAGCCGGTATATAATTCAACCGAAAAACTAAAACAGTATACGCTTGACAGCAAGGGGCTCCAAAAACTTACTGCATTTTTAATAGAACAACATAGCAAAGATATCCCCGAAAACCTGCCCCTGTATTTGATAAATAAGCTAAAGTTAATGGGTCGTACCGATGCATACCGGCATATTCATTTCCCCGAGAACGCGGCGGCTTTAAATGAAGCTACGCGGCGGCTAAAATTTGAGGAGCTATTCTTCATCCAGTTAAAGTTGCTGCGGAATAAACTGTTACGGGTGCAAAAGTTTAGAGGCAATATATTTGATAAGGTTGGACATTACTTTAACGAATTTTATGAACATAAACTCCCTTTCCAATTAACTAATGCCCAAAAGCGGGTATTGAAGGAGATTAGGCAGGATACCCAGCGTGGCGTGCAGATGAACCGCTTACTACAGGGCGATGTGGGCAGCGGTAAAACCATTGTGGCTTTAATGAGTATACTGATAGCGCTGGATAACGGCTTCCAGGCTTGCTTTATGGCGCCGACCGAAATATTGGCCAACCAGCATTTTGAAACCGTAAAAAGCATAGTTGGCGAAGGCTTCATTAACATAGCCCTGCTTACTGGTTCTACTAAGCAAAAAGCCCGGAGTGTGATCCATCAGCAATTAGAAGATGGCTCGTTACACATCCTGTTTGGCACACATGCTTTAATAGAAGATAAGGTACAGTACAAAAACCTGGGCTTTATTGTGATAGATGAGCAGCACCGTTTCGGCGTTGAGCAACGAGCCAAACTATGGCGCAAAAATGTTGTGCCGCCGCATGTGCTGGTGATGACGGCTACACCTATCCCACGCACCCTGGCTATGACGCTTTATGGTGATCTGGATGTATCAGTAATAGATGAACTTCCCGCTGGCCGTAAACCTATAGAGACATTGCATTTTTACGAGAACCAGCGCCTGCGGATGTTTGGTTTTATGAAACAGGAGATAGCCAAAGGCCGGCAAATATATGTAGTATATCCACTGATACAGGAAAGTGAAAAGCTTGACTTGAAGAACCTGCAGGATGGTATTGAGGTTATGTCGCGCGAGTTTCCGTTGCCGCAATATCGCTTAAGCATTGTTCATGGCAAAATGAAGGCTAAGGATAAGGAAATAGAAATGCAGCGCTTTGTAAAGGGCGAAACCCATATTATGGTGGCTACCACGGTAATTGAAGTCGGGGTAAATGTGCCTAACGCGTCGGTAATGATTATTGAGAATGCGGAGCGTTTTGGGCTTTCACAACTGCACCAGTTACGCGGAAGGGTAGGTCGTGGGGCCGAACAATCGTATTGTATTTTAATGAGCGACCATAAGCTAAGCCGCGATGGGCGCATCCGTTTGGATACAATGGTGAAAACCAATAACGGTTTCGAGATATCGGAGATCGATCTGCAACTGCGCGGTCCTGGTAATATTGAAGGCACGCAGCAAAGCGGTGTGCTCGACCTGAAACTGGCCGACCTGGCTGCCGATCAGCAACTGCTATTATTAGCCCGTCGCTGTGTAGAAGAAATGTTTGAGGAAGACCCGCAACTCGCCAAGCCAGAAAACCATGTATTGCACCAGGCGTTCATGTCTAAAAAAGATGGCTTAACCTGGGATAAAATATCCTAAAAATTATCCTCACGCACATCCACTCCAATTTGCTTTAGCAATAACGATGCATTAAAGGTTTTGCATTCACCCTGTTTGATTTTGTAATCGAACAACATCTCGCCATCGACCACCTGTATATCGAAGTAAAAGTTGCGTACGTAATCCGGGTATTCGTCTTCAAGCCGGGCAATCTGCAAATCGTGCGTAGCTACCTGACCTACTCCTTTTTTATGGATCAGCTGTTTAATTACTGCTTTTGAGCCCAGGTATTTATCAACCGAATTAGTGCCGCGCAGCATTTCATCAATCAGGAAATAAACCTTGTCCTGTTCCTCAACCGCAGCCAGCAGCATTTGCAGCCGGTCAAGCTCGGCTTTAAAGGTTGAGGTACTTTCGTTCAGCGAATCTTTAATACGCATGTAGGTGATAATGTGGATAACGGATAGCTCCAAACTATCGGCACAAACCGGCGCGCCGCAAAGCCCAAGTACAGCGTTAATCCCCACTGTGCGCAGAAACGTACTTTTTCCCGCCATGTTCGACCCGGTGATGATATCTATTTTAAAAGTATCGTTCAATTCAAAATCATTTGCAACACGGTTTTGAGTTATCAGAGGGTGCGCAAGGTTTTTAGCTTTATAAGTATAGCCGTCTCCATCGGCAATGGTGGGGAAAGCCCACTCGGGATTGTTGACATGTAAACTGGCTAAACTAAGTAGCGCCTCAAATTCGCCCAGTACTTCAAAGGCGCTTTCAAGATTTTCGTGATTGGTTTTCTTCCAATTTTCAATAGCAATAACCTGCCTGATGTCCCAAAGCAGGAAAATATTCAATACAAATTGCAAAACAATATTCAGCCGCAAATTCAGCTTAGTGATCAGCCGCGAAAGCTGGTTTATGCGCTCCGAAACGGATTGCCCGCCCGCCGTTTTAATTTTCAAGGCCAGTTCCTTTAAATACGCCGACTCCCATTCCTCGCTCTCGATACTCTGAAAAGCGAGCGAAAAATGCCCTAATGTTTTGCCTATTCTGCCTGCTATCAGGTCGGTACGATCTACTATTTTCTTTTTAGATGACACCAGGCGGTTATTAAACAACGCTACGACAGGTATAAAATAGGCAGCCTGCCGATAATACGCACCGGCTATCATTAACCCTATCAATATAAAGGGCGCCGCCTGACTGTAAATGTTAAGCCAATAGGCGTCATCCAATTCAATAGGCAATTTCAGGTAACTTACCAGGTTCTGTATCTGTTCCTTTTGCTGTTTAAGCGCGAACAATAAATGAGTTTGGATGTCCAGCTTCCAGTCGTTTTTGTGGCCAATTTCCTTAATCGCCGCTTGTCGGCGCAATATAGTTGCCTTATTGGCCGGCGCATGTAGCCAGGTGCCCAGTTTGGTAATGCCCGGCAATGTAGCGCAGCGATTAATCAATTGGAATAGCGAATTGCTGCCAAATATATCCAGATCTGATGTGTAAAAATGCTTTTCGTTGGTAAACCAGCTGCCGTTATCGTAAATATTAGTGTGGGTTTGAATGCTGTTTAGTTCGTTGGCGTTTACCTTTTCCATATCAAGGTAATAGTTTTTCATGGTGTCAAAACCATTTTGTTTCCGTACAATCCAACCGAAACAAAGCAATGTTGCCGGCAATGAAAACGCGATCAGGAGTATTTCATTAGCACTAATTGCCATGCAAACCGATAAAATAAATAATACAAAAACACCAAGCCGGTACATGGAATAGGTGTCAAAGAGATTTTTATATTTCTCAGCTTCCTGCCGGGCAAAAGCCAATCGCTGTTCGTAATCCTGGATAATAGAGAGGTTCATGGTCATTTAAAGTGATGCCAAATTAAGCAGAAGTTTCGGCTTCATGATAAAAAGTCTTTTCTTTAGATTTCCTCGCTTCTCTGCTTCACACTTTCCCACTACCTTTGCGCTTATGAAGATCACGCTGCTGAGCATTGGTAAAACCGACGACGCTTATATTAAGGAAGGTATAGACAAATACCTGAAGCGCCTGAAACATTATACCAAACTGGAACTGGTTGACCTGCCCGAACTCAAAAACACCAAAGCCTTAACGCAGGATCAGCAAAAGACCAAAGAAGCCGAACTGCTGTTAAAAAAAATTGCACCTACCGATTTTGTTATTTTGTTGGATGAAAAAGGAACCGAGTTCTCGTCAAGCCAGTTTGCAGCTTACCTGGACAAGAAAGCGATATCATCTACATCAAGTATCATATTCATAATTGGCGGCCCCTACGGCTTTGATACCTCGGTCTATCAGCGTGCTAATGATAAGTTATCCCTTTCCCGTATGACCTTTTCCCATCAAATGGTGCGCCTGTTTTTTGTAGAGCAGTTATACAGGGCTTATACTATCATCAAAGGAGAGCCTTATCATCATGAATAATCTTTGGTCATTTCGCTTCGCTGTCATTATGCTTCGCGTCATTAGTCATTAGTTTGGATGGTTTGAAACTCGCAGAGTTTCCAGATGCTTGCGCTCGTCTGCGACGAGCGCAAGCAAAACAATTCACGGGGTTTAATCTTCACTATTTAATCATCTTAAAATGCCTAAATTTGCCGTATGTCACATGATCACGCGCACGGCCATGGCCACCATCATCACGATCACGCCCCCAAGCTGGATCATCTGAACGCTGCCTTTATTTGGGGTATTATCCTCAATTCCGTTTTTGTTGTTGTTGAAGTTGTGATGGGGTTGATAAGCCATTCCCTGTCCCTGTTAACCGACGCGGGACATAATTTGAGCGACGTGGCCAGTCTTGCCCTGGCGCTGTTGGCCTTTAAGCTGGCCAAAGTACAGTCAAACAAACAATATACTTATGGTTATAAACGGTCTACTATTATCGTGTCATTCTTTAACGCGCTGATATTATTTGTGGCAGTAGGTTTTATTGCTTATGAGGCTGTGATGCGTTTCATCCACCCCGAGGTTATTGCCGGCGGTACCATTGCCTTGGTAGCTTTTGTGGGAATCGGCATTAATGCCTTCACCGCCTGGCTGTTTGTAAAGGATAAGGATACCGACCTAAATGTAAAAGGCGCCTACATGCACATGGCGGTTGATGCTATAGTATCATTAGGGGTGGTTATCTCTGGTATTATCATCTACTTCACCAAATGGTATTGGGTGGATAGCGCGGTGAGTTTAATCATTGTCATCGTTATCATCGGCGGCACCTGGAGTTTATTGAAACATAGCCTGCGTTTAGAGATGGACGGCGTACCTGCCGAAATTGAAATAGATAAAATAAAAGCCGAACTGCTAAAAGCCAAAGGCGTGGTTGATGTGCACCACATGCACGTATGGGCATTAAGCACTACAGAAACCGCCCTTACCGCGCACATTGTAGTAAGCCCCGATGATTTGGGCATATTCAATAAAATTAAACACGATTTGCGCCACCGGCTACAGCATATGGAAATTACCCACTGCACTTTTGAACCCGAATTGGTGACAGAGAAATGTGAGCAGGTAGAGTGTTGAGAGCCTGCGGCAGAGATTGGAGATTAATTGATTGGAGATTAGTTTTCGTCATCCCGAACTTGTTTCGGGACCTCACTTCCTAAGTAACGACAATGCCTATGGGATGCTGAACAAGTTCGGCATGACGCAGTAAATAAAACGGCGCCATGAAATTTCATAGCGCCGTTTTTATTATTACTCCCCTTTAGGGGCTGGGGGCTTACTTCGCCGGTTTCTTCGCAGCCGGTTTCTTTTTAGCGGTCGTTTTTTCTGCTACGTTATCTTCAACAGCAACGGCCGGTTCTTCAACTTTGGCCGGTGCTTCGGCAGCAGGTGCTTGGGTTGGGTCGGCTTCGGCAAACAGGGGCAGGTCTTTCAAAATACCAAACCAGCTCACAATTTTTTTCATGTCCGACGCGTACACCTTCTCTTCGTCATGGCCAGGCGCCACTTCGCGGAAGAATGTGCGCAGCTTATTGCCGTCGGCTTTGGCATCAGGCACGCTGGCGGCGGTTTTCATGCGTTCAAAAACATCTTTCAAACGAATATCCTCATCATCGCCAAAAATAGTGATCTCATCCAGCGAAGCCAGTTTGGCGGTTGAAATATTGGCAACCAGCTTGGTTTTTTTCTCATCCAGGCTTTCCAGTATAAAACCGGTTTTATTTTGCGTAAGCGCTTTCCATAAACCCGGTTTGCCCGATACCGCTACTATTCCTTGTAAATTCATATTATCAGTTTTTAGCTTTGAGTAGTGAGTTTTGAGTTAAAATACTAACTCCGTACTCAAAACTCATCACTCATTACTTACAACTTAATCAATCACTTCTACGCTTAAAATTTTATCACCCTGACGGATCTCATCAACCAGGTCAACATTTTCAATCACTTTGCCAAAACAGGTGTGGTTCCTGTCCAAGTGCGCGGTGTTATTGCGGCTGTGGCAAATAAAGAATTGTGAACCGCCGGTATTGCGGCCGGCATGCGCCATAGAAAGTACACCGCGGTCATGGTATTGGTTTTCGCCGGTTAGTTCGCAATCAATATGGTAGCCCGGGCCACCCGAACCTGCTTTGTAAGCGGTTGCAGGGTCTTTAGAGAAAGGGCAGCCGCCTTGAATCACAAAATCGGGCAGTACACGGTGAAAAGTAACACCATTATAAAAACCTTCTTTAGCCAGTTTTTTAAAGTTAGCTACTGTGTTAGGCGCGTCTTTTTCGTAAAACTCAACGGTCATATCGCCTTTGGCGGTTTTAATTATTGCTTTGCTCATTTTATCAATTTTAAAGGACAGCAAAGGTAGTAATTTTTAGAGATTAGTTAATTAGTTGATTAGAGATTAGGTTGGCTGGTTAATTGCGATTCCCCTTGAGAGGGGGTGTAGGGGTATGTCTTTTTTACGTTTACCCTTTTTCGAAAAGCAAAGCCTGTGTTCTAATCAACTGTTGCTCCTGCTTTCCGTTGCAAGTCCTCCTTCGTCCGGGCTTTCCACTGCAATCAGGTTTAGGTTGAACGGTTGTGCCATGTAATACCCCGTTAAAAAAATCGTTACATTTAAAATCTGTTCTAGAATAACTATTTTTGAAGATAATGCGCTCCTACAAGTACCTTTTAGCTTTTGCCTTTTGCCTTTTACCTTTCCTGGGTAGAGCGGCCTCTATGCTGCTGCCTATGGACGAAGTGCAGAAAGACCACCTGAAATCGTATGGCATCGCGTTCTGGACATTACAACGCGGCGAGGAAGTAGACTGGCTGCTGAATTATCGTGGTGGTAGTTTTATGCTGAAATATGATAAAGCCATTGAGGATGAGTGCAAGGTGCGCGGTGTAAGTTATGAGATATTAGCCGATGCTAAAGTCACTGAGATTATGACCGAGGTGAGTGATCCATCGGTAAACATGGATATTGTGAAGCTGGAAAAAGCCCCTAAAATGGCGGTATACGCCCCTAAAAGTAACCTGCCCTGGGACGATGCCGTAACGCTGGTACTAAAATATGCCGAGATACCCTACGATCTGGTTTATGATGAAGAAGTGCTGCGCGGCGACCTCGCCAAATACGATTGGGTGCACCTGCATCACGAAGACTTTACCGGTCAGTACAGCAAGTTTTATAATGGTTTCCGCTTCATGCCCTGGTACCAGGAAGACGTGAAGAACCAGGAAACGCTGGCTCATAAGCTTGGCTTCCAAAAAGTGTCGAAAATGAAACTGGCCGTAGCAGAACACATTCGTGATTTTTGTGCTAATGGAGGCTTCCTGTTTGCTATGTGTTCGGGCACCGATAGTTTTGATATAGCGCTTGCGGCAGCCAATACTGATATCTGTGAATCCATGTACGATGGTGACGGCGCCGACCCTGACGCGCAATCGAAGCTTGACTTTAGCAACACGTTCGCCTTCCAGAATTTTGTGCTGGATATGAACCCTATGTCTAACCGGTTTAGTAGTATTGATGTGACCAAGGGCAGGCAGGTTGATAAAACCCGCGACTTTTTTACGCTGTTCGATTTTTCGGCCAAGTGGGATGTGGTACCCAGTATGCTTACCCAAAATCACGATAAAGTAATAAAAGGGTTTATGGGGCTAACCACCGCTTTTAACAAAAGTTATATTAAACCCAGCGTAACTATAATGGGCGAAACCAAAGCCGCCAATGAGGCACGCTATATCCACGGCGAGTATGGTAAAGGCCAATGGACTTTCTACGGCGGCCACGACCCGGAAGATTATCAGCACCAGGTAGGCGACCCGCCCACCGATTTAAAACTACACCCCAATTCGCCTGGTTACCGGTTGATACTTAATAATGTGCTTTTCCCTGCCGCGAAGAAGAAGAAACAGAAAACGTGATTTAGTGATTAGCGGTTGGTTGATTAGAGATTAGGTTTTGCTCATCAATGCCGCGTTAGGGATGGAAGCGGATACCGGCCTGTGGCTAAGGCTTTGTGCAGTATGAGCGCACAGCTCGGCCGAAGGCAACGCCATTACCAAGGACTTTGTATACTCAACCATCATATTCTAAATGATTAGAGCACTCATTGAAATAACTGTAGTTAACATACGTTTTTCATTATCCTCTTATTCTATACCTATCTCACTTCCATTCCATCAATTTTGTTCGTAATTTCGGCATTCATTAGCTAAACTACGTGTACCAGGTATTCAGGAAAGAAATTACGTCGTATTTAAGTTCGTTGGTGGCCTATGTTACCATTGGGCTGTTTTTGCTGGTACTGGGGCTATTCCTTTGGGTATTCCCCGATAGCAGTATACTTGATTATGGCTATGCCGGGTTGGACAGCCTGTTCAATATAGCACCGTTCCTGTTCATGTTCCTGATACCTGCTATCACCATGCGGTCGCTGGCCGAGGAGCGGAAGGAGGGTACTTTTGAACTGCTGGTTACCCGCCCGCTTACCGATACGCAAATAGTTTTAGGCAAGTATTTTGCCGGCGTATTATTATTGCTTTGCGCGTTGTTGCCAACGCTTTTTTACTATTTCACCGTCAGTATTTTAGGGACGCCGCAAGGTAATATAGATACAGGCGGAGTGATCGGATCGTACATTGGGTTATTCCTGTTGGGCAGTGGTTTTGTGGCTATTGGCATATTCGCTTCATCCATCACCAAAAACCAAATTATAGCTTTCGCGCTGGCAGTTTTCCTTTGCTTTTTTGTATTCAGCGGGTTTGATTCGCTGAGTGGCTTATTATCATTACAGGATTACGCCATTCAGTATTTAGGTATAAACGAACATTACCAATCGGTTAGTCGCGGAGTGCTGGATACACGCGATCTGGCCTATTTTATTATCCTTTCTACTTTATTTATAGCCTTAACGCTGCTGGTGCTGGTTCGCCAAAGGCAAAAGAAAATAAACTTAAAAGCATCGGGCATATTGGTAGGGGCGATGGTTGTGCTGTTGGTTTTAGCTAACATATCCTTTACCCGGTTCGATTTTACTAAGGAGAAACGCTACACTGTCTCTGCTATTAGCAGGCAGGTAATGGATAGTCTGCCGCAAAAGGTTAAAGTAACGTTATACTTAAAAGGCGATAACTTCCCCTCGGGGATGAAACGTCTGCAATGGGCCAGTCGAGATATGCTGAACGATCTGCAATCGTACAGTCACGGTAAACTTCAGTTTGATATTGTAGACCCGTTAAAACATAGTACCAATCAGCAAGAACAGGAGCAATTTGAACAGGATTTAGAAAGCAAAGGCCTGCTGCCTACCACACTTAGCATAGCTACTGACGGAGGGCAAACCCAAAAATTGATATATCCCGGAGCGATCATCCATGCGGGGAATAGCGAGATTGCTGTAAACCTGTTACAGAAACGCGAAGGCCTATCAGATGATGAGCAACTGAACAATACTATCCAAAACCTGGAATACGCGTTTACCTCGGCCATTAAAAAAGCGGTTACCACAGGCCGGCAGCGCATTGCTTTTACAGGCGGGCACGATGAACTAAGCAATGCCCAATTGGAGGATGCCGTAAGGGCGTTATCAGATGGATTTGATGTTGGCCGGGGGCTCGACCTGAAGCTGGTACCATTTGATACCCTGAAAACTATTAGCCTGATTATTATAGATAAACCCGAAAAGCCTTTCACCGAACTGGAAAAATTTAAGCTTGACCAATACTTAATGAACGGCGGCCGCATTATTTGGGCCATTGACCAGGTAAATGCCGATCTGGATAGCTTGCACGGGCGCGGCAACCAGCAAATGGCCTTCCCTAAAAAGTTGAACCTGGACGACCAGTTATTTACCTATGGGGTTAGAATTAATTACGATTTGATAGCTGACATGAGCTGCGCACAGATCCCCATTGCAACCGGTAATATGGGTGGCCGCCCGCAGATACAATTGTTGCCCTGGCTATTTTACCCGCTGTTTGTGCCTATGTCAAAACACCCTGTCGTTAAAAACCTGGATGCCATCCGCAGTGAATTTGCCAGCACTATTGATACGCTGGGTATAAAAAACGTAACGGAAACCGTA
Source organism: Mucilaginibacter boryungensis (assembly GCF_015221995.1). Taxonomy (NCBI): domain Bacteria; kingdom Pseudomonadati; phylum Bacteroidota; class Sphingobacteriia; order Sphingobacteriales; family Sphingobacteriaceae; genus Mucilaginibacter; species Mucilaginibacter boryungensis. The sequence goes on from NZ_JADFFM010000001.1 coordinate 249,408, forward strand.
TTGCTTAAATCATCGCCCTACAACAAAAAGTTTAATACCCCATATATGCTTTCGCTGCAGGCACTGGAGCAATTGCCCGACCCGCGGGTTTTCCAGAGCGAGCAAAAAAATGTGGCAGTATTATTAGAAGGCAATTTCAAATCGGCCTTTTTAAATAGGCCCGTACCAGAAGGGTTTACCGAACATATACAGCCGTTGCCCGTTAGCAAGCCCACAAAAATGGTAGTAATTAGCGATGGTGATATTTTTAAAAACCAATTAGCGACCGATAGTTCGGCTTATCCGCTGGGGTATGATCATTATATGCGCAAAACCTTTGGTAACCGTAATTTTCTGCTAAACCTAGCCGATGCAATGACAGGCGATAGCCGTTTAATTGATCTGCGTACCAAAGAAATACAGTTGCGCCTGCTAAACCGCGCCCGTATCCGTAACGAAAAGATGTTTTGGCAGGTGATAAATACGGTTGGGCCTTTGTTGTTGGTGTTAATATTCGCTATTTTTCAACATTATTTCCGTAAACGGAAGTATGCACACTAATTTTTATATTTTTGATAGATTAATTCCTTGATATGAGATTCATAGTTTCGACTTCTACGTTACTTAAGCAACTACAGTCTGTAAGCGGTGCGCTTAGCAATAGTACCGTATTGCCGATACTGGAAAACTTTTTGTTTGAAATAAAAGATGGTAACCTAACCATCTCGGCTACCGACCTGCAAACCAGCATGACCACTTCGCTGCAACTAAGCGAAGCAAAGGAAAATGGTCGCATAGCTATACCATCGCGCATTTTGCTGGATACGCTGAAATCACTGCCCGAGCAGCCTATCGCTTTTTCGGTTGACGACAGCACTTTCGCTATCGAAATAAATGCCGGCGATGGTAAATACAAATTAAGCGGCGAGAATGGCGACGACTTCCCTAAGATCCCGGTAGTTGACAATGCTTCATCGGTTAACCTGCCCTCATCGGTATTGGCCGAGGCTATTAACAAAACCATCTTCGCGGTTAGTAATGATGAGTTGCGCCCGGCCATGACAGGTGTATTTTGCCAACTGACCCCGCAATCGTTCACCTTTGTAGCTACCGATGCGCATAAGCTGGTACGCTACCGCCGTATGGATGCCAAGGCAGAAACTGCTACCTCGTTCATCCTGCCTAAAAAAGCTTTAAACCTGTTAAAATCGTCGTTACCATCAGAAGATGTGAATGTATCGGTTGAATATAATACCACCAGCGCTTTCTTTAAATTTGGTAACATTAACCTGGTTTGCCGTTTAATTGACGAGCGCTATCCTGATTACGAAGCAGTTATCCCGCAAAATAACCCTAACCGTATGACCATTGACCGTCAGGCGTTTTTGGGATCGTTAAGTCGTGTGGCTATTTATGCTAACAAAACTACGCACCAGGTAAGGTTAAAAATTAACGGCAGTGAATTGAATATCTCATCTGAAGACATTGACTTCAGCAACGAAGCACACGAGCGCCTGAATTGCCAATATGAAGGCGACGATATGGAAATTGGTTTCAACGCCCGTTTCCTGATAGAAATGCTGAAAAACCTTGCAGGCGAGGAAGTTGCCCTGCACATGAGTACCCCCAACAGGGCCGGTTTATTATTACCACAAGGCGGAGACGAGAACGAAGATGTGCTGATGCTGGTAATGCCGGTAATGTTGAATAGTTATGCTTAAGTGTAAACTTAAATTATAGATCCAAAATGAAAAAGCTGGGCGCGATGCCCGGCTTTTTTTGTGAAATATTGTCATTGCAAGGAGCATAACCACGGCGATTTCGTAACTATAACCGATATACTTACGATGAGATTGCCACGCTGCGCTCGCAATGACAAAATATTCTTATAACTTAGATATGATGAACGTTGAAGAAATCAGGACATTTTGCCTGTCCTTGCCGCACGTAACCGAAGATGTGAAGTGGGGCGCCGACCTTTGTTTTTGTATCGGCGGTAAAATGTTTTGTGTAACGGGCCTGGACGGGCCTTTCGGGGTATCCTTTAAAGTTAAAGATGATGAGTTTGAAGAGTTATCCACTACCGAAGATATTATCCCCGCGCCCTATGTAGCCCGGTATAAATGGATATTTATATCAAATGAAGGCAGATTTACCAGGGCGCAGTGGGAGCATTATATCAGTCAATCATACCAATTGGTTAAGGATAAATTACCCAAAGGCGTTAAGGCTAAATTAGATTAACCAAATTTATTGTGAGAGCCGCAGACTTCCGGCATTTCCAGGCACAAGTTAGGCCATCACGCTGCCGGCCCCTAAACTTGTGCCAGCGGTACGATATTTTACACTATTAAACAATTTGTCATTTCGACCAGGGGGAGAAATCTTATACATCAAACAGGGCGGCTAAACGGATAGGATTTCTCCTCACCACGCTCGCCATAATAGTTCGTTCGAAATGACACGGCTTGTTACTTTGCCAACCATATATTATCCGCCTTGTTCACATCTGGTGTATAAGTACTGCCCAACTTCATTTGTTTAACAGCCTTAGTTGCTTCAAAATTCAAAGTCACGCTGGTATTGCCCTTTTCCCAGCAGGAAATATCCCGGTGTATGTTTTTGGTGCTGCCGTCGGTGTATTCAATGTTTAAGTCAACAGGAACAGGCTTGGTGCCTATGGACTTGATCTGCACCTCGTATTTATTGCCCTGGTTATTTACTTTGGCAATAGCCAGGTCGGGCACGCCGCTGTCAAACCACCAGCGCTTCCAAAACCAGTTCATGTTGCGGCCGGCGCCAGCATTCATGCTGTTAAAAAAATCGTACGGGCCCGGGTGTTTGCCATGCCAGTTGGCAATATAGTTATGCAACGCTTTGGTGAATAGTTCATCGCCCAGCATATCTTTTACAAAAAGGTAACCCATAGCCGGTTTCGGGTACGAATCGGTAAAGCCCGATACGCCGCTAATTTGCGTGGTAAGGGTAATAATAGGCTGATCTTCTTCTGTCCCGGCTGAGTTTTCTACACCCGATACGCCATATGGATCGACAATTTTAGGGTCTATCATAGGCGATATCAGCCACTCGCCGATAGTTGCCCAGCCTTCATCCATCCAGCCGTATTTGGTTTCGTTAATACCCATATAAAACGGGAACATGGTATGGAATATTTCGTGGTCGGTTAGTTCAATGGCGTCAGTGGTATTTTCTAACGGGTTATCGTTCACCATCATAGGGTACTCCATCTGGTCAAGCCCGTCAAAAACGGTTTCGTGCGGATAGGGGTAAGGCCATTTGGGGAACTTATAGCTCATGGCATCAACGGTTTTACGAGCGTAACCTACAACAGCATAATAATCTTTATGCTGAGGATTAAATACGGCATCTACCCGGGTGCGCCTGCCGGTTTTTGGGTCGACCACCAGGCTGGCGGCTTTCCATATGTAATGGTTGCTGGTTGCGAATACAAAATCGGTAACACTATCGGCTTCAAATTTCCAGGTATGGCTATTGCCTGCGGTGGTGATATTGCCGGCCTTTACGTCGGCTTCGGTAATAATATCGGTTACGCTGTCCTGTTTGGCGGCTTCATCCATCAGGGTAATAAATTTGCGGTTCAATACCTCGGCAGGGTTTTTTAAGGTGCCTGTCGCCCAAACTACATAATCGGCCGGGAGGGTAATTTCAGCGTTGAAATGGCAAAAATCATTATAAAATTCCTGCGACCCTAAATAGGGGTACTTGTTCCAGCCGTCAATATCATCGTACACGGCTATACGCGGGAAGAAGTACGCCACAAAGAAAGAACCGTCATCAACCTGGCCAGTGCGGATGTGCGATTTTTTATTAAGGGTATAATTATAATTAAGCGTACAATGCACTGTTGCACCGGGCAATATGCCGCCATCAACAGGTACAGGCATATTAGTACCCAGGGTACGAATGGTTTTTATGTCGCGTTCTTTATCGGCAATGATCATTTTGCTGATCTCGACCCCATTGGTCAAATCATCCGGAAGGATATTGCTATCGCGGGCCACGCCTTTTTTATAAAGGTTGGGATAAAGCTTGAATAATAATTGATTTAGCGTATCGGGACTGTTGTTTACGTAATCGATATCTACCGTGCCTTTTATCGATCTTGTTTTTGGGTCGAAGTTTACTTTGATGCGGTAACTGGCGGTATTTTGCCAGTATTTAGCGCCGGGTTTGCCACTATCGCTGCGGGTATTTTTAGTGTAGGCTTTTGATACATTTACCGGACGGGGCAATGCTGTTTGTGCAAAAGTTGCCTGGTAAACCGTGCTAAAAAGAATGAAGAAAAATAATTTTCTGAAATATAACGCCATAAAAACGGGTGTAGCCAATAAAAGTAATTAGTAAATAGGAATAATAGAATTATTTTTGCGTTTATATCAATGCCGCGTTAACTATTAAGCTTACCCGGTTAAAACAAATGAAACTAAAAAACTACCGCTATCCTGCTATACTTAGCCTTATTGTTATGGCTGCCTGGGCCTGCAATAAAAGCGGTGACGATGCGCCCGTGGTTGGTGCAACATCAAAGCTGAATGTGATTAACGCGGTAACCGACATCAGGGCTATTGACTTTTATTTGAATGGGGTAAGGCAGAATACCAATTCGGCTATTTACCTGTTCAACGCTTCGGGCTATAATACGGTGTTGACCGGCGAGCAGCAATACCAGTTTAAAAACGATACGCTAGAACGGGCAATACTGGCCGATATTAAACTTAACCCTGCCAAAGCAGATAGCAGTTATACCATGATACTGGCCGGCCAGCAAAGCAAAAATAACCTGGCTACTATATTTATGAGCGATTATTTTCCGTCGGATACATCGACCAAGGCAAGGGTACGTTTTGTGCAGGCATCACCAGGGACTACCAGTTATGATATATTTGTGGGCGATACGCTTTCGTTTAAAAACCAGGCGTATAAAGCTTTTACATCGTTCCAAAAAGTAGGGGCAGGTAAAAAGACGGTAAAAGTTAACGTGGCAGGGACTACCAACAATGTGTTCACCGGTACTATTGTTTTGCAAAAAAATAGTTTTTACACGGTTTATACGGCTGGTCAGCAAGGTGGTACGGGTACAAACGCTTTGGGTGTAAGCGCTAATTTAAGCAGATGAGCAATATAGGTATGAAGCTGAAATATAATGTATTAACGCTATTGTTTTTAGCAGTAGCGGCAGTGATGTTCGTCCCGTTTATTTCATCGTGCAATAAAGAAAGTGCTAATGCATCGCCCACTGGTTTAAACACACAGCTTAATATTATCCATCTGTGCCCCGATCTGTTAAAGCCTGTTGATCTGTTTATCAACCTGCGCCAGCAAAATGCCAGATCGTTTGTGTATGGCACGCCTTCAGGCTACCTTTATCTAAGTTCGCTGGCTACCCCTTTAGAAATACGGTCGGCGCAAGCTAACCAGATACTTTTCTCGAGAGGAGATACCGCCCTGCGCCAAAACACAAGGTATACGGTGTTTATAACCGGCCTGGTAGCTGAAAATACGCGTACATACATATTTGTGACCGATACCGATGCCGCCCCCAAACAGGGGAATGGCAAAGTGCGGTTCATTAATGCGTCGGCACGGAGTGTAAATGTAGATGTGGCAGCAAACGGGGTAACGGCTTTTTCTAACCGGGGGTTTAAGGCAGTTACCAAATATCTTGAACTGCCCGCGGGTATATATGATTTTAAAATTTATCAAAACGGCACTACCACCGTATTAACAGACCTGCCGAACACCCCTATCCAGGACGGACGCCTGTACACACTTTACACGCAGGGTGTAGTAGGCCGCGCAGATAGCGCAGCGTTTGCGGCCAAGATACTTACCAATCGTTAAGCCGCCCCATAAATGGGACGGCGATGAATTGGGTTGATTTTATTCGCCTGCATTTTAGTTATTAAAATTAAGTAGGCCACTAATCTTTAATCTCTGATTAACTAATCTCTAAATCCCTATCTTTGCCAAAAATATATTCCCATTGGAGATCATTAAACACCTCATCGAGTTTATTCTGCACATTGATAAACACCTGGCAGCTATTATCCACGATTATAACTCTACAACCTATTTAATCCTTTTCGCTATAATTTTTGCCGAAACAGGTTTTGTAGTTACCCCATTTTTACCCGGCGATTCCCTGCTTTTTGCAGCCGGGGCTATCTTAGCTGCCAACCCTAATACCGGGATGAACATTTACCTGCTGGCGCTGATATTAATTATTGCAGCGTTTTTGGGAAATACGGTAAACTACTTGTTGGGTAATTACCTTGGGCCAAAAGTGTTTAAAGAACATAACAAGGTATTGAAACTTGATTACTACCTGCAAACCAAAGCCTTTTTTGACAAGCACGGCGGCAAGGCCGTTATACTGAGTCGTTTTGTGCCTATTATCCGTACTATAGCGCCGTTTGTGGCCGGTGTAGGCCGTATGCCATTTGTCAGTTATAGTTTATATAACTTAATTGGCGGCACAGCCTGGATACTGATCTTTCTATTTGCCGGTAAATGGCTGGGCGGGCTCGAGTTTTTCAAACAGCATTTCTCGCTGGTTAGCTTAGCTATTATTCTGGTGTCGGTAATACCGGCTATTATTGCCGGGATTAATAGCAGAAGGAAAACGGCTTAATTGTCAAAACGTCATTCCGGACTGTTTCGGGATCCCAACTGAAGGTCAGATTTGCAAATGAGATGCCGAAACAAGTTCGGCATGACGGATTTGCCTTTTATTGGGCAAAAGCTAATCGCGATTTTTTACCCCTGTAGCTAAACCATACAGAATAAGCTATTGGTATAAGGAAATACGTAAAACCTGATATCCCGCAGATATTGTCGGGTAGAATAATAGCCAGGGCCATGGCCAACATGCCGATGAATACGCTGAACAAATTAATATAGGCGATAGTATGCGTCTCAAAAGCTTCCTTTGGTGTCAGTTCTAAATGTACTTCCTTGCGTTTGGCATTCATATACATTAAAAAGAATAGCAGGTAAATAACGCAATAACCGATACCGTATATTAACATTAGGGTGCGGGTTTGGTCGGTACGGGTAATCATACTCATTACTTTCCCTTCTTGCACGTAGTGCCCGCCCATAAACAGTAGTTGCGAAAGGAATTTCATGGGATAAACGTAGATAAGCACTACAAAAAGCAGTATCCCGTTAAGGTTCACTGTAAGAGGGTCGTTCAATCCATAGCGTCTGAAAAATATATTCTGACTATTCCATATCAGGAATAACATAGCAAAGCAAGCAGCGAAACTAACGCCCCCTTTCATGGTTTCATATAGGTCATCGAAAGATTTTGGCACCTCGATAGATACAATGATGAGCGTAAGTGCAAAAGCGAATACCGCATCGCTAAAGGTTTCAAGGCGGTTAGGCTCGTGACTGCGCCATTCAATTGGTTGTTTTTTGTGCAGGGCTTTTTTTCGTACCATAGTTAATTAGTTAAAGCTAAGGTTTTCCCGGTTTTATACAAAGTCTCTTCCCGGGCTAATTTTTGCTTTTGTTCAGGCGGCAGCGGTTTATCAATCAACTTATCCAAATCGGGCTGACCGGCATCTATCCAGGCGGAGTACCAGAAGCTACCTACCGATAATATGGCTGCACGCATGCGCCGTTTCACCATACCGTTCAGCATTTTATGATAGGCCGTAGCATAGGCCACCGAATAATCTTTCACTTTGCGTTTGCTGCGCAGGGTCATCTCGTATTTCTTATCAGGCGGGAAAGTCGTGTTCAATTTGCGCTCGAACAAGATAACCGAATCGACACATTTATAGGATGCCCGGCAAATTTTAAAGGCTTCGGTAAGCGGGTTATCAATGTAATGTGCCTTGCCCACAAACAGGTTGTACCGATCGCTAAATAGTTCGGGCAGGCGGCTTTCCCATAGCGCATGGATACCGGTTTGATGAGTAAGCTGCCCATCGTAATTAATGGTAAGGTGCAGCGGCACGTGCGCATCGGCAATGTAATGGCCAATATTGGCCGATGTTTTCAAAATGGCAGTCGTATCGTGCGCTTTAAAGGCTTTTACCAGCCAGTAGTAATGATATTGAATAACCCAGGGCACGGTGCCATATTTATCCAAAGTATCGGCACTGTATTTCTTTACCGCATCATACCAGTTCTGCGGGATGCGGGCGAAGGGTTGCCGGCCATAATGGTCGGCATCTATAAAATGGCGCGGGCCTTCCAGCGAGTCTACGTAACGGCGTTTATCCGGGTCTATAGCGTGTTCGGTCAGGTAATCGATATTAGCTTTATAAAAGCCGGACATTTTAACCGGCAGTGTAAAAATAGCCAGTCGGTTAATGCGGTGATGCGCGAAGAAGCCCCACGAGGTGCAGCAAAATAAAATAAATACACCCGCAAGCGTCCGGAAAAAAAACTTCATTCTGATATGGCCGATGGCTGCTAAATTAGTTGTTTTTGAGTGATTTAAGAAGATAAAACAATCGGCAAGCTGGATTACGGAATTCGTAAAAATGCTATGATGTTAAACTAAAAGTTAAAAAATAGCGTTAGGGGTAAATATTTGTTTGCGGGATAACCAGCAACTATTGTTTAACTTAATCTACTTACATGAAACACATCTTTAAAAGCAGCACCTTCACGTTTTTATTAATTGCCCTGGCGGGTTTAACTACCATTACCTCATGCAGTAAGCATAGTGATTATGATTTTACAGGCACAGCTACCGCAAACGTACGGCTGGTAAATACCAGTACCGATGCGGGCCCATCAAAATTATATTTGAATGATGTGCTGCGTACAACAAATGCAGTAAGCTATGGTACAGCATCCGGGTACAGTCAAACTTACATTGCGGATAATACCATAGCAGTACAGTCGGCATCGGGTACTATGCTTGCATCAAGCAGCGCAAGTTTAGATGCCGATGGCAATTACACTTATTTCCTGACAGGCGCATCAGGTAATTATGCCATATTAACCTCTTATGATAATACCACCACGCCAACGGCAGGTAAAGCCAAAGTCAGGTTTGTACAGGCGGCCTCGGGGTTAGCATCGGCTAACCTGTTAGGGAATGGCGTTAGCTTATTTGCTGCACAAAGTTTTAAAGCAGTTACTAATTATATGGAGGTTACCGCAGGTACTTTTGTATTCACGGTAACGAGTCCGGGTAGTGAAATCACTCTGGCCAGCAGCACATCTACCACATTGCAGGCGGGCAAAAGCTATATAATTTATACCAGCGGCATTAGTGGCGCTACGGGTACAAATGCGCTTACTGTAAATGTACTTAGCACTAATCAATAACGCATTAATCTAAAACCCAGGTTATTTGTGTTTAATTTTTTTTGAATTGCATTTGTTAATTAAATAATATCACCATATATTTGCAGTCCGAAAAATTAAGAAAGAATATTAGCTAAAATGGCAAATCATAAATCATCATTAAAAAGGATCAGGTCAAACGCTGCGAAGCGCTTACGTAACAGGTATCAGGCTAAAACCACCAGGAATGCGATCAAAAAATTAAGGGGTTCAACTGATAAAGCAACTGCTGCACCACTTTTATCGAAAGTGATTTCTATGCTTGACCGTTTGGCTAAGAAGAATGTTATACACAAAAACAAAGCTTCAAACAATAAATCAAAGCTTACAAAATTTGTAAACGGCTTAAAATAAGCTTTTACTACAATCATAATAAAGGGATAATGCGCAAGTGTTATCCCTTTTTTTGTGTCGGACATTTTTCCTTACTTTAACGCTGTGGAAGCATATGAAAACAATCTCAGTATTAAAGCCTGGGCCGAAGAGGATCGCCCGCGGGAAAAGTTAGGTGCCCAAGGCAGGCGTTCGTTAAGCGACGCCGAACTGATCGCCATCCTGATAGGCTCGGGCAGCAGGAACGAGAGTGCTGTCGAACTGAGCAAGCGTATACTGCACCATTACGATAACGACCTGAATAAGCTGGGCAAAGCCAGCATTGCCGAACTGTCAAAGTTTAAAGGTATCGGCGAGGCCAAAGCCATTTCCATCATTGCCGCGCTTGAATTGGGCCGACGCAGGGGCGATACCGAAACTAAAGTGCCTGAAACTATACAAGGCAGCAAAAGCGCCTACCAGGTGCTGCGCCGCCATTTGGTCGACCTGCCGCACGAGGAGTTTTGGCTGCTGCTGTTAAGCCGTTCTTGTAAACTCATCGCTAAGGAACTCATTAGCAAAGGCGGTCTCTCCGGCACCATTGCCGACCCGAAGATCATTTTCCATATTGCCCTGCAACACCAGGCCTCATCCATTATATTAGCCCACAATCACCCTTCAAACAACCTGAAACCCAGTCAGGACGATATTAACCTTACCAAAAAACTGTACAACGCCGGTAAGATACTGGACATTAACGTGGTTGACCACCTGATCATAGGTGATAACGGTTATTATAGCTTTTCGGATGAGGGGTTGTTGTAGATGTGCAAATTAGTAGCTATGCAAATACGCAAATGAAAAAGATTATTAACTTTTTAAATGATCTATTCGCAAATAAGGCGAAGCCTGTCGCTGAAAAAAGAATTGTTCTAATAGTTGATTTCCAAAAGTTGAGTATCGACGAAAGAATTAGCCAAATTATTTTTTGTGGTGATTCTGCTGATGTTCATTATTTGCCGCTGCTGAAGTATGCCATAGTAAGCGACCCCGAGAAAGATGTAAAAATGGCCGCTTTAAAGAGAATACATCTGTTTGCTTCACATCCGGATACTAGTCCTTTTATTAAAGAATTGGCCCAACATATGAAAGTGAGTACTGTAGAACCCTATTACTCAATGGCGTTAAGCAAATTGAATATTATATCGGTTAAAGAATTTAAAGAGCGCGCCAGTAAGTGGATTTAAATCCCCTTTGGCTTCAGTCGCAGACCGAAACCAAAGGATTCGTTAAAAATCATGGTTTACACACTAATATTATAAATATCTGACTGTTAGTATGTTATAAATTGTCTATAGGTAAATTTTGTAAACCATGTAAACCATGATTTAGTTCCAAACTCCCCTCTTGAGAGGGGGGGCGACGGATAGCGCTATAGCGGGGTATGTTCTTGCCGGTAGAAGGACATACCCCTCCACCCCTCTCAAGAGGGGAATCGCACATGCCACAGTTTTTTGAACCCATAAACCTTGTAGCCAGTGTATGACTAACCGCTTCAAACCTTTTACCTTTCGCCTTTAACCTTTCAGCCTAAATTGTATCTTTGCTGTTAAATGAAAATCTCATATAACTGGCTTAAAGAATTTATAGACACCGATAAAGCCCCGGCTGAAATTTCGACCATATTGACCGGAACTGGTTTAGAGGTAGAAAGCCTTGAAAAGGTACAGGCTATCCCCGGCGGCCTGGAAGGGTTGGTAATTGGTTACGTAAAGGAGTGTATTGACCACCCAAATTCCGACCACCTCCACATCACCAAAGTTGATGTTGGCAGTGCTGAGGACCTGCAAATTGTTTGCGGCGCAAATAACGTAGCAGCTGGTCAAAAGGTAGTTGTAGCTACCGTTGGTACGATGATACACCCAACCACCGGCGAACCCTTTAAAATAAACAAATCAAAAATACGCGGCGAGGTATCTGAAGGGATGATCTGCGCCGAGGATGAGATAGGCCTGGGTACCGATCATGCGGGTATTATGGTGCTGGATGCCGATACCCCGGTGGGCACCTTAGCCAAAGATTACTTTAAACTGAACGACGATTACATGTACGAGATTGGCCTTACGCCAAACCGTGCCGATGCCGCATCGCACCTGGGTACCGCCCGCGATGTTGCCGCGTTCCTGAAACTGAATATTAAAAAGCCCGGTGTGTCGGCTTTTAAAATAGATAACCACGACCTGGATATTAAAGTTGAAGTAGAGAACACCGACTTCGCGCCACGTTATTCAGGCCTGACTATGACCGGGCTTGAGGTAAAAGAATCGCCGCAATGGTTAAAAGAACGCTTAGCTGTAATTGGCGTGCGCAGCATTAATAACGTTGTAGATGTAACCAACTACGTACTGCACGAGCTTGGTCAGCCGCTGCACGCTTTCGACGCCGACGCGATAACCGGTAACAAAGTAATTGTAAAAAGCGGTCTGGAAGGCACAAGTTTTACCACGCTTGATGAGGTAGAACGCAAACTGCACGCCGACGACCTGATGATCTGTAATGCTGAAGAACCGATGTGTATTGCCGGAGTTTTTGGCGGTACAAAATCGGGCGTGAAGGCATCGACAACCAAAATATTTTTAGAAAGCGCTTACTTTAACCCGGTAGCGGTGCGTAAAACCTCAAAACGGTTCGGCCTTAAAACCGATGCTTCTTTCAGGTTCGAGCGTGGTACCGATCCGGATATGACCGTGTTTGCCTTGAAGCGCGCGGCCCTGTTAATACAGGAAGTAGCGAGTGGCAAGGTATCGTCAGAAATATTTGATAACTACCCGGCACCGGTTGCACCGTTTGCAGTTGAGGTATCATACAAAAACATCCACCGCTTAATTGGTAAGGATATTTCGCACGATGAGATCAAAGGCATCATCACCGCGCTGGATATTCAGATAGAAAATGAAACCGAAGAAGGCCTGTCGCTGAAAGTGCCGCCTTACCGTGTGGATGTAACCCGCGATGTGGATGTGATCGAGGAGATCCTGCGTATCTATGGTTATAATAATATCGAGATACCAACGCAGATACGGGCATCGCTGAATAACGCCTCGCGCCCGGAAAAAGATACTGTGCAGAACGCCATTTCAGAATGGTTATCGGCTAATGGTTTTAACGAGATCATGTGCAACTCGCTCACCAAGTCATCGTACTACGATAACCTGAATAACGTGGTTAAAATATTGAACCCCTTAAGCAGCGACCTGGATGTGATGCGTGCCACCATGGTGTATTCGGGTCTGGAGGCTATCGCTTATAACGCTAATCGTCGTAATGGCAATTTGAAAATGTATGAGTTTGGTAAAACCTATCATATAGCCGAAGATAAATATCGCGAAGAGCAGCATTTTACGCTGTACCTGTCGGGGAGTAATGTTGCGGAGCAATGGAACCAGCAAGTAAAACCGGTGTCGTTCTATAACCTGAAGGCCGCAGTTGACGGTTTGTTGGAAAGGCTGAATATTAAAGATTTTACGGTTGATGATTCAACCTGCTCGAAAATGATGTGCGGCCTGCAATACAGCAGGGGCAACAAGCGCATTGTGAAATTTGGCCAGGTAAATGCCAAAGCTTTGAAAAAAGCCGATGTTGACCAGCCCGTATTCCATGCCGATTTTAATTTTGATTACATTTTACAACTGGTGCGTAAAAACGTAGTGGTGAATCAGGACATTCCGAAATTCCCATCGGTAAGGCGTGACCTTTCTATGCTGGTTGATAAGGCAGTTACGTTTAATCAGCTTAAACAAGTTGCCCAAAAAACCGAACGTAAGATGATAAAGGAGGTAAATGTTTTTGACGTATACGAAGGCGATAAATTACCATCGGGTAAAAAGTCGTATGCGCTAAGCTTTATCATCCAGGACGATGAAAAAACCCTGACCGATAAAGCCATTGACAGCTTAATGCAAAAATTAATTTATAACTTAGGTAAAGAGAGCGGGGCTGAGATAAGGAAATAAGGAGTGAATTTTGAATGAGTGAATGATCGATCAAACAGCTCATCTAAAAAAACATTCACTCAATCACTCATGCACTCATTCAAAAATTAAAAACGAAGTGACCACAGCAGAACAGTTAAATTCAGTTATTGATAAAGCCGAGCGCCTGATAGCGATATGCAACGCTTTGCAGGAGGAGAACGATTTGCTGAAACTGGAAAACCAGTCGCTGATGGTGGCCTTTAATGCCAGTAAAGAAAAGAGTAAAGAGCTGGATGAAAAGCTTCGTGTATTGAAGCTGGCTAAGTCGTTTTCAGAAACAAATGAAAAAACCCTTGACATAAAGCAAAAAATTAACGAATTTGTCCGGGAAATTGATAAGTGCATTGTGTTATTAAAAAAATAACGCATAAAGTGAACAAGCTCAAATGGGAGAAATCTCTATAAAAATAAATATTGCTGACAGGGTTTACCCTTTAAAGGTGAACATGGAGGAGGAAGAAATAATACGGAGGGCAGCTAAATTAATTAACGACCGCATAAAGGAATACCAGGAAAATTATGCGGTAAGGGATAAACAGGACCTGCTATCGATGTGTGTGTTGCATTACGCAACATCAACCATTAAGGCAGAGAAACGTGTAACGGTTGAAGATACAGCCGTAACCGAAAAAGTTTACCAGTTAGATAATTTGCTAACCGAATTTTTCTCGAAGTAATATAATCGTTCTTTAAATACAAGAGCAATAAAGATTTAACCGCAGTTAAATTTTTAGGTTTCACTATTAAAAACTTAACGCTTCAATATCAGCGGACAAGCAAAAAGGGTATGCGTAACTTCTATGTATTTTACGGTAACTCAAGTCCAATATCTGAGAAAAGAAGTTTTTCAATAATGATGCTTAAAATTTAGTTGCGGTTTTTTTATTTATAACCATACCATATACCACACCATACCAAATTATGACTACTGTACTATATATTATCATAGGCCTGCTGGCAGGTATCCCTACAGGGATCGTCATCGGCCGCTTCCTGCTAAGGAAGTTATTTAAAGACCAGGAGATAGCTGCTCAGAATAAAGTAAAAAAGATACTTAAGGAAGCTGAAAACGATGCGGAAATATTAAAAAAGAACCGCATGCTGGAAGCTAAAGAGCGGTTTTTACAGCTAAAATCGGAACACGAGCAGGAGATCAACAGCAAAAACAATGCGATGAACCAGCGCGAGAATGCGCTAAAGCAAAAAGAGCAATCGGTGAATCAACGGCTGGAAAACTTTAACCGCAAAGAAGCCGAGCTTGATAATGTGCGCAAGAACCTGGAAAGGCAAACCGAACTGGCTGTGAAAAAGCAGGAAGAAGTTGAAGCATTAAAAAACCAGCATGTACAGCAACTGGAAACTATTGCAGGCATAAGCGCCGAAGATGCTAAAAACCAATTGGTAGATAACCTGCGCGAAGAAGCACGTACCAAAGCCATGATGCAAATAAAAGACATTGTGGACGAGGCTAAACTTACAGCCACTAAAGAAGCTAAAAAGGTGGTTATCCAAACTATACAACGTACGGCTACCGAAAGCGCTATAGAGAATACGGTGTCAATTTTCAATATCGAGAACGATGAAATTAAAGGCCGTATCATCGGTCGCGAAGGACGTAACATCCGCGCGCTGGAAGCTGCCACCGGTATCGAGATTATTGTTGACGATACCCCCGAGGCTATCATCCTTTCGGGCTTCGACCCGGTTAGGCGCGAGATTGCCCGTTTGGCCATGCACCGTTTAGTAACCGACGGTCGTATCCACCCGGCACGTATTGAAGAGATCGTAGCTAAAACTAAAAAGCAGATAGAAGAAGAGATAGTAGAGATAGGTGAGCGTACCGTAATTGACCTGGGTATCCATGGCCTGCACCCTGAACTGATCAGGATGGTAGGGCGTATGCGTTACCGTTCGTCGTACGGGCAAAACCTGTTGCAGCACTCGCGCGAGGTGGCCAACTTCTGCGCTACCATGGCGGCTGAATTAGGCTTGAATGTGAAAATGGCTAAACGTGCCGGCTTACTGCACGATATCGGTAAAGTGCCTGATGATAACCCCGAACTGCCTCACGCTATTTTGGGTATGCAACTGGCCGAAAAATATAAAGAGCACCCGGAAGTGTGCAACGCCATTGGCGCCCACCACGACGAGATTGAAATGACCAGCATGATATCGCCGATTATCCAGGCTTGCGATGCTATTTCAGGTGCGCGCCCAGGTGCACGCCGCGAGGTGGTAGAAAGCTATATTAAGCGTTTGAAAGAGCTGGAAGAGCTGGCCATGAGTTATCCTGGTGTGGAGAAAACTTTTGCTATACAGGCCGGGCGCGAGCTGCGCGTGGTGGTAGAAAGCGAAAAGATAAGCGATGCCCAGTCTGAAGTGCTGGCTGCCGATATATCAAACCGCATCCAAACCGAAATGACTTATCCGGGCCAGATCAAGGTAACCGTGATCAGGGAAACCCGTTCGGTAGCGTTTGCGAAGTAAGGTTCATAAAAATTATTCAAGCCCTCGCCGAAAGGTTGAGGGCTTTTTTGTTTACGTAACCCTGCTATTTTCGAAAACGTTATCAGGCCGCAGTTAAAATGCCCTTTTATTTATTATTAAAAATGCGCGTTTTCCGGCAGCAGCCCGTAAAAAGGTTTCAAACCACCCAGGTCAATCACCATTCTATCAATGATTACGCCTGGGTCAATCATATAAACATGCAGTACATGTTTGCCCGCCGGCAGCGATGGCAATTTAGCTGATCGTACAGCTGAATTGCTCAACACATTTTGCTTCCACTCTTCGCTACGGCCTATGGTTTTAAAATTCAGTACGGTAGCCGGGCCCTCGTCTATACTAACTGCGTAACGCATTTCGAAATTCTTGTTTAACGGATAGGTGGGGATGGTATAAATTTTAACCTCGGCAGGTGCGGAATTAAACGTTAGGAAGTTATAGGATAACGCCGCTTGCTTTTTAATGGCTGCGTCCGTCATGTCACTTTTCACTACCGGGTTAAAGCCTAAAGGCAGCGCCTCCATGGCTTGTTCTGTACGCCCGAGACCATCCACTGCCGACCATTCGCTATCACCGTTTTTCACGTTAGCCTGATAGTTTTTGGCGTAGATAGATACATACCCATCTGCTTCAACAAAGCCTTGGTAGTGCGCTGGTACCTGATTGTTCGCTGCTTTCAACGTTAGCGTATATGCACTGTTTCCGCTTTGTACAATGATGCTGCCAGCGGCACTTTTTCCTGCCGGCAACTGCGACCAATTAATATCTACCCATAAGCGTGCTTGGTTCCCCCGGGACGAAAGTTTACCCGATGATTGCGATAACTTTATCCAACCGGCCGAACTTTTAACCGTGTAAGTAAGGGCGGTATCGCGGGTTAAAAATATATCAACAAAATGCCTGTTATTTCCTGATCTATTAAACTGAGGTAAGGTTAATGCCTCGCCACCCTCTGGTGATACCAACCAGGCTTCAGGGTGTTTAGTTATTTCATAGGTTAGTTCAGGTGCTTTAAAAACGGGCAGGTCACGCGGTTGCATAGACATAATGTGCGACCACTTGCCAGCCGCCAATTTATTATTGTAATAATCAGTCGCTTCAATAATCCGCTGATATGCTGCTTTGCTTAATGAATCGTAATTTCTGGCTGTTAAACGCCCTTGGCGGGCATACAAATAGGCCTTATCACGATATAAAAACTTCTTATTCATTAACGATGCTGCTGTTACCGGGTAATAAACCAACTGATAAAAGCAATCCTGTTTACCTGGGTTAACAGCCAATTGTAGTTTTTTAACCGATTGCTCCAAATTATCGTAAGCATCAATCCGCTGCTGTGCTTGGTCGCCATAATTAAAATGGTTATAAGCGGTAAGTTTGGGTTGGGTAGTCGGTTCTGTTTGGCTCCAGCCCATAAACTCGGGTTTACGTTCAAAAGCCAACTGGTAATATTGTTCAATCACATCAGCAATTGGGGTTGCATATTTATCGCCCAAATTTGCGCTTACCCAATTCTTTAAATGCGGTTTTAAATAAGCGCTGTTATAAAATGGTTTCACTTGGTAAGCCATATCCATAAAAAACTGGATATTGTATTCGGCAGGTTTAATATCGCCCACATTTAGCACCCAAATGTTGCGGGCATCCATATCATAGGCTTTGGTCATTTCCTCGCGCATTAATCCCGGACTGGTACTACACAACCAAATATAATCGTGTGGACGCCCCCAGTACGATGTATGATAATAGACGCCCGATCCGCCTTTTCGCCCGGCTTCCTGCTGATCATCCAGGCGCTGGATATAACCATAATTATCATCGGGCCAAACAAGGGTAATATCATCGGGGACTTTCAAACCGGCATCATAAACATCCAATACTTCCTTATAAATGGTGAAAGCCTGGGGTACTTTATTAATATAGGGGTTGACGTACTTCTTCAGTATATCACGTTGGTCGGCAAATATGCGTTCCAGCAGGGGCACAGTTTCCTTTATTGTTTTCACCCCTTCAATCCCGCTGTCGTGTACACCCCGCATCCCCATACTGTAAATCACATTATTACTCCGGCTTTCCTTCACCCGGGATTCCCAATAACTGCTTACTTTTTGCTTATTGGTGATATAGTTGAAAGGGCCCATGGTCTTCTCGTCCCATTCGCTCACATTGTTGCGCAACATGGGTTCCGCGTGCGATGAACCCACTACAATCTGATAATCTTCGGCCACTTTAATATTGCCGGGATAATGGAAAAAAGCTTTGGTGCTGGGGTGCATGGCCGGCCATATCAAGTTGGCTTTAAGGCGCAGCAACAGCTCAAACACCTTGGCGTAAGTTTTAGGGCCTATATCGCCGGTTTCGGGTTCAAATGTTTTGGCGGCCCAGGGTTGCAGCCCCCAATCCTCATCATTAATAAATATCCCACGGTACTTTACCGATGGGGTTTGCGAAGTATAATTTGTTATATCTAAATTAAGAATCGCTTTATGTTCAGGCGTGGCATCGGCCCACCAGTACCAGGCGGTAACACCAATACGTGCCGAAATATCGAAAACCCCATAAGCCGTCCCCCGGTCATCACTGCCGGTAATCACCAATGCGTTATCAATATTTTTATATGGATGCGCTATCACTTTCAAACTATAACATTCCCATTTGCCGTTAAGCTGATCGAAATATTTATCATTAAGAGCAGCAACGAGTTTAGATTGACTGGTGCCGATGATGATCACATTGCCACCGGCTTTGGAAACATCGGTATATACTTTAGGCAAATAGCCGGAAACGCGCTGGATATCCTGTGCCAATAAATTTGCTGCGATGGAATCCAGCTTATGATCGCCCGCATCGTAGACTATAGCTACTTTAGTTTGCGGGGTGACCATTGGGAATGGCATTGCGCCCGCGTTTGTAAAAATAACGCTAAACAAGGCAATCATCCCGATAAAAATTTTGGATAACCCAAGGCTATAGGGTACGTTTGTTATGCGCATTTGGTAGAAATAAATGTCAGGAATACAGGTTTATAAAACGATTAAAAGTATAAAAAAATAGCTATGAAAACGATAAAGGTAGGATGGATCGGGATAGGGAATATGGGTGTGCCGATGGTAAAGAATCTGGTAAAGGCTGGATTTAATGTTACTGTGTATAACCGGACTATAGAAAAAGCCTTTGCCCTGCAGACGGAGGTAGGCGTTAGTGTTGCCCATAGTCCGGCTGAATTGGTTGCCGGTAACGATTTTATCATCACCATGTTAGCTGACGATGCCGCGCTTACCGAAGTTTACACGGGTACCGATGGTATTTTATCAGGTCAACCTACTGCTGGCTTGTTAGCTATTGATATGAGCACCGTATCGCCTGAAACTACCAGGAGGCTTGCAGGCTTGTGTGCCGAAAAGGGAATCGGTTATATGGATGCGCCTGTATCGGGCAGTGTAAAACCAGCCGAAGATGCACAACTTATTATTATGACAGGCGGTAAACAGGCCGATTTTGATAAAGCCCAGCCATTGTTTAACGCCATGGGTAAACTATCGTTATTACTGGGCGATAATGGTGCGGGCAACAATGCTAAACTGGCTATAAATTTGTTCCTGGCTATTACTATACAGGGTTTCAGCGAGTCGATTTTATTCGCGCAGCAAAATGGGATCAGCACTCAGCAATTTTTGGATATTGTTAACAATGGAGCGGCGGGCAGCGAAATCACCAAACTAAAATCTGCCGCAATTTTGGCTGATAATTTTAAAGCCGCGTTCGCGCTGAAACACCTGGCCAAAGACCTGCGACTGGCCGAGGGGCAGGGAATGCATCTACCGGCTGGTAAGGCAGTAGCAGCCAGTTACAAGGCGGCTAATGATAACCTGGGGGATGAGGATATGATAGCCATTATTAAACATCTGCAAAACAAATAGTAAAACCGGCACCCCATTATGACACCGTTAACCCCATTCCACATTGCCATACCGGCATACGACCTTGAAGAAGCCCGTAAGTTTTACCGCGAAGTATTAGGTTGCAGCGAGGGCCGCAGCGATACGCATTGGACGGATTTCAATCTTTACGGCCATCAACTGGTGGTGCATTATAAACCGCGCCCGGCAAATGCACCGGTACATCACCACAACCCGGTTGATGGACATGATGTGCCTATACCGCACTATGGGGTTGTACTGACCTGGGAGTTATGGCACGAACTGGAAGCGAAACTGAAAGCGTTGAACATGCATTTTATTATTGAACCCGGCATACGCTTTCAAGGCAAACCTGGCGAACAGGCCACCATGTTCTTCCTCGACCCTTCGGGCAATGCGCTGGAGTTTAAAGCATTTAAGGATATGGGACAATTGTTTGCGAAGTAATGCGATAGTAAACCAACAGTTTTATGGCTAAAAAACATTTACCCCGGCATATTACCGGAACTATCGGTTAGCCTAAAAGTGTACGTTTGATTCCCATTTCCAAACCGCGCAACTCAGCCAAACCCTTCAAACGGCCAATTACAGAATAACCGGGATAGGTATTGTAATTTATATCATCCAGCAGCTTATGTCCATGATCGGGGCGCATTGGAATGGCAATATCCGTGCGACCAGCATCAGCGCGTTTTTGCTGTTCGAGTATCACATTTTTCATTACCGCGTACATATCGGTGCTGCCGGTCAGGTGGTCATCTTCATAAAAGCTGCCGTCAGCCTCGCGGCGCACATTACGCAGGTGCAGGAAATGGATATGCTGGCCTAGGCGCTCAACAATACCCGGCAAATCATTATCGGCCCGCGCCCCTAATGATCCGGTGCAGAAAGTTAAGCCATTGCTGGGCGATGGGCAGGCATCGACAATATCTTTCAAATCCTGTTCGGTTGATACCACGCGCGGCAAGCCAAGTATTGGGAACGGCGGATCATCCGGATGGATACACATTTTTATGCCAGCCTGCTCGGCATAAGGCACAATAGCCCGCAGGAAATAAGCCAGGTTGGCTTTCAGCGCAGCGGCATCGGTATCAGCATATTTTTGCAGGTGCCCACGAAATTCCTCTACCGTAAATACCTCGTCGGTGCCGGGTAAGCCCGCCATGATGGTATTGATGATATAGGTTTTTTCTTCGTGCCTAAGGCTATCCAAATACTGTTTGGCTATTTGCTGCTGTATTGGGGTAAAATCCAGGTAAGCGCCCTCGCGCTCTAAAATATACAAGTCGAAAGCAGCGACTGCAGGTGCGTAATAGCGAAGCGCCGAAGCGTTATTATCTAAACGGAAATCCAGGTTGGTACGTGTCCAGTCTAACACAGGCATAAAGTTGTAGCACACGGTTTTTAAGCCCGCAGCGCCCAGGTTTTTTAACGATGTGATATATCTATCAATGTATTCATCGCGTTCAGCGGAGGCTGTCTTTATGCTTTCGTGAATGTTCACACTTTCCACTACCGACCATTTTAAACCAGCCTGTTCTATAACATTTTTTCTTTTACTGATCTCATCAGTGCTCCATGCATCGCCTGCAGGGATGTGGTGTAAAGCGGTTACAATACCGGTAGCGCCGGTTTGCCTTATAGCTGCTAATGTTACCGGGTCAGTTGGGCCAAACCATCTAAAGGTTTGTTCTAAATTATCAATCATTTGCGGGTAGAAATTTTGGCAATATTACTTATATCCTATCATAATCCGGTACTACAAATGTTTCAATTAACCTGCCTATTGGTACAATCATCATGTTCATCATATTTGCCCTGCAAGTTGCCACGCTCCAATCAAAATATAAAGAAAAAGCCGCCCGGTTATCGGGTGGCTTCCTTATAGGTCTAATCGTTATCAACCCTGAGGTTTTTCCGGCCCTTTACCAATCAAATCCATAAACTGATCCAGCTTAGGGGTGATGATAATTTGTGTACGCCTGTTTTTACTTTTACCGGCATCGGTGCTATTATCGGCAATAGGGTTATACTCGCCACGGCCGCCTGCGGTTAAACGTTTGGGGTCGACATTGTAGTTGTTTTGTAATGCCTGCACTACAGATGAAGCACGCAGAGCGCTCAGGTCCCAGTTATTCCGGATGTTAGTCTGTTTAATCGGCACATTGTCAGTATTACCTTCAATCAGCACATCGTAACCTGAATAGTCGGTAATGATCTTAGCTATTTTACTTAGTGTAGCACCGGCTTTGTCTGATATTTCATAACTGCCCGATTTGTACAGCATATTATCCGATAAGGAAATATACACTACCCCCTTCAATACCTGTATATCCACATCTTTCATTTCCTCACGACTCAATGATCGGGTAAGGTTATTGGTCAGCACCATATTCAGCGAGTCGCTCTTATTTTTAGCTTCTATCAGGTGCTTAATATATTTGTTAGAGGCATTTATCTCGTCGGCCAGTTTTGAAATATTGATACCGCCCTGGTTGTTACCTGCCAAACATTTGTTCAGCGCGTCTTTCAATTGTGCCGAATTTGAACGCTCGGCAGCTATTTGCTCTTCCAAACTTTTTACACGGGTGGTTGCCCCGGTAAGCGCCTGCTGGCTGGTTTGGTATTTTACATTCAAATCCCGGGTATCATTCTGCAATTGGTTATAATTGCTTTGCAATTCGGTGTATTTTTTCTTACTAACACAGCTGGGCGCTGCCATTGCCGCTATCAGGAATAATCCTATCCATATGTAGTTTTTCATAGTGTAACGTTTATAAACGATCATTATGCATTTAATGATCAATCATCACAAAAACAAACTACGTATAGTAAAGTTTACAATTTTTATAAAAAGGTATGCTTATAAGCCTAAATATATATACCCCCTGCATGTTAATGCCCCGGCACCCACCTGAAACTTTTTATCATTACATCCACATCTTTCTTTACAAAATCCAGCACTGGTTTAAGGGAATCGACACGCGGCTCGCTATTAAAATATAATGCTCCGCGGATATAGTTCCGGGTGCTATCGGTTAAGTAAAATTGTGCAGATGATGCTACGTTGTTACCGTCAATAGTATAATAAATGCCGTATACCTTATAAAACGGATTGGTAATAACGCCCTGGTCAATTGCGGTGGCTTTAACCGTGTGTTTGGATGCCAGTTTGTAGCTGTCCTCGGTCAGCATATCAAATTTCTTTTTCGATGTGATGGCTTCGTAGCTTAAATGCAATGTGCCTTTAAATTGCGGGAACTGCATATTTAACCAGCAGGGTTTGGCGCCGGGTTTCAAATCGGGCTCAATTTTGGCGTATGTTGGATACTTGAATGTAAAGGGGCAGCCATCATTATAGTCCTGATATTCTTTTTTAGGTAATATAATACGGAAATAACCCCGCGGTTTTGGCGAATAATCGTGCCCGCCGCCGCAAGCGCACAGAAGACTAACCAACACTATACAAAGCAGCCCCCTCATTGCGCTACCTGGGTTGAGTTCCATATCTCCCACGATTTTTCGGCCTGTAACACCAGCATTTCAAAGCCATTTTTGGTGGCAGCCCCTTTATCAAAGCCCTGCTTTAAAAACAGGGTTTGTTCGGGGTTATAGATCAGGTCGTATAACAAATGCTGGTCAGTAATATATTCATAAGGAATAGGCGGGCATTCATCTACATTGGGCGATGTACCCAATGGTGTGGTATTAATAATAACGGTATGCTCCTCTATGATCCTTTTGTTTAGATCTTTAAACAGAATGTTCTCCCGGCCCGGCCTGCGGGTAACCAGCTGGTATTCAATACCCAGTTTATCCAGCACGCATTTAACAGCCCTGGCCGCACCGCCGTCGCCTAAAAGCAAAGCTTTGGTATGATGTTTTTTTAATAACGGTTTTAACGAGTGTTCGAAGCCATAAACATCTGTATTAAAACCTTCCAGTTTAAAATCATGATCTTGTATGCCTACCTCGCCTGAAAAGGCCGCCAATACGGGGCTTTCAGCTGAAATGCGGATGCAATTAACGGCGCCCACCTGCCGTGCTT
The DNA here is from genome assembly GCF_015221995.1 of Mucilaginibacter boryungensis. Taxonomy (NCBI): domain Bacteria; kingdom Pseudomonadati; phylum Bacteroidota; class Sphingobacteriia; order Sphingobacteriales; family Sphingobacteriaceae; genus Mucilaginibacter; species Mucilaginibacter boryungensis. The sequence goes on from NZ_JADFFM010000001.1 coordinate 273,560, forward strand.
CTTCACTTATCCAGTCCATGTAACGCACAATGCCAATTTTATGTGGTACGGTAACATTTAATCCGCACAGCCTGGTGTTGGCGCGTAACAGTTCGGGGAAATCGCTAAGGTTTTTCAACTCAAAAAGCTCGTATACATGGTCGGATATATGCTCCTTTTCAAATTTCTCAATAAAATATTTACGCGAAAACGAATGCGAAAGCGGATAGCCAATTAGCCCGTAATGTTTCATGCTGTAATAATAACAAAAACAAAGAAACGGTTTAAAAAAGAAATTCAGATAAGGATTATTTAACGCGGTAGATATAATGATATAAAAGTACTTGGTTATCTTTACGGCATCTACCTATTTACTTATGAATACCCTTAAATCATTGCTGTTTATATTTCTATTGGTGCTGTCCGGCCTGGCTATGGCCCAAACCGGCGCTATAAAAGGGACAATTATTGATGAACAAAGTAAACAGCCAATTGAATATGCGAGTATAGCCTTACTAAAAAGTTCAGATTCATCGTTGGTAAGCGGTATTGTCTCTAAAAGCAACGGCGCATTTGAATTCAGCAAACTATCATCGGGAAAATATTTGCTTAGGGCAGCATTTGTCGGCTATCATAATAAATACTCAACCATTATTAATGTTAATGCAGGCGTAGCCGATGCGGGTATAATTTCCCTGTCGCCAAGTCAGCAAATGTTAAATGAGGTGGCAGTAAAGGGTACGCAAATAAACGCCTTAAATAAGGTTGATAAACAAAGCTACAAGGCAGGGCAATTCGAGCTGGCTAAAGGCGGCTCGGCTATAGATGTAGTAAAGAACCTGCCATCGGTGGCCGTAACCGGCGAGGGCGAGATCAGTGTACGGGGCTCGGCGGGGTTTATGGTGCGTATAAATGGAAAGCCTGTGTTAACCGATGCGCAAACCGTTTTAAGCCAAATGCCGGCCAATGCCGTAGCCAATATTGAATTGATTACTGCGCCATCCGCTAAGTATGACCCGGACGGCCGCGGAGGGATCATTAATATTATTACCAAAAAAGGTGTAAACGATGGTTTTACCATCGCAGCCAACGCACAGGGAGGGCTACCCAGCACTACCGACTATGGGAATACCCGTAAACCACAACGGTATGGTGCAGATATGACACTTAATTACCGTAAAGACAAGTGGGATGTTTCTGTTGGTGGCAACTATACCCGTAACGATAATGCCGGTTACCGCGAAGGGGATGCCTATACCAAAAATTTCGTTAGCAATACTATTACCCGCTTTCCATCTACCGGTGAAAGAAGCTTTAAGAAATATAACTATTCAGGCCGCACCACCATTAATTATATGGCCGATGCGGCTAATTCCTTTTCGGCCGGGTTGTTTGTTGGGAGCCGCTTTCAGGACCGTGTGGCCGATTTGCTGTACCATAACACCACATCAAACCTGGCAACTAATGCGCCGGTTAAAAGTACAACCTACTTTAATTCGAACCTGCAAACTAAACAGGGTAATTTCTTTTTAGCCAATTTTGATTATACGCGTACCTTCCAAAATAAATCGACCCTGGTTGCCGGAATGGTTTATGAACATGCCGATCTGTATGGCAATACAAAGAACCGCAACTTAAAATACCCTAACACAAAAGATACCATCCAATATGTATACAACCCATATAAACGGCCTATAAACGGTTACCGGTTTAAGCTTGATCATAGCCTGCCCATAGGCAAAGGGAAACTGGAAAGTGGTTATCAGTTGCGTTACGATACGCAGGACGGTCAATTTGATTACCTGGTTACCCCGCCAACCGCCCAGCCCAATGCTGCTAAATTTACCGGCAGCCTGCATGCTAAAAATATGATCAACTCGGTTTATACGCAATATTCCGGCAAGGCCGCAAAACTGGAATATAGCGGAGGGTTGCGCTATGAATATGCTACACGTACTGTAAATATTTCCTATGATCAGAAACCACACCAGTTGGATTTATCCAACCTATTCCCTTCAGCTAATTTATTATACAGTTTAAATGAAGGCTGGAAAATGAAAGCAGGCTACAGCAAACGTATTAACCGGACAACAAACCTGGAATTGAACCCGATACCTGAACGGGAGCACTCGGAAACGCTGGAAGAAGGCGACCCCGACCTGTTGCCTGAATTTATTGACCTGGCCGAACTGGGGACCATACACAATTTTAAACAAGGCTCTTTTTTTACCACGCTTTATTATCAGCATATAAAAAACCCTATACAGCGCCTTAATAGTGTTTATGCTGATACCATACTTAACAGGGTTTACACTAATGCGGGAAGCGCCCGTTTGTTTGGGTTAGAAGTTGGGACTAACCTGCAACCAGTTAAATGGTGGAGTTTTTATTTGGGCGCCAACTTATATAATTATAAAATTAACGGCGATATTAATATCCTGGGGGTTGCTACCAACGTATACAATAGGGCTTGGGCTTACAGCATTAACTCTAACTCCAATTTTCAGCTAAGTAAAACGCTTAGCCTGCAGGCAAATATAAATTACCTGTCTAAACGGCCCACCGCCCAGGGCGAAGATTCCCAGTTTTTTGTGCCCGGCACGTCGGTTAAAAAAACGTTTATGAATGGCCGCTTATCGGCGGGGTTGCAATGGCAGAATATGGGCTTTTTTAGTGCCAATAAGCAGCGCATCACAACATCGGGCAGGGATTTTTATACCACCACCAATTATATTTATGAAACTGATGTATTCCTGGTAAACTTTTCCTTCAACCTTAATAAATTTACCGGGAAGCTTAAGTTGCCTAACAGTGAAATTGGCGATAAGGAATTTTAAAAACTTACCACACCCTGCAAAGTAAGCCCTTTAAATATTCTCCTTCGGGGAAGGATGACCTTACGGGATGATCTTCGGGCTGGCAAAACTGGTGGATAAATTGTACCTGCTTACCGGCATCCAGGGCCGCCCAGGCCAATACCTGTTTAAAAGTTTCCATATCCATAGCACCCGAACAGGAGTATGTGGCCAGCAAACCGCCCTTGTTTAGCAGCAGCATAGCTAAGCGGTTAAGGTCTTTATAAGCGCGGGATGCCCTGTCTAACGCCGAACGTGATGGCGCATATTTGGGCGGATCGAGCACAATGACATCAAATTTAGCGCCCTCATCACGAAACTTCCTCAATTGGCTGTTCACATCCGATTTTATAGCGGTGTGCTTAGTGGCATCCAGCTTGTTTAGCTTGATGTTATCATTGAAAGTTTCTATTGCCAGGGCCGAACTATCTACGCTGGTTACTGCCGCGGCACCTTGTTTAAGGCTGTTTAATGTAAAGCCGCCGGTATAGCAAAAGCAATCCAGTACGGTTTTACCATCTACATATCCGGCCAGTACACGGCGATTATCGCGCTGATCGCAATAGAACCCTGATTTTTGCCCTTCAGCGATATTGATACCGTAAATGATACCGTTTTCTTTTACCTCCACAATTTCGGGGGGCGGATTGCCCGCTAACACACCGAATGATTCGCCCAGACCTTCATGCGTACGGGACGAAGTATCGCTTTTATCAAATATGCCTTTAGGTTTTAGTAGCTTTTGCAGTTCATCAATTATTAGGGGCATAACCTGTTCAATACCCGATGTTAGTATCTGCACCGAAAGGTAATCGGCATATTTATCTACGATCAGGCCGGGCAGGTAATCGGCTTCACTGAAGATCAACCGGCAGGTGTTAGTGTTTTTGCCGGCCAATAAATGCGCGCGGCTTTCCACTGCCTGTGCTACACGGGCGCTAAACCAGTCCTTATTTATGGTAACGCTCTCATCCCATTCCAGCAACCGTACGGCTACACGCGATTGATCGTTATAAAAGCCATAGGCCAGGAAAACACCCTTTGCATCGGTTAAACGTACAACCTCGCCGTTGGAAGGCTTGCCTTTAACCTTTTCTATCGCGCCCGAAAATACCCAGGGATGGCGCTGCAGCACTGCTTTCTCTTTACCTTTCTTTAATAAAACGTCAATCATGATGCAAAGGTAATAGAAAAGGCCTATTCAATTGTTCCCGCTTTGGCCTTTAATATATTCTTGCATCACTGACCTCAAATTGTTAAACTTGCAATTCAACATACCTCACTGAACAAATGAAACAAGCTTGCTATTTATATCTGGGCATTTTGGTTTTGGCATTGGCAACAGCATGTTCGCCCAAGGGCCCATATGCAATTACCAACAAGTATTACACCCATCAAACCGATAGTTTTGCGCGTGTCATTAAATCAGAAGCGCCACCTTTACTGGTTGATAGCACCGGGGCGCAAATCCCTTCTAACTGGGTGGGGACGGTAAACTTTGGGATACGGAAACCTAACTATGTAATTATCCATTACACTGCCGAGGATAGCCTTAAACAAACCATCCATACATTTACGGTGAAGCATACCCAGGTAAGCGCGCATTATGTGGTTGGCAAAACAGGCCAGGTAGTACACATGGTGAACGATTACCTGCGCGCCAACCAGGCAGGTATAGGGAAATGGGGCAGCATTACCGATATGAATAGTTGCTCGATAGGTATTGAAATTGACAATAACGGGCACGAGCCTTACCCCCCGGCTCAAATTAATAGCCTGTTAGCGCTGCTGGCCAAACTAAAGAAAGATTATAGCATTCCAACGGCCAATTTTATCGGTCATCAAGACTGGGCGCCTAAACGTAAACCCGACCCGGGGCCGCTATTCCCGTGGAAATTAATGGCAGCCCATGGCTTCAGCTATTGGAGCGATGATTTACTGGAAGCAGCCCCTGATAATTACGATTATATTACAGCATTACGGCTGATTGGGTATGATACCAGCAAGCCTAAAGATGCCATTGTTGCCTTTAAGCGCCACTTTGTACAAAAGGATATTACCCCAACAATGACACAGTTTGATCTGAATGTACTTTATAATTTGAGTAAAAAGTATTAAGAAGCAAAAGGCTAAACCTGCCAGGGAAAGAAAATATACTATTGATAGAATAGTTATCTCTACGGTACAGCAATCCTGCGGAAGAATAAAAAGATTATTGCCGTACGAATGCTATACTGATCGAATCGGGGTAAAGCAAATTCAGGTTGTGGTCATCAACTTTTAACACCACAAATTTGGTGAAAGGCTGGTTACCTTCGAACGAAGTATAAATAGTATCGCCTTTCATAAAATAATCTTCAGTTACGGGCGTACCGGTATCCTCGGTAAATTTATCTGATGATATTTTTAATCGGGTGCTGCCATCTTTTGATTTCCACTCACCTTTCAATTTGTTTTTGGCCGAGTGTGAGCACGAACCGATAAATAGCATAACTGCCGATGCCAGGTGGATGAATATAAGGATGAATGTTTTCATAATATGATTTAGTTAACAGTCGCCCGGCAGCGAGCGACTGTTGTTTAGATATGTTATTTTGCTTAAGGTTTATCTACCAGCTGAGATTTTTTCAAATAAACCCTGTGGCCTTTTTTGTTAATGTAATAATATTGCGAGTGGTCATTAATGTAAACAGTTTGTCCACCAGGTGCTACTTTGCCGTCGTATTTTTTATCTGCAACAGCGGCAGCGCCCTTGGCAGCAACCTCAGATGTTTTATGACCGACTTTTTTAGCCGCCTCAGAGGTTTCGTTGCCTACTTTTTTGGCTGTTTTGCTTATTTTGTGTCCTAAAGTAGAATCTTTATGGGTTGTTTGTGCGTTTGCCTGGCCTGCCACATACAAGCTTGCCGCAAACAAAACCACTTTAAACATAGTTTTCATAACAATTATAATTTAGTTAATCCTGTGTACGATATAACTAACTCAATTGTTCTGCCAAACTTTTCATTTCAAATAATGGAGAGCGTTTTTGATATAAAATTGCGTAAACAGCATCGCAGATGGGCATAAAAACTTTATACTGCTTGTTTACCTGGTAAAGGCAGTTAACGGCATAATAACCCTCGGCCACCATATTCATTTCTAACTGGGCCGATGTTACGGTGTACCCTTTGCCTATCATATTACCAAAGGTGCGGTTACGGCTAAACTGGGAGTAAGCGGTAACCATCAGATCGCCCAGGTAGGCAGATTCCTTAATGTCGCGGTCGATAGGGTGTACTGCCTCTACAAAGCGTTCCATTTCGCGTATGGCGTTTGATATCAGTACAGCCTGGAAGTTATCGCCATAGCCCAAACCATGGCAAATACCGCTGGCCACCGCATAAATATTTTTTAGTACAGCCCCATATTCGGTACCATAAATATCATCAGATACAATGGTTTTAATGTAGCGGGTACTGATCATGCCGGCAAAGCGCGCTGCCAATTCGGTATCGTGCGATGCGATGGTGAGGTACGATAGCTTTTCCAGCGCCACTTCCTCGGCGTGGCACGGTCCGCTAATCACCAACAAATTATTAAAATCTACACCATAGCGTTGGTTCAAAAACTCGCCGATGATCAGGTTCTCATCGGGCACAATACCTTTTATGGCCGAAATGATCTTTTTACCCTGCAGGTCCTGCGGTGTTATACCATCCAGCGCATTTTTTAAAAAGGCTGCAGGTACATTCAATAAAATAAACTCAGCCTGGCTGATTAATTCTTTCAGATTGGTACTGATATGCTGGGGGGGCACATTGATCTCAACAGAACTTAAATAGTGGGGGTTATGTTTGAATTTTATAATATGGTCCACCGCCTCCTGGTTACGCATCCACCAAAAAATTTCCTTTGGCGATGTATTATCGGCCAGCATTTTAATATTAGCGGTAGCCCAACTACCCCCACCTATAACAGCTATGGAGTTTTTATTCATTCAGCCCCCCGACCCCCTAAAGGGGGAGTACGTTAGGACAACAAAATTAATAAACTTATCCGTGAATAATCCGCTTAACCGAAAAGAGGCGTCACAATGGACGCCTCTTTTACTTAATCTTATTCCCTCCTTCAGGGGTTAGGGCTTTTACTTTTTCGTATCGGCGGAAAATAGTTTGCTCTTATCTACCTTTTCAACATCCATTTTATCTTTCAATGTTTTAGAGATCGCTTCAAACGGGGCCGAAACAATTTCATCGCCTGCTTTAATACCGCTTAATACTTGTATGTAAGTATCGTCCTGTATGCCTGTTTTAACTTCTACCTGTTTCACCTTGCCGGCTGAATACACAAACACATAGGTTTTTACATCGCTATTGGTTGTTTTTACCTTTTTATCATCGTCGGGTTTGGCTATAGCGCCGGGATCCTTTTTCTTATCGTCGCGGGTAGTTACTGATTGAATCGGTACCGACAGCGAAGTTGTTTTGTTGGTTTGGATATCGACAGTAGCTGTTAAACCCGGACGGAATGGAGATGGGTTTTTAGCCGATTTATTAATGATGTTGGCATACGATGCAGGGTCGATACGTACTTTAACCGTAAAATTGGTTACCTGGTCGGCGTTGGTACCCACTACATTGGCCGAACTGCCAATTTCGGTAACTACCCCATTAAACTTGCGGCCCAGAAAGGCATCCACTTCAATTTTTGATGAATCGCCAATTACTACACGGTTAATATCGTTTTCGTTCACATCCACGTTTACGTCCATCTGGCTTAGGTCGGATATGGTCATGATCTCAGTGCCGGCAAATTGTGCAGTACCCAGTACGCGCTCGCCTTTTTCAACCGAAAGTTTTGACACTACGCCATCCACGGGGGCATATATGCTGGTTTTTGCCAGATTATCCGATGCTTCCTTAACCGTCGCGGCAGATTGCGCCAAACCATAAGTTGACCCGGTTACATTTTGCTTGGCAGCTTCTAAGCTTGCCTTGGCGCTGGCGTAATCCGCGCGGGCTGCGTCAAATTCAGATGCGGTCAGTACTTTTTGATCGTACAATTCCTTGCTGCGTTTATATTTTGCCTGGGCGTTTTCAAACAAAGCTTTGGCCTGGTTCAGCATCTGTGCAGAGTTACCTACACTGGCTTTTTGGGTATTGTATGATGCCACAGCACGCTCGTAACCCGATTTCAAAATATCCGGACGGATACGTACCAATAGCTGGCCTTTTTTAACCACATCGCCCTCTTTAATAGGGAGTTCGACAATCTCGCCCGATACTTCCGAACTGATTTTTACTTCAACCTCGGGCTTAATTTTGCCGCTGGCCGATACGGTTTCATTAATGCTGCGTACTTCGGCTTTTTCGGTAGCAACCTGTGTGGTTTTAGGTTTGCCAATAATACCGGTCATTTTACCAATGATCAGTAATACGATCAGGCCGCCTACGCCGTAAATTACATATTTAGTAGTCTTTCCCATGGGGTGTGATTATAGTTTTTAAAATTATAGTATGATAGGGTTTCCTAAGTAATAATCGATCACTTTGCTACGAAACACCACCATGTATTGTGCCTGTATCATATCAAATTGCGATTTATTTAAGTTTGTTAATGATGTATTATAATCAAGTGAATTTACTAAACCTACATTGTAACGTTGCTGTATAACGTTAAAGGCATCTTTATTGGCCTGGTAGGTTTGCAGTGATGATTGATATTGTTTTTGTGATGCCTGCAAATCCCAAACTGCCTGATAAATGATTTTATTCAGGTTATTTTTTGCCAATTGTGCGGTAACCTCGGCATTTTGGTAAGTAATTTGGGCTTTACGAACGTTTGTACGTGTGTTAAAACGGGTAAAAATAGGGATTTGTAAGCTTACGCCTAAGGCCTGGTTAAAGTTATCGCTTAACTGATTAAAAAACTGATACTTGCTCCCGTTAAATAAGCGTGCATCCGAATAGTTTGTCCCTAACTGGCCAAATAACACCAACGACGGATAGTAAGCGCCTTTAGCTATTTTAATATTTTGCGCGCTTGCATTTTTCCTTATATCTGCCAGCAACACATCCGGGTTAACCCTAAGCGCAGAAGTAAATACCTCCTGCGGGTCGTAAGTGGTTTTTACATTAGTAAGCTTGCTAATATCCGGGCGCTCTACTTTAATATTGGTAGCCGGATCCATTTCCATATATTGTTTTAATGCCAATAACGATGATTCCAATTGATTCTCGGCATTTACCTGGTTTAATTCCGCAGTGGAAATTTGTGCTTTGGCTTGCGACAGATCTGCCTGTGTTAAATTACCTACTTTAAAACTTTTCTCAGTCCTGTCCATTGCCAGTTTGGAAATATCCATTTGCTGTTTGGCCGCTACTACAAGGTCCTGGTTGCTTAACACCTGCAAAAAGGTGGTCACAACATTTAAAACCAGGTCGTTTTTAACTTTAGCCGTGGCGCTTTTATCTGCATCCAATAAAATTTTATTCTCGATGATTTGATTTTTCAACTGGAAACCCTGGAATAAAGCTATCTGCGAACCTACGGTCGCTGAAAAGCCAAACACCCGCTGGTTAACAAACTGGTTGGTTGAAAAGTCGATATTGCGGCCAAAATTAACCGTTGGCGATGTACTGGCAGATAAATTAGGTAAGCGGTTATTTTTAGATTGATTAAGCGTTTCCTGATCAAAAGCCTCGTTAAATTGCGATTGCTTAACGGTTAGGTTGCGGGTTAAAGCCAAATCTACCGCTTTTTGAAGTGTAATTACTTCCTGGGCATTGGCCGTAAGGGCCACAACGCAGGTCAGCAATGCGCAAATACCGGTAGTTTTAAAGTTGAATAATAGTTTTTTCATATTTATTGTACTAACACGGAAGCTATATAGCCGCGTTATAAGTGTGATATTTAGTTGCGTTTAGCACTTTTTAATTTAATTTGCAGAATGTACCTGGTAAAAACGCCCTGGCTGCTTAAAAAGCTTTATCCTGCATTAACGTGGCATAAAAACAGGGATAACCGCTGTATTTATCTCACCTTTGACGACGGACCTATACCCATTGTTACACCATTTGTATTAAATATTTTAAAACAATACAATGCCCGCGCAACATTCTTTTGTATTGGCGACAATGTAAACAAGCATCCCGACATTTACAACACCTTATTAGCTGACGGCCACCGCGTTGGCAACCATACCTATAACCACTTGAAAGGCTGGAAGACGGATGATGAAACTTATACGGCTAATTTTTTAAAATGCGATGAGTTGCTGCACACCAATTTGTTCCGCCCGCCATATGGACGGATAAAGAGATCGCAGATACAAAGCTTGCGGAAAATCAACCCCGAATTAGAAATAATGATGTGGGATGTATTAAGCGGCGACTTTGACCAGCAGTTAACGCCCGAAGCCTGCTTGAAGAATGTAATAAAGCACACTGAAAATGGATCGGTAGTGGTGTTTCATGACAGTCTAAAAGCTTTCCCGCGGCTGGAATATGTTCTGCCACGAGCGCTGGGGTATTGGAGTGAACAGGGGTTTAGTTTTGAGGTGTTGTGAATCCCCGATCCGTACTGCGCTGAATCTCCACCAATGAAATGATGTCGGGGTGCGTCTATGATCACGAATTTTAACTTAATCTTCACCTCTATATGCCGATAACCCCTGAAATCCAAACTTAGTGTATCGGCGGATAAAATACCTATTGGTATATTTCCTTGTTGAAAATTGAGAAATATGCTCATTTCCTGATATTTTACGTCATTTAAACAATTATTTCTTTCAGGGTTTGGGTTAAATGTTTTAGTTTTGCAGGTACTTACAGATCAATTTTACATGGATCGTCTTAATTACATCAATAGCGGAAACGCAGCCTACATCAGCGAATTATACGAAGCTTACCAGCAAGACCCGGAATCGGTGGATTTTGGCTGGCAGAAATTTTTTGAAGGATTTGACTTTGGCCTTAGCGCCGAAGGTATGGCAGCGGCAGGGACAACGGGATCGACCCCGGAGCATGTGTTGAAAGAAATTAATGTGCTGAACATGATTGATGGCTACCGCTCGCGGGGCCACCTGTTCACCAAAACCAACCCGGTGCGCGAACGCCGCAAGTATTTCCCCGGTAAGGAACTGGAAACCTTTGGGCTGAGCGATGCGGACATGGATACCGTATTTAACGCTGGTGTTGAATTGGGCTTGGGTCCGGCCAAACTGCGCGATATACGCCAGCTGCTGGAAGATACCTATTGCCAAACCATAGGCGCCGAATATAAATACATGCGTAACCCTATAAAGGTTAAATGGTTTCAGGACCGCATGGAGCCTAAGCGCAATACGCCTAATTATACTGTTGAAGAAAAGAAGCAAATATTGGCCAAACTTAACCAGGCAGTAATATTTGAAAGCTTTTTGGGTACTAAGTTTTTAGGGCAGAAACGCTTCTCGCTGGAAGGTGCCGAGGCATTGATACCGGCGCTAAACTCGGTAATTGTGAACGGTGCCGATATGGGTATCGAGGAATTTACCATTGGTATGGCCCACCGCGGCAGGTTGAACGTGCTGGCCAATATTATGGAGAAATCTTACAAAGAGATCTTCGCCGAATTCCAGGGTAAAAATTATGATGCCGATTCATCACACGGCGGCGACGTAAAATATCACCTGGGTTATTCAACCGACGTAGAGACCACCAGCGGTAAAAAAGTGCATTTAAGCCTTTGCCCCAACCCATCGCACCTGGAAACAGTTGACCCGGTGGTAGAAGGTTTAACCCGCTCTAAAATCGACTTTAAATACAACGGCGACTACAATAAAATAGCGCCTATACTTATCCATGGCGATGCTTCGGTAGCAGGCCAGGGTATTGTTTACGAAGTTTTACAAATGGAAAAACTGGAAGGTTACCGCACCGGCGGTACCATTCACCTGGTTATAAATAACCAGATAGGTTTTACCACCAATTATAAAGACGCGCGCAGCAGCACTTACTGTACTGATGTAGCTAAAACGGTATTAGCGCCCGTATTTCACGTAAATGGCGATGATGTAGAAGCCCTTGCCTACGTAATTAATCTGGCCATGGAATACCGCCAAACATTTAACGGTGATGTTTTTATTGATATATTGTGCTACCGCCGCTTCGGTCATAACGAGTCGGACGAGCCCAAGTTTACCCAGCCGGTATTATATAAGGCTATCGAAGCGCATCCTAATCCATTAGAGATATACAAGCAAAAATTAATTGCCGAAAAGGTAATGGATGAAGCGGCTGCTAAAAAAGTGGAAACCGATTTCCGTGCGGTGCTGCAAAAAGATCTGGATGCCAGCAAAGCCGAAGATAAATTTATTGAAAGCAAACCGATGTTCCTGGGTGCGTGGCAAGGTTTACACCTGGCTACCGACAAAGAAGTGACAGCCACCCAGGATACCGCTGTCCCTGAAAAGGAATTGGTTGAAATTGGCCAAAAAATAACAGAACTGCCTAAAGACAAGCAATTCTTCAAAAAAATTGAAAAGTTGTTTGAAGACCGCCGCAAAATGGTGGATACCACCAAAACCTTCGATTGGGCTATGGGCGAGTTATTGGCCTACGGAACTTTATTAAAAGAAGGCCACCCGGTAAGGCTAAGCGGCGAGGACGTTAAACGTGGCACCTTCTCGCATCGCCATGCGGTGTTAACGCTGGTTGATTCGGAAGAGGAATATACACCGCTTAATACACTTGATACAGAAGTAAAGTTTAGCATTTATAACTCGTTATTGTCTGAATATGGTGTATTGGGTTTTGAATATGGTTACGCTTTGGCTAACCCCAATGCCCTTACGATTTGGGAAGCGCAATTTGGCGATTTCCTGAATGGAGCACAGATAATTGTTGACCAATACATTGCCAGTTCTGAAACCAAATGGCAACGTGGCAATGGTTTAGTATTGTTACTGCCACATGGATTTGAAGGCCAGGGTCCCGAGCATTCATCGGCACGTATTGAGCGCTTTATGGAGCTTTGCGCCGATAATAATATCCAGGTTGCCAATTGCACTACCCCGGCTAACTTCTTCCATATTATGCGCCGCCAGTTAAAGCGCGATTTCCGTAAGCCGTTGGTGATCTTTTCACCAAAAAGCTTACTGCGTCACCCGGCTTGTGTATCGCCAATGAAAGACTTTACCGAGGGCAAATTCCAGGAAATTATTGACGATACATACGTGGATGCTAAAAAAGTAAAACGTGTGCTGTTTGTATCAGGTAAATTATATTATGAATTACTGGAGAAACAACAGGCCGATAAACGCAAAGATGTAGCCATTGTACGTGTAGAACAATTGTACCCTACGCCGATCATCCAAATGCAGAAAATAAAAGCGAAATACAGCAATGCTAAGGATTTTATCTGGATACAGGAAGAACCTGAAAATATGGGTGCCTGGCCATATATGCTGCGCAAATTCCGCAACAGCGATCTGAATCTGGATGTAATTTCGCGTAAGGAAAGCGCCAGCACAGCTACCGGTTATGCCAAGCAGCATGCATCGCAACAGGCGTATATCATTAGCAAAGCTTTTGAATCACCTGTAAGCGAAGCAACAAAAGAGAAAATAACAAAGACAACGGCAAAAATGGATAAAGTTGTTGCCGACTAATTAGTTTTGAGTAATAAGTTTTGAGTGATGAGTTGACTCAAAACTCACTACTCAAAACCCATCACTACATAAAACTTATAACCTAAAGAAACATGAGTTTAGAGATCAAAGTGCCTGCCGTAGGCGAATCTATTACCGAAGTAACGCTATCGCGCTGGATAAAAAAAACCGGCGACGTGGTAGCCATGGATGAAGTGATAGCCGAACTGGAATCGGACAAAGCCACCTTTGAATTAACTGCCGAAAAAGCCGGCACTTTAACTACACTGGTAAATGAGGGCGACACTTTGCCAATTGGCGCTGCTGTAGCTAAAATAGACGAAGGCGCTGGTGCACCAGTGGCAGCAGAAGGTAGCAATACCACTCCTGCTTCGCAACCTGTAGTTGCTGAAAGCAAACCGGCTGCAACGGTCGCTGCCCCGGCAACCGGAGCGACTATTGAAGTTAAAGTACCAGCCGTAGGCGAATCTATAACCGAAGTAACCTTGTCGCGCTGGATAAAAAAAGACGGCGACCAGGTGGCTATGGACGAAGCTATTGCCGAGCTGGAATCGGATAAAGCTACTTTTGAATTGACTGCCGAACAAGCAGGTACACTTAAAACTCTGGCTAAAGAAGGTGATGTATTGCCAATTGGCGCGGTAGTTTGTTCTATTGCAGCCTCTGGCCAAGCAGCAGTTGCAAGTAGCAGTAGCACTCCTGCTGCAGCAACTGCCACTGCTCCTGCAACTCAAAACACTTCTTACGCCGCAGGCACACCATCACCTGCTGCCGGTAAAATATTGGCTGAAAAAGGTGTTGACCCTGCATCGGTGAGTGGTACAGGCGTAGGTGGCCGTATCACTAAGGCTGATGCTATTACTGCAGATAAGGTGAACGAAAATCCGCAAACAACCAGTTCGCCATCGCCTACAAAAATACCTTTACCACCGGCTACGCCTGCCGTAAGCGCTGCGCCAAGCAAGCCTGACGAACGTGGCGAGCGTCGCGAAAAAATGTCGAACCTGCGTAAAACTGTAGCACGACGTTTAGTTGCTGTGAAAAACGAAACTGCCATGCTGACCACCTTTAACGAGGTGGACATGTCGCCGATTATGGAATTGCGTGGTAAGTACAAAGATAAATTTAAAGAGAAGCATGGTGTTGGCCTGGGCTTTATGTCTTTCTTTACCAAAGCGGTAACTGAAGCATTAAAAGAATGGCCTGCAGTTGGCGCACGTATAGAGAACGAGGAGATCGTTTACAGCAACTTTGCTGATATTTCTATCGCGGTATCGGCCCCTAAAGGTTTAGTAGTTCCGGTAATTCGTAATGCCGATAGCATGAGCCTGGCTGAAATTGAAAAAGCTATAGTAGTATTAGCAGGTAAAGCCCGCGAAAGCAAACTGACTTTAGAAGAAATGACCGGCGGTACCTTCACTATCACCAATGGTGGGGTGTTTGGTTCTATGATGTCTACGCCGATCATCAACTCGCCGCAGTCGGCCATATTGGGTATGCACAATATTATTGAGCGCCCTGTTGCTGTAAACGGACAAGTAGTAATACGCCCGATGATGTACCTGGCCCTGTCATACGATCATCGTATCATTGATGGCCGCGAGTCGGTAAGCTTCCTGGTACGCGTTAAACAATTACTGGAAGACCCAGCAAGGTTGTTGTTGGGGGTGTAAGTTAGTGATTAGAGATTAGTTAATCAGAGATTAGTCTTTGCAATATTAAAACCCGGCTTTTAGCCGGGTTTTTTGTTTTTACACGTTGGTTATCACACTAACTTCCTTAGCGCTACAATCGCCCCGATATGCAAACCTTCATGGAATGGTATAAAAGCAACCGCGTCTTCAACACTGTGCAATTCGGCGCCGTAACGGGTTGTCCAGGTAGGGTAATTGTCGAACATATCAGTTTTCCGGTCGGCTTCAAACTGTGCAAGTGTGCTGAAGAATAACTCTCTTATTTGATTCAGATCGTCGGCTGCATAAAACCTTTCGGGTTTGGTGCCGGGTTTGTAGGTTTCAAAAAACTCTTCGCTTACCATAACGGGTAACGATAAACCCGCGCGTTTATACCATATGCCACATTGCGCGGCAATCATATGGCCCAGATTCCATATAATGTTATTATTGAACCCGACAGGGATGGTGTTCAGTTGGTCAATTGTAAGCGCGTCTAAAGTGTTAAGTATAGTTTGGCGTGGTTTTGTGATAATATCCATGTGTTGGCTCATGTGCATTTTTAGTTATGTTGCTGCAAACATAATTAATTCAATCCTTCCAACGTTTTAAAAAATCGCCGCCGGTTTGTAGTCTCTATACAGAATTACCGCCTTAACGGTGTTTTATTATACCTTTACAAAAAATTCACAGCTGCCATAAATGCCGGATACTGCACTAAATACCCCTCAACGATCGGACAAGCCCATCTGGTATTTCCTGCTTTGCTGGACGCTGCTGAATACCCTGCAATCCTACACGCTGGAACTGCACCCCGATGAAGCTTACTACTGGCTTTATTCCCGCTTTTTAGATTGGGGTTATTATGACCACCCGCCTATGGTGGCTATTTTTATTAAGTTGGGCGATGCCATAATGCATAACGAATTGGGCTTGCGCCTGATGACCATTTTAGCCAGCAGCACCTCAATTTATTTACTTTGGCTGATATTAAAGCGTTATGCTATTGAAGCGCGGTGGTTTATTTTGGTCATGTCGGGGGTGCTCATCTTTCATATTTATGGTTTTACTACTACGCCCGATGTTCCGCTGTTTTTCTTCACCACGCTGTTCTATTACATCTACCAAAAATATATTGATGAGGATAAATTGAAGTGGGCATTGTTGCTAGCGGTGATTATTGCCGGTTTACTGTACAGTAAATACCATGGCGTGTTGCTCATCGGCTTTACCGTTTTATCAAATATTAAGTTGCTGAAACGCCGCAGTTTTTATCTCATTGTTGGGTTGTCAGCCATATTATACTTGCCGCATATTTTATGGCAGGTAAACCATAACTATCCATCACTAAATTACCATTTGTACGAGCGCTCGGCCGAGGTATACGATCCTATAACTACGCTGCTTTATTTTCCCGGACAAATATTAATGGCAGGCCCCCTGATAGGCTGGTTCCTGTTCTACCTGGCGTTTAGCATCAGGGTGAAAGATACTTTTATCCGCGGTCTGCTGGTTAACCTGATTGGGACGGTAATTTTCTTTTGGCTGAATACCCTGAAAGGCGAAGTACAATCGCATTGGACTTTAATTGCCTTTGCGCCGCTGACCATGCTGGTATTGATCCGCTTTAAGCAGCTGAACAATTTCCCCAAGTGGTTTGCTAAACTGGCGGTGGCTAACCTGCTTTTAATAGTTGCGCTGAGGATAGCCTTAATATCGCCTCCTGATTTTATCAAAAACAGTTCACGTTTTCAAAGCTATTATGGCTACCGCCAGTGGGCAAAGCAAGTGAAGCAGCGGGCAGGCAATAACTACGTGATATTTATCAGCGGTTTTCAGGAACCGTCCAAGTATTGTTATTATACCAATTCGCTGAAAGGGTTCTCGTACGATGGCCGCGAGTACCGCCGCACCCAGTTTGATATTTGGCCTATCGAGGATAATATGCAGCACAAGCGCGCCTATTACATTATGGACTTCCGTGGCAGTGGCTTAGTGCTGGATAGTTTTAAAACCGCACGGGGGTTATGGCATGGCATATGGGTAGATAGTGTACGGACATTTCAAAAAGTGGATATTAGTACTAAAGAACATACTATTAAAGCAAGTCCCGGACAAAGTATTGTAATGGATTTGACGATTAACAACCCGTATAATTATCCCATCAATTTTAAGAATGAAACTTACCCGCATGAGACGGTGATGGCTGCCTGTTTTTTGCAAAATGAAAAGAATAAGTTCCCATTCAGGGCTGGGGCCGATTTTGGGCTAATTACTATTCAGCCACATCAAGCCGTGCCTTATCACTTTATATTTAAAGCGCCGCCTGTAAAAGGGAAATACGAATTGATTTTTTCTATCCGCACCAACCCTTTCCCGGGCGGGCGTAACAGTCGTGCCATTAACTTTACTGTTGAATAATATTGCTATGATCAAAAAGATATATCTGCCATTAATTCTATTTATCGCCTGTTTCATCACAACCCGCGCGCAAACTGTCGATGTGCACTTTAACGGGTTGGGTTTTTTAGATAACCACGAATACAAAGAGTTTGTAGACCGCTCGCACACGTATTCCGGTACACGCCTGGCGCTTGATTTTGGCCTGCGCCTTGATTCGGTAAACAGCTTTGTGGTAGGGGTGAACGGATTGCA
This sequence comes from Mucilaginibacter boryungensis, assembly GCF_015221995.1. Lineage (NCBI taxonomy): Bacteria > Pseudomonadati > Bacteroidota > Sphingobacteriia > Sphingobacteriales > Sphingobacteriaceae > Mucilaginibacter > Mucilaginibacter boryungensis. Next base: position 291,355 of record NZ_JADFFM010000001.1, read on the forward strand.
TGAATTTGGTGCGAAGCCTTTCTTTGGTAAGGTTGACCCGGTAGCTTACTACCAATACAAAAGTTCGAAATGGCAGTTTAACGCTGGCGAATTCCCCCGCGAAGGTTTAGTAAGCAACTACCCCCGCGCTTTGCTGAATGATACACTGCGTTACTTTCGACCCAATATTGAAGGTTTGCTGGCGCGGTATCAAAGCCATCACGGCTATGAAACATTTTGGCTGGACTGGGTAAGCCGCCAAACAGTTACCGACCGCGAGCAATTTATTTTTGGCGCATCGGGGAAATACACACCTAAAAAGGATGGCAGCTTTTATATCTCACACTATTTTTTATTACTGCACGATGCCGGTGCGGAGGTATTATTACCCACCGACCATATCAACGACAACGGCGGCGCACAGGTGCGCCTGGGTATGGACTTTAGCCGTAAACAGTCTACATTCGATTCGCTTTCTGTTGAGGCGGGAGGCATGATATCGCTGGAACGCTCACGCGGGGTAGATGGTTTCCAGGTGCCTAAAGGATTCGTAGCCAGTGTTTACCTGAGTTACCATAAAATAGCCTTGTTTGATGAGTTTTATGCCGGGCAGGGCCACCATATTGTATATGGCGATTCCTACTACTCGAAAAAGACATATAACCGCTTAGATGTGATCTATACGCCTTTCCTGTTTAAGAACATTAAGGGACAGTTTGTGTTCAGTTTTCACCAAACCCCTGAAAGTACAGGCAGCAACCAGGAGGTATTCCGGATAACTTACGATTTGGGGCGAAAAACTATAGCTAAATTTAAAGATTGATCGAAAGAAAAGCCCCGAATTCGTCAGGGCTTTTTTTATGCAGCTCAGGATTTGCTTACCGGGACAACCAGTTCGATGTTAACCTGGTCGGGTGTGCCGCTGCGGTCAATCCCATATTCTTTGGGGTTTACCTTAAAGCCGCCTTTAAACACGCCTTCGTTGCCTTTATCATCAAAAGTAAAGCGGATGGTTACGGGCTTGGTAACGCCTTTCATAGTCAGGTTGCCCTCGGCCTCGTAACCATTCCCGGCTTTTTTTACCGACGATGACACGAAGCGGATGGTAGGATATTTTTCAGCGCCCAGGGCATCCTTAGCATGGCTGTTTTTCAGAAAAAAGCCTGTCGCTATGTTTTCCACCTCAATACTTGCTGAAATTTTAGCCTGCTCAGGGTGTGCCTTGTCAAAGTTTATATCGGCTTTCAGGCCCTCAAAGGCACCATGGATCTTCCCGCCCGAAAATTTCACTATAGATTCGCCGCTTTTTACTTTCCAGTTGCCCAGTAATAAGGCAAATGCCGATGTGCTGATGATCAGTAAGGCAATCACCGGATACATAATTTTTTTCATAGAGTCGTTTTTTAGATGTTAATGATAAACTTTGAGATCAAAGCCCTTTACTACAACTACGCACCATTTTTACAAGCGGTTGCCTATGAGTTAACCCTAATCTAAATAAACTGCAAAAAGCCGCATCGACTGTAAGTCTATGCGGCTTCGCTGGATTCAATAATTTATTTTAATTATTAAATAACGTTGCAAACTCGTTGGCAAAATCTTCCAGCTTGGTTTTACCCTGAGCGGCGGGTTTATTGGTATAGTAATGTTCAAACAATATGCCACTGCGCACAGCCGTACCCATTTCAACATACATTGATGCAATAGGTTTAGGGAAGCCAGCCTTTAGCATACCATCCAGTGCTTGCTCATCTGTAAATTCCATCCATTTTAAATCGGGTTTGCCAATTGCAGTGCCTAACGTTTTTACCACATCGCTTATCGGATGTTCAGCGCTGGTTACATAGCGTACACTTTTTCCCGTGAAAGAAGCCTGGATTTCCTCGGCGGCAGCATCAGCAATATCATCAGGATGTACCATAACCAAATTGGTATCGCTGCTGTAGTTTGATCCCATAAATCCCGCGTTTTTTATCATTGGTATATCGTGAAAGAAGTTTACATAAAAGAAACCGGCGCGCAGATGTTTCACAGCCACGCCATCCAGACCGGCAAAAATGTTTTCCACATCGTGTAAGCCTGCAATTGGTCCGGTACCACCATCTAAATGTGCACCTATGCTGCTTAAGTTAACCACTTTTTTTACACCGGCCTTTTGAATAGCTTGTGCATACTTTTCACCGGTTTCCGCAATGTATTTGCGATAGTCGCTAACACCAAAGTTTGGTGGTACCATGGTATAAACAACATCGGCACCGGTAAAGGCTTTGGTAAGAAAGTCTATATCGCTTACTGAGCCTATGGCAGGGGTTGCACCTAATGCTTCAATTTCTGCTGCTTTATCTGCTTTACTGCTAATAATCGTTACTTGATGCCCTGCAGCAATTAGTTTTTTGGCAAGTGGCTTACTAATATTACCTAACGAGCCTGTGAGTGTGATTTTCATGCTATTTTTTATTGTTAATGTTCGGAACAAAAGTATATTTGTACTTACTTTTTTACAAGTACTTACCCTAAAGTATGTAGCTATGGAAGTTAAAGAAAGTTCGACAAGGAATTTTAATAAAGGAGTAGCCACCTTATTATGCCCGGTATCGTACGTAATGAATAAAATTGGGGGCTATTGGAAACCTATTATCTTATACCAGCTAATGAGCGGCCCAAAGCGCTATAGCGAGATAAAGCGCGCCATCCCCGATATTACTGAAAAGATGCTGATACAGCACCTAAAACAGCTACAGGCCGATAACCTGGTGATACGCAAAGCCGAACCGGTAGTACCGCCTGTTGTTACTTATTATTTGAGTGAAGCGGGCGAGAGCCTAACCCCGGTTATGAACGCTATGGCCGAATGGGCTTATCGCGATAATCAAAAACATGCCGTTAATAGCAATAATTAAACTTTGTAGTTAATCTGTTGTCTTATAATGGTTTACTGCATTTTAATATGCGGAAAGACGAAAAAATGGAAATTTTATTTAACTAATAGTAGCGAAATGTTTTTTTGCTGCGTAATGGCTGTATAAAGTTTAATTTTTACATGATATAATTTATGAAAAAACCTCAGCAAATTTTAAAGGGGGCAGGCATGATCGGGATGGTATGTTTGCTGGCCGCAATGTTTTCATCGTGTTTAAAAAACCATGATAATGACGATGCTGTGAATGTTCCATATGCATTAGTAACGGTTATAAACACATCGCCAAATTCACTTGCTCAGGATTTTTACCTGGACAATAACCGTGCAAACACAGCGCCGATTGTTTATGGAGATGGCCTGGATTATATCCGTGCTTATACCGGCAAACGGACAGCAGCTTTTTATAACAGTGGTACCTCAATCAAAACAATATCGGATACTGTTACGCTAAAAGCCGATCAGTATTACTCTGTTTACCTGGCAAACGTGATAACTACACCGGATATAGTGATACTTAAAGACAATATTGTTAAACCAGCTACAGGCATGGCGACTATCCGTTTTGTAAACCTTAGTCCAAACGCTCCTGCTGCCGACTTGGCTATAAAAGGCGGGGCAGTATTGGTTTCTAACAAGGCATACAAGGGTTATTCAGATTTTGTTCCGGTTAACGGCAACACAACTTACACATTAGAAGTGCGGCAAACCGGTACATCAACGGTGCTGGCCAGTATAAACACAGCCTCGCTGCAAAGCGGATCGGTTTATACTGTATGGTTGCAGGGGCTGTCAGGCGCTACCGACCAAACTAAGCTGACCGCAGGTTTGCAAACCAACGTTTACTATTATTAAATTACCTAAAAATCAACATAAAGGCGCCATGGTATCCAGGGCGCCTTTTTTAATGTTGAAAATTTGACCATCTTTAAGGAAAGCTTTTACCCATGAAAACCATATTTCTTTTCGCCATAGTAATTACGTTGCTTAGTCCGTTGCAAAAAGCATTTGCACAAACCGAAACAAAACCAATAACTGCTAAACTAAACCATATAGCCATTTACGTTACCGATTTAAAGCAATCGACCGATTTTTATCACGATCTGTTTAACCTGGAAATAGGTCCTGAACCCTTTCATGATGGTAAGCATACCTGGTTTAATCTGGGCAATGGCGTTAATTTACATGTGATACAAGGGCGCAAAACGCCTCAGGTATTCGAAAAAAATGAACATTTGTGTTTTAGTGTGCCATCGGTAGAAAACTTTGTCAAAATATTGAACAATAAGCACATTAAATTTGAGAATGTAGCCGGTGCAGCGGGCACAATAACCGCCCGTGTTGATGGCGTAAAACAAATTTACTTTCAGGATCCTGACGGGCATTGGCTTGAAGTTAACGATGCGAAATGATAAACATTGAATAATGCTGACATAGACGGCCTTACAAATAATTATATTTGCCCGCCTTATGAAAGCTAATCAACCCGCCGCCTCACCTGTTCTGGTTATTGCCGCCTTTGCTGTTGTATGGGTAGTATGGGGGTCAACTTATTTTTTTATACAGGTGGCTATACATGGCTTCCCTCCAATGCTTATGGGGGCCGTTCGCTTTCTTACCGCAGGTATTTTAATGCTGGTTTGGTGTTTTATAAAGGGCGATAAAATATGGTCGCGCAAAGATATTATTACCTCAGGGCTTAGTGGGTTTCTGATGTTGTTTATAGGCATGGGGATCGTTATATGGGCCGAACGCAGCCTGCCAAGTGCAATGGTAGCTATTATGGTGTCCACTAACCCCATTTGGTTTGTAGTACTTGATAAAGACAACTGGAAAGTAAACCTGAAAAGTAAGTCGACCATTAGCGGATTGGTGTTGGGTTTTGGCGGCGTATTCCTGCTTTTTGGCGAAGCCATATTTAAATCATCCCAAGGTGCTTTCAGTCGCGAACAGTTGGTTGGCTTGTTGTTGCTGCTTATTGGGCCTATTGCCTGGTGCTCCGGTTCATTAGTATCTAAAAAACGCGGTAGTACAGCACCGGCGCGGTTAAATACAGCCTGGCAAATGGTTATAGCAGGCATACTTTACGTTTTTGCAGGCGCCATACATGGCGAGACAGGCGCATTCCATCCCACAGAAATACCTTTAAAGGCTTGGTTAGCTGTAAGCTATTTAATTGTATTTGGATCGATAATTGGGTTTAGCGCTTATGTTTGGCTGCTATCGGTAAGGCCAGCTACCCAGGTAAGCACACACTCATATGTAAATCCCGTGATAGCGGTTTTATTGGGGACTTTGTTTGGTAGCGAACATATTTCTATCCTGCAGCTAATTGGTCTTTTTGTGATATTGTTTAGCGTTTTATTAGTGAACCTGACCAAGTATTCTTTTAAAAAATCAAAAGCGGTCGAAAAAATATTAGTGTAATTAATATGAGAGAGCATAAGATTTACATAATTAATTACCATTATATTTCATTGGTTGAACAATTTTACGCTTTGTAGCGTACACAGAATACTTAAACCTTGCTATGCGATATTTTTCCATCCTGTTTTTATTTATTTCATCTGCTGTTTTTGCACAGCAAACTACTTCGCAGTTACGCGAAAAGCTGGTGAAGGATGCCGAAAGCGATAAAATAAAAACCAGCCTGCAGTTAAGTAAAGCTTATGCTGCTACCCAACCCGATTCGGCGGTTGATTTCTGCAACCAGGCTATGCGATTGGCCCAAAAACATAATGACAGGCACGATGAAGCTTCGATATTGCTGGAATTAGGCCGGATAAATGAATTACATCATCATAACGATCTGGCCCGCCGTTTTACCAACGAATCTTTATCGATATTTAGGACTATAAAGGAATCCGAAGGTATTGCGCTGGCTTATGATCAACTGGGCATGGTTGAGGGCTTGCAGGAAAATATCGCTTTGGCTACCCGGGATATGAACCGGGCTATGAAATTTTATGAAGATACACATGATACATCGGGCATACTGGAAACCTACCATGGCTTAGGTGCGGTTTATGAACAAAAGGGTGAAATTGAAAAAGCCTTAACTTATTACCTGCGCGCTTTAGTACAGTACGAACATCGGTCGATTAAGCCTGAAGCATATTTTATTTTACTGGAACGCATTGGGCATTTGTACCTTAAAAAGGGTGACCCTAAAAATGCGTTGCGCTACCTGGAGGAAGGGGTGCGTAATAGCAGTAACCCATCTAACCGGGATACACAAATTACATTGCTGGATGAGGAAGGCAAGGTGTTTGAGCAGGAGGGTGAAAAAGCCAGGGCATTGGCCTATTATAAAAAGGCATTAGCAGAGGCCAAAACATTTAACAAACCCCAAGAAGAAGCCCAGGCGTTAATAAGTATTGCCGCTGTGCTGAAAAAACAGGATGCCAAACAAAGTCTTAACGATTTGAAAACGGCTTTAAATATTGCCCGTGATCTGCATCAGCCGCAACTGGAGGCTAATATTTACCAGGCATTAGCTGGGATATACCAGCAACAGAAAGACTATAAAGAAGCGATGGAGGCGCTGGAAGAGCATCATCGCCTGCTGGATAGCCTGCTTGGCGCCGATACCACTAAAGATATTGCCGAACTGGATAGCAGCTATGCGCTGGAAAGTTCGCGCGAGAAGCTGGGGCAGTTGCAGCAGGTAAATAAAAAAGAAAATACCGAACTAAACTTGGGTATTGTAATACTGATTGCTGCATTAGTAATATTGGTATTATTGGTGTTTTATTTGCGTAAAGTGAAACGGCTTAATGCTGAGCTTACCGCGTCAAATAAAGTAAAAGACACGCTTTTTTCTATCATTGGGCACGATTTAAAGGGGCCAGCAGGCAGTGCCGCGCAACTATTTGCCATGATGGAAACCGAGGAGTTCTCTGAAGAAGAATTACGGGTGATGATATCTGAATTACGCGAACAAACATCAGCATCGTTTGAATTACTGAATGCTTTGTTTGAATGGGGGCGTTCGCAACTACAAGGCGTAAAGGTTCATCAGGAACTGGTGGAAACTAAACCTATCATTAGTAAAAATATAGCGGTACTATCGCAACAAGCGGCTATTAAAAACATTACCATTACCGACAATACCCCTGCCGATGCCAGGGTGTTTATGGATGCTAACCATTTTGATTTTATTATTCGGAACCTGCTTTCAAATGCTATTAAGTTCACATTTGCCGATGGCAAGGTTGATGTTACATTTATTGCCGGTGAAAAGGAAATGATATATGGTGTAAGGGATACCGGCATAGGCATTAGCGAAGTACAACAAAAGGCGTTCCTTAAAACAAATATTAACGTAAGCTTTGGCACAAAAGGCGAAAAGGGTAGTGGTTTGGGTTTATTACTTATAAAAGAATTTGTGAAAGCTAACCATGGCCGCATATGGCTGGAAAGCACAGAAGGGCAAGGCACCACTTTTTATTTCGCGTTCCCTGTAAATAACTGATCATTTACTAAACCTCATCTCCCTGAAATTCCAGCCGCCTCTATCGACGTAAACGCGCAATTTGTTAACCCCCGCTTTTAGAACTATATTCTTAAAGGAAACCGAAGACCATTTATCCATGCCACCGGTATTAGGTACAGCTTGTGTTTTAACCAGGTCGGCGCCATTATTGGTTAATGATAACCGACCATTACCATCACCAGCTACGGTTAGCGTAATAGTGTAATTGCCTGGTTGTTTAACATTCAGCGTATACTGCAGCCATTCGCCGTCTTCAATACTCATTACGTACGGGCCCGCAGCATCGGTTTTTATATCAACACCATCGTTGCGGTAGCTGTGGCCTTTATTGCCCACAGTGTTTACCCCGGGGGTGTATTGATAGCTGGAGGTATCCTTATCATAATAAGCTGAACGCTGACGCCCCATATCAAAATCGGCAGCCAAAATGGTGGCGTTATTAGTAATTACATTGAGTTTAAATGGTTTTGCTTCCGCGGATTGCACCTGCCTGAACATGGCGTCTATCACGTCGTGATGAATAATGTTGTTTTCAAACTTCAGGTTGCTTAACCATTGGTCCAGTATAATCTGTGCTTCAGCAGGCGATGGCTTGAGGCCCTTGCCGCTCCAGTAATCCAGCAGCTTTTGATAACCTTCAGGCTGTTTAATTTCCAGCGGATTATTGCCGCCCATCTTTTTTAATGGCCACCAGCTCCAGCCAATATCATTATGTTCTGCCAGACTGATGCATTCGGTAAACCAGGTGTTTGAGTTTTCGCCCGATTCGCCCAGCCATAGTGGTACGTTGTATTTATCGCGTAGGTTTAAAAAGTTTTGGATTGACTTTTGGGTATTAAAGTTGCCGTATTTATGAAAGCTGAGCACCATGTTATTATCCCAGGTGGGCAGCACGCCGTTATAGTTGTTGCCAAAGCCGTTACCTTCAATAATTACCATGTGTTTTTTATCAACCGTGCGGATGGCTGCAGTAATTTCCATCATCAGCTTTTTCAGCGGCGCGTTGGTTTTTTCGGCGGTGCCACGAATGTCTTTTGGGTCGTCAAATCCATAATTTGGCTCGTTAATAATATCGTAGCCGCCAATATTGGGTTCATCCTTGTAACGCTCGGCCAGTTTCTTCCAAAGGGCAACCATTTTTTGCTGGTTGGCCGGACTATCCCACAAATTAGGCTGATCGGGATGACGGTCGGCTATGGGCAAATCATTGCCTTGTCCGCCCGGTGTGGCGTGCAGGTCCAGGATAAGGTACATATGGTTGGCTTTGCACCAGCTCAGCAGTTCATCAACCATGGCAAAGCCTTTAGGCAGCCAGGTGTTTTGCCCGGCCACTTTTTCATCAGCTACGGGTAAGGTGAACAGGTTAAAATGCATAGGCAGGCGTATGGAGTTAAAACCCCAGCGCGCCATGCTATCCACATCAATTTTGCGGGTATTATTAGCCAGCCAGGTATCGTAAAACTTAGCAGTCTTTTCAGCGCCAACTAAGTCTTCAATTCCCGCGCGTATTTTATATTGCTGGTTTAGCATGGCTACTTTAAACATGTAACCTTCCTGCAGCATATCGCCACCCAGGCCCATGCCGCGTAATATTACTTTTTCGCCTTTCTCGTTAACGATCAGCTTGCCCTGCGCTTTTAAAAATCCCTGACTGCTGGCGTAGTTGCTGATAAATAATCCTGATAAAAGAATTACGATTGATTTGAGTTTCATAGTGATAGATTGTTATTAATCCCAGGTGTAGGTACCCACGGCGCCCTTGTTTAGCGTGGTCGCGACGGTTTTTCCTTTATATTGAATATTGAATGATTGTCTGTCTGCTCCGCTGTTGGTTACAATTAAAACCTTTTTTCCCTTTGGGGTAATAAAGGCCACGTTTGGCAGCGTTTCAATATTGTTGGATGCCACCCGCACCGACCCCGGCCGTACAAATTTTGAAGCATGGGCCATGGCGTAGTAGGCAATGTTACGCGTGAAATTATCCTTATCAACCGTAATAGCGCCCTGGCACATAGGGCAGCCACCGCGGTCGGTATGGGGTTGATTGTTTACATCGGCAGCCATGTTCCATTCCAGCACATTGCGGCTCCAGTTGCGGGTAGCGCCAATAAATAATTTCCTCACCGGCGATGATACATTGGTGGTTGGCGTGTTATCTTTCTCAATCACCATCTGTTCGGTAAAGTAAAGGTTCTTGTCGGGATGTGCATTGTGCAGGTCGGTCATCGCCTCAATTTTGCCGCCATATAGATGAAAGCCCGAGCCATCCACGTATTTAGCTGCGGCCGGGTCGTTTAAAATAGAATCGGCATAGTCGGGGCGGTCGCAGTTATGGTCGTAAACAATAATGCGGCTTTTTATTCCTGCTGATTTGAATGCCGGGCCAAGATTGTTCTTAATAAAATCGGCCTGTTCGTGTGCCTGCATCACCATGCTGGGGTTATTCTTAGGATTTAGCGGCTCGTTCTGCACGGTGATGGCGTCAATGCTTATTCCCTGCCCTTTAAAGCCCTTAATGTATTTCACTAAGTAGTTGGCATAGGTTTGGTAATATTCGGCCTTCAGCGCGCCGCCACGGGTGTCTCCGTTGGTCTTCATCCAGGTCGGTGCCGACCATGGAGAGCCCAGGATCTTGATTTTAGGGTTGATGGCCAAAATCTCTTTCAGTAATGGGATCACATCCAGTTTATCGGGACCCAAGTCAAAATGTTCCAGCTTTGGATCGGTTGAACCGGCGGGCAGGTCGTCGTACGAAAATACCCGCTCGTTCAGGTCCGATGCGCCGATGCTGACGCGCAGGTAGCTTACGCCGATATTTTGGTCGTTATTGGCAAACAGTTCTTTCAGCAAAGCTGCCCTTGCCGGGGCACTCATACGCATGATATGAATAGCGCTGCCGCCGGTTAAGGCAAAACCAAATCCATCAATAGGCTGATAGGTGATTTTATCGTCTATAACGATTGTTGGGTTGGCATCGGCTTTAGCCTGGAAAATCAGCGTTTGTTTTTGCTGCTGAAACATGGCCGACCTATCAGCATTGGTAAGCCACAAACTAACCGCCGACTTTTGCGCTTGGCTATTTAAGGCAGCCAGGGTTAATAACCCACCGGCTGCTATTATTGATTTGAATTTCATTTATCAAACTATGATTTTACGATAAGAGTAGCAATAGAGTGCGGCAGGGCTGCAACCGATGCCGCTTTACCTTTAATCCATAACAGGTAGTTCACCTTATCGTCGCTGCTGTTCATTACCACAACCACCAGTTTGCCATCGGCATTTATAAAGGCAGTGCTGCTCAGTTTATCCCTGCTTGCTGCTACCGCAATGCGGTGCGCGCCCGGTTTCACAAATTTGGAGAACTGACCCATGTAGTAGTAAATATTGGTATAGATGAGTTTACCTGTTTGCGTATCGCCAATTATCGGTGCGAAACAATAGTTACCTACGTGATTTGCCCCCCCTTTTTCATCAAGCAGCACGTTCCAGTCTGTCCATCCGCAGGTACCTGCGTTAAAATCGTTGATCATACTGTAGCCGTACTTTTCACCCAGCGACCAATCATCCACACGTTTCATGTCAAATTTTTCAACGCAGCCTTCGGTAAACAGCAGGTGCGTATTAGGGAACGCGTCGTTCACGCGCTTAACATTCTCAAAACGCATGGCGCTGCCGGTCCAGGTTTCGTACCAGTGGTAACCAATCCCCCAAATGTATTTAGCTGCTTCGGGGTCTTCCAGCATCTTGCTGGCACGCTGGTAAACCATGTCGCGGTTATGGTCCCAAGCTATAATTTTAGTATTAGCCAAACCACTTTTATGGAACGTTGGGCCTAAATGGTTTTTAACAAACAGGCGCTCATCATCAGCCGTAAATATGCACGATTCCCATTTCTGTGTAGCCATCGGCTCGTTTTGCACGGTAACACCCCAAATAGGGATGCCCTGTTTTTGGTAAGCGCCGATGAATTTCACAAACATATTGGCCCAGACCTGCGCGTATTCGGGCTTTAGTTTACCCCCATGTAAAACATCGTTATTGGTTTTCATCCAGGCAGGCGGGCTCCACGGACTGGCAAACATCGTCAGTTTACCACCGGCAGTTTTAATAGCTTCTTTTATAAAGGGCACGCGATATTTCAGATCGTGGTTAATATTGAAGCTTTTCAGCGATATGTCCTTATCAGCCACATAGCTGTAGCTATCGCTGCTGAAATCGCAGCTTTGTATATTGGTACGGCCCAGGGTATAGCCTATCCCTTTCTCCGGGTCATAATAAGCACGCATAAACTCTTGCTGCGCGGCTTTAGGCAACTTGTAAAAAGTCTCGGCCGAAGCATCTGTTAAGGCGCCGCCAATACCGATCATAGTTTGGAATTTTTTGGCCGGATCAACAAATACAGATATCTCAGTTTCCAATGGCTGTGGCTTGTCCTCAAACTTCAGGGTTTCGGTTTTGGTGATCTTGTAATCGGTGCCTTTTGCTGTGGTGTACACCTCAACGGTTTTAGCAGGCTTAGCCGATTGTGCGTTGGCTTTAAATACCGGCAGCAATACTGCGAAAAATACAAGTAGCTTAAAATAGATTGGCTTCATGGTCAATATTCAAACTTTGGTTATAGCTTTCTTAAGCTCACAATAAACAATACTTTACTGATCCGCCCAATTTGTGTTTTGTGCAGCTGTACTTAAGAAAGGATCAATAATGTTTAAGAGGCGATAAATTGGTTATATACCGATCTTAAATTTGATTGTATGGTCAAAACTATTAAAAAAAATCACAAATTAGCAAGCGATATTAGGGTTATATTGCTGATAATTAGCGTGTTGTATTTTGTTTTGATACGGAATAGGCACAAGATAAATTTGTGGGTATTTAGTAGTACTTATGCCACCAAAGCGTATTATTGCATTAACCAATTGATACGGATAAATCTCAGTCAAATTTTTTTTAAATAATTAGTCGGATACTTTATAAAGCTGTTTTTTTAATATGCGTATACCTATACTAAAAAGGCTTTTTGTTGCTTTTATGCTTTTGCTGCCATTCAATTTAGCGGCGCAGCAGTTGGTGCCGATTGACAGTACTATCCAGGAACATGTATTCGGGGCCAAACAGATCAAATGGCTGCCTGATAGTAATGGTTCGTTAACCCTGCAGCAGGTAATGTCGCAGGAATATGACCGGAAGTTTAACGAGAATAAAGCTTACTATCCTCAAAATTACAATCTGCATACCTGGTATTGGTATAAAATTAAGGTGCGGTTTAATCAGACTATGAAGGGTAGGGATTGCCTGATAGAGTTTTTTGACCAAACTACCGATGATATAACCGCTTTTATTCCGGACACGAACGGCAATTATATCTCATCGCGCGCAGGCGCCAAATTTAATTTTAAGGACAGGCTTTTCAGGCATAAAAACTTCGAGTTTAAAGTGCTGAACTATAAAAAAGGCGAGTATACTTACTATTTCAGGGTAAAATCGGTCGAGCAGGTTAACGTAATTATAGTATACCGCAGGATTGATTACTTTATCCATTACGCGCTTACTGAATATCTTACCTATGGCCTTTTCTACGGCATGATCTTGATATTCTGCTTCCACAACCTGCTCATGTTTATGGCGGTAAAGCGGTTGCAATATCTGTTTTATGTATTATATATATTAAGCGTAGGCTTTTATGAGATGAGCGTGGATGGCATTGCCTTCCAATACCTGTGGCCGAAATCGCCCGCCTGGAATGAGTATGCCTATGGTATTGCCTTGTATATGATCAGCGTATTTGCACTGATATTTACTAAAGAGTTATTACAGGTGAAAACCCGCGCCAAAAGTTTGTACAACCTAATAAATGTGGTGTTAGTTTTGCGCACGTTATACTTTATTTATTGTTTTCTTTTCAATAAAAGCTTCTTCATTTACAAGTTTGTTGATGCTATTCCGCTGGCCGTGGCCTTTTATACAGGCATAAAAGTTTGGAGCGAAGGGTTTAAACCCGCCCGCTTTTTTGTACTTGGCTATACCTTCCTGTTTATTGGGTTTTTAATAAAGTTATCGGTAGTACTGGGGCTTTTCCCTATTTTGAACCGGGTGCTGGGGCATTACAGTTTAAGTTTATCATTTGTGTTGGAAATGGTTTTCCTGTCATTTTCCATCGGCGACCAGGTGCGGTTGCTGCGCAGGGAAAAAGATGAAGCTCAGGAAGAGACCATCAGACAAATGGCTATAAATGTTGAGCTGAAGGATTCCATTAACCGGGAACTGGAGCACCAGGTGAAGATACGTACCGCCGAAGTGATCCAGAAATCAGATGAGATCATTAAGCAATCGCACATTATAGAGGAACAGAACGAAGAACTGCTGGCCACTAATGAACAACTGGAATTGCAGGCCGCCGAAATATCGCGCATGAACCAGTTGCTGCAAAAAGATAATATCCAGCTGAAGACCAATATTGAAAAAGTGACCGATGCCCGGGCACTGTCAACCGAGTTAAGCTTTGAAGAGTTTAGCGCCAAATATCCCGATCAGGAAACCTGCTATAAATTCCTTTCAGAACTAAAGTGGGCAAATGGGTATCAGTGTTCGCGCTGTGGTAACAATAACTATTGTGGCGGGCGCATGCCTTACAGCAGGCGTTGTACTAAATGTACCTATGAAGAATCGGCACTACAAAAAACCATATTCCATAATAACCGCATACCTATAAATAAAGCTTTTTATTTGGTGTATCTGATGTATACCAGCAAAGGCACCATCTCATCACATCAACTCTCTGAAAAACTGGAAATTAGGCAAAGTACCTGCTGGTCGTATGCTATCCGTGTTAAAAAAGCCATGGCCGAGCGTAAAAAGGAATCAAAGAAGGGAAGTACCCAAGGCTGGAGCAAATTGGTAATCGAAAATTCGTAACTGGTTTTTTGCTTAATCTGCCTTTTTACGCCGTTTTCGCCTGTTTTTATGCCTTATAATATTGGCAAATACTACCTATAATTGCCCAAAAACGCCCGTTTTTCCTGTTTTGCCGAAGCTAAATACCTATTTTTTTAATTGCGCAATAAGCGTATCACACCAATTGTGGTAAAAAAGCATAAAGTGCCCCTGCGTTAAAATTGAGGCT